>JBAXVO010000020.1:0-24027 GCA_037129355.1 Deltaproteobacteria bacterium | reverse complement strand
ACCGCCGGGAAGAAGGCGCCCGGGTTCTCGCAGAACGGCCAGTGGCCCGCGTCCGGCACCGCGAGCAGTTCCCCGTGGCGAAGCCCGGAGAGCCATTCCTGCTCCACCTCCGGCGGCCCCCGCTCGGCCTGTCCCCAGGCGAGGAGCACCGGGACGTCGAGCGAGGGGAGGCGCGGGCGCCAGTCCCAGTCCCCGAGCGACGGGTAGATCCGTTCCAGCCAGTCCGGGATCCAGCGCTCCGGGAACTCGTTCGGCAGGTCGCAGGCGTCGAGGGGGACGAGGTCGACGTTCTCCTTGCGGGCCACCTGCTGGGGGAGGAGGTAGTGGCGCATCCACTCGCGTGCATAGGTGCGGGGGTCGGAGCGGTGGACCCTGCCGGCGCGCAGCGCGCCGAGGTGCGTGGATCCCGGTGGACGGATCATCTCGCCCAGGCTGGGCATCTC
Organism: Deltaproteobacteria bacterium; assembly: GCA_037129355.1. GTDB lineage: Bacteria > Myxococcota > Myxococcia > Myxococcales > Anaeromyxobacteraceae > CAIOAK01. The sequence goes on along the minus strand of JBAXVO010000020.1, from coordinate 23,584 downwards.
GCTGTCGTGCCAGGGAACCCGCCGCGCCGCGAAGGCGCCCACGAGCACGAGGCGGCCCACGGCGTGCGGATGCTCGAGCGCGTGCAGGAGCGCCACCGCCGAGCAGTACGAGTGCCCGAGGACCGCCGGTCGATCGAGCGCGAGGTGGCGACGCAGCGCCTCCAGGTCGGCGACGTCGAAGCCCACCCCGAGCCTGCTCCTGTCCTCCACCGGCGAGGAGAGCCCCCGGCCGCGGAGGTCGTACGAGACGATTCGCCGGCCGACCCCGAGCGGCCGCAGGGGCGCGGCCACCCAGGACCCGTTCGGGACGACCAGTGTCGGCCCCTCCGATCCCTGGATCGCGTAGGCGATCCGGATGCCTGGCTCGACTTCTAGGGTTCCATGCCGCAAGCTGCCTCGTCCTCCGGGTTCGCTACCGTATCCGTTCCGGAGGCGAACGGCACGGGCACGGGAGGGTAACCTCCGGGTTTCCTTGACAGGATGGTGGGGGCGATCGTATAGAACCGCCCTTCCGGAGGCCTAGGCCCCGCAGCGCGAGTTCGCGCCGGGGGAGCAACCCGAGAGCATTCCGATGTTTTTTCACGAAGGAGCGGCTCGATGTATGCGGTGATCCAGACCGGTGGCAAGCAGTATCGCGTGACCAAGGGCGACAAGCTCCGCGTGGAGCTGCTCGAGGGCGACGTGGGCAAGAAGCTCTCCTTCGACGCGCTGCTCGTCGGCGGCGAGGGCGAGGCCAAGGTGGGCAAGCCCACCGTGGCCGGTGCGGCCGTCCAGGGCGAGATCGTCGCCCACGGGCGCCACGCCAAGGTCGTCCACTTCCGCAAGAAGAAGGAGGGCTGGACCAAGAAGCGCGGTCACCGCCAGCCCTTCACCGAGGTCGTCATCACCGAGGTCCGCGGCTAGCCCGCCCCGAAGGAAAGGGAACACGAAATGGCTCACAAAAAGGGACAAGGCTCCAGCCGCAACGGACGCGATTCCGCCGGGCAGCGCCGCGGCGTGAAGGTCTACGGCTCGGAGAGCGTCATCGCCGGAAACATCCTCGTCCGCCAGGTGGGAACGCTCTTCCACCCCGGCCAGAACGTCGGGATGGGCAAGGACTTCACCCTCTTCGCCAAGGTGGACGGAACGGTGGAGTACCAGAAGACGCGCGGCGATCGCCGCGTCGTCAAGGTGGTGCCGAAGGCCTAGCGCCCCGGCAGCCCCGGATGTCGCGAGCGCCGCGGAGCCTCCAGGCTCGCGGCGTTCGTCGTATGGAGGCCACGTGAAGTTCGTCGACGAGGTGCGCATCAAGGTCGCCTCCGGCGACGGGGGAAACGGCGCCGTGGCCTGGCGTCGCGAGAAGTTCATCCCCCGCGGGGGCCCGGCTGGCGGCGACGGAGGCTGGGGTGGCGACGTGATCCTGGTCGTCGACCCGCAGATGAACACGCTGCTCGACTACCGCTACATCCGCGAGCACCGGGCCAAGAGCGGGGAGCACGGGCGCGGCTCCGACCAGAACGGCCTCTCCCAGTCCGCGCTGGAGCTTCGCGTGCCCCCGGGCACGCTGGTGAAGGACTCCGCCACCGGCGAGGTGCTCGCCGACATGGGCGAGGCCTGCCCGAGCTTCGTGATCTGCAAGGGCGGCCGCGGCGGCCTCGGCAACATGAACTTCGCCACCTCCACCAACCAGGCGCCGCGCTTCGCGCAGCCGGGCACGAAGGGGGAGGAGAAGGACCTGCAGCTCGAGCTGAAGCTCCTCGCCGACGTGGGCATCGTCGGCTATCCCAACGCCGGCAAGTCCACCCTGATCAGCCGCATCTCCAAGGCCCGCCCCAAGATCGCCGACTACCCCTTCACCACGCTGACGCCCAACCTGGGCGTGGTGGGCTGGCGCGGCAAGAGCTTCGTCGTCGCCGACGTGCCCGGGCTCATCGAGGGGGCCCACGCCGGGGCCGGCCTCGGACACCAGTTCCTGCGCCACCTGGAGCGGACCAAGGTGCTCGTCCACCTGGTCGACCCGCTGGCGCCCGGGGAGGGGCGCTCGCCGCGCGCCGACCTCGACGCCATCGACCGGGAGCTCGCCCTCTACTCGCCGGTGCTGGCCAAGAAGCCCCAGGTCATCGCCGTCACCAAGATGGACGTGCCCGAGGCCAAGGAGCGGTTCGAGGCGCTGAAGAAGACCTTCGCCCGCAGGAAGAAGAAGCCCCTCATCCTCGCCATCTCGGCCGTCACCGGAGAGGGGATCGACCCGCTGCTCGACGCCGTAGCGAAGGCGCTCCGCGGCGAGGACCCCGGCGAGTCGCGGCTCGCGAAGAAGAAGGTGGGGAAGCCCCGGGGCAAGGCGGCGCGGTGAGCGACTACCTCCTCCCGGAGCGCAAGGCGCGCATCGACGAGGTGGTCTCGCGCCGGACCCGGACCCTCACGGTGGTGATCGAGGCGCTCTGCGATCCGCAGAACGTGAACGCCGTGCTGCGGACCTGCGACGCCTTCGGCGTGCAGGACGTCCACGTGGTCGAGGGGCCCATGAAGGGCTTCGACCGCAACAAGAAGATCTCGCAGAACGCCGACAAGTGGCTCGACGTGACCCGCTGGAGCTCGACCCGGGAGTGCCTCGGGGCGCTCCGGGAGCGAGGCTACGCGATCCACGTGTCCTGGCTCGGCGAGGGCTCGGTGGGGCTCGCCGAGCTCGACTTCTCCGGGCCGGTGGCGCTGGTCTTCGGCAACGAGAGCCGGGGTGTCTCCGACGACGCGCTGGCCATGGCCGACGCCCGCTTCGCCATCCCCATGCGCGGGTTCTCCCAGTCGCTGAACGTCTCGGTGGCTGCCGCGGTGAGCCTCTCCCGCGCCATCGACCGGCGCGAGGCGCAGCGGGGGCGGCACGGTGACCTGACGGAGCCGGAGGCCGAGGCGCTCCGCCAGCGCTTCTACCTCCTCGCCGTGAAGCAGCGATCGCGCATCGCCAAGGCCGAGGCGGTCGCCGACCGCCGGGCGCGCCACCGGCGCTGATCCATCCTCCCTGCGCTTTCCCCCCCGGGGGCGGGGCCTTTCCAGGCGCCGCGATTCCCCTTGTCCGCCCCATTACAGCCATGATAATAGGAATCGTTCTCAACATCGAAGAGGCCCCGCACACACATGCGTCGACCGATCGTCCTCCTGCTGCTCGTCTCCCTTGCCCTCCCCACCCTGGCCCAGGAGGCCGCGAAGCCCGCGCCGGCCACCTCCTCCCCGACCACCGCCGGGGACGACCGCCCCGCCACCCAGGCGGAGCTGAAGGCGCTCTCCGAGGAGGTCCGCCGCCTCAAGCTGGAGATGTCGGTCCCCGACGCCATCACCTTCGGCTCCTACGCCGGCATGGGGCCGGCCGCCTCCCGGGTCCACCTGCAGCCGAAGGGGCTCTCCATCGGCGGCTACGGCGAGCTCGTCTTCACGAGCAACGACGACGGCGCGGGCGCCCACGCCGAGGTCCTGCGGCTCGTGCTCTACGTCGGCTACCGCTTCAGCGACCTCATCACCTTCAACTCCGAGATCGAGTTCGAGCACGGCGCCAAGGAGATCTCCATCGAGATGGCCTACGTCGACTTCGCCTTCCTGGAGCCGCTCAAGCTCCGGGTGGGCAGCCTGCTCGTGCCGGTGGGGTTCCTGAACGAGAACCACGAGCCCATCTTCTTCCACGGGGTCTTCCGTCCCCACGTCGACCGCTACATCATCCCCACCACCTGGACCCAGATCGGCGGAGGGCTCTACGGCGACGTGGGGCCGGTCCGCTACAAGGCCTTCGCCATCGCCGGACTGGACGTCTTCGGCGGGGAGGGGCCGCTGGAGGCCGGAAGCTGGATCCGCAACGCCCGGACCGGCTCCTTCGGCCCGGCCCGGACCTGGGCCGGGGTGGGCAACGTGAACGTCGACGTCGGGCCGGCCACCTTCGGCGGATCCATCTACTTCGGGAACGCCGGGCAGGGCGCCAGGAACGCCAGCGGCGAGGTGATCTCTCCCTGGGTGACGCTCGGCGAGGTCCACGCGCTCGTCGCCTGGCGCGGACTCCAGGCCCGCGCGCTCCTCGCCTTCGGCTCGCTCTCCCAGGCCGGGCAGGTCTCCGAGATCCTGAACAAGGCCCCCGAGGAGTACATCGGAAGCCGCGCCTGGGGCGGGTACGTCGAGGCCAGCTACGACGTGCTGACGCTCCTCGGCTCGTCGATGTCCCTCTCCCCGTTCTTCCGCTTCGAGGCGCTCAACCCCCAGGCCGCCGTCGAGGGGGCCGGGATCCTGAACCCGGCGCTCGACCAGCGGGTCTTCACCGTCGGGCTCGACTTCAAGCCCATCTCCCAGGTGGTGCTGAAGGCCGACTGGCAGGGCATCACGAGCGGTCTCCCTGGACTGTACAGCCAGTGGGACCTGGGCATTGGCTTCGTGTACTAGGACGAAGATGCGCCCCGTCCTCGCCCTCCTCGTCGTGGCCGCCCTCGGCTGGGGCCCGCCCGTGCGTGCCGACGCGCCGGCGGCCGGCAAGCCGGATCCGCTCCGGGCCATCTTCCCGGACGCCGACCGGTTCGACGCCGCCGACGTGATCCTCACCGACGACATGGCCCGCCGGCTCGACGAGCTGGCCCGCTCCCGGATCCCGGAGCGGATGGTCACCTTCTACACGGCCCGCAAGGGCGACGCCGTCGTCGGCTACGGCGTGCTCCAGAGCCACGTGGTCCGGACCAAGCGCGAGACGCTGCTCGTGGCCTTCGACCCCGACGGCCGGATCCGGCGGATCGTCGTGCTCTCGTTCCTCGAGCCGCCCGAGTACAAGCCCTCGGAGCGCTGGCTCGGCCAGTTCGACGGGAAGGGCGTGACCGACCGGCTCGCGGTCGGGGACGACCTCGCCCCCATCTCCGGGTCGACCCTCTCGGCGCGCGGGGTATCCGAGCAGGCGCGCTGGCTCCTCCAGGCGCTCCGGATGGCCCGGGAAGCGAAGAGGGTGCCGTGAGGTTCCTCGTCCAGCCCAACCCGGCCGTGCTGGACCGCGCCCGCCCGCCGGTGCGGGTCTTCCTGGCCTTCGCGGTGCTCCTGCTCGTGGGCTGGATCGCCTCGCGGGCCGCCCACGGCGCCCTCACGCCGGAGGGGCTCACCCGGATCCTCGAGCCCTCGCCCGGGGAGAGGTTCGGGCCGGTGGCGCTCTGGGAGGAGGTCCACCAGGGGGCGTTCCTCTACGGGTTCCTGCTCCTCACGGTGGGCTCGCTGCTCGTGGTCTGCCCGGTCGCTCCGCGCCTGCGGACCGCGCTCCTCGCCACGGCGACGGCGGCCGCCCTGGTGGACCTGCTCGCCCCCTTCCTGCCCGTGGCCTGGCCGGGGATCCCGGGCTGGGCGCCGCTGCGGATCGGGGCGTTCGGCGTGGCGATGGCGGCGCTCCTCGCCGCGGTCGCCCTGGCCTGGGCCACCTTCGGGCGGGAGCCGAGGAGGACCGATGGTTGACCCCCGGATGTCCCGCTTCTCGCTGCCGGTCGCCGCCTTCGCCACCATGGTCGCCCTCGTCATGGCCACCGGCGCGGTCCTCTTCGCGCGCAAGATCGGCTTCGACGGTGGCCACGTCCGGGCCTTCTACTTCGGCTCGGAGGCCGGCTTCGCCCCGCCCCGCTCGCTCGCCGGCCTGCTCGAGGTGGCGGTTCCCCACCTGCTCGCCGTGCCGCTCCTGATCCTGGTCACGCTCCACCTCGTGGCCTTCGCCCTGGGGGTGAGGCGGCGCCCCTTCTCGCTCCTCGCCGGGATCACCTGGACCTGCGCCGCGGCCGGGATCGGGGCCGGCTTCGCCATCCGCTTCGCCTGGCCCTGGCTGGCGCCGCTCAAGGTGGCCGCCTTCGTCGGGTTCCAGGCCACGATGCTCGCCTGGCTCCTCCTCCTCGTCGCGGCCATCGTGCCCCACCCCGGCCGGGAGCCCCGCCCGGGCTTCACGGGGACGGCGGACGCACCACCTCGAGCCGTGCGCTGAGCGCGGGCGACGCGACCACGCCGTTCGCCGAGGTCACGATCACCGCCGACGCGCCGCTCCGCGCGGCGAGGTCGAGCCCCTCCCGTCCCCCCAGCACGAAGACCGCCTTGCCGAGCACCTCCGCCTCGAGCGCGGTCGGCGCGAGCACGCTCGCCTGCCGGCTCGCCGTGGCCGGGCGGCAGGTGCGGGTGTCGATGACGTGGTGGTGGCGCTTTCCATCCACGACGAAGAAGCGCTCCGAGTCGCCGCTGGTGGAGAAGGCGGAGTCGGAGACCTCCACCCAGGCGAACGGTTCGCGCGTCGCGCTGCGCGGGTCGCGGACGCCCACGCGCCAGGGCTTCCCGTGGCGGGTTCCCGCCGCGTAGAGGTCGCCGCCGGCCTGGACGGTGAAGTCGCGCAGCCCCGCCCGGCGCAGCAGGGCCACGGCCCGGTCGACCCCCCAGCCCTTCACGAGCCCGCCGAGCCCCACCTGCATCCCGGCGCGCCGGAGCAGGGCCGTGCAGGGGGCGTCGGAGGCAGGCGTATCGAGCGGTTCGATCTGGAGGTCCCGCCAGGAGACGAGGGGGCAGGCCCGCGCCACCTCGGCGTCGGAGGGCACGCGCGGCGGCTCCCCGTCGCCGAAGCGCCACACCCCACGCAGCGCCGCCCAGGTGGGATCGAAGAGGCCGCCGGTGCGCTCCGCGCCCTCCCGCCCGGCCCGGAGCACCTGGCAGAGGTCGCCGGGGAGGGGAACGGGTTGGCCGGAACCCGCCGCCGCGTTGAGCGCGGAGAGGGGCGATCCGGGGCGCCACTCGTTCATCGCCTCCTCCACCCGCGCGAAGACCGCGAAGGCCGAGTCGACCGCGGCGACGGTCCCCGGGGACGGCGCCCCGGCCACGGCGATGGTGACGAGCGTGGACATCGCCGGCCGGGTCTCGGAGTAGAGCGCGTCCGTCCCGTCCGTCCCGCCCGGGTTCGGGGGCAGGGTGGCGCAGGAGACCAGGAGCGGAAGGACGAGGAGGAGGCGACCCACGGGCGCTTTCCTAGGACGGAGCCGCGGGGCGCGCAGTACCATCGCCCGCGCCGGCATGGGCGAGCTCACCCACCTGGAGCATGCGGTGCTCCACGCGTTCCTCGACGGGGACCACCCCGCCCTGGAGGCGCTGCGCGACCAGCTCGTCGGCCTCGCGGTGGTCCACCGCATCGCCACGCCCACGAGCTTCTCCACCGTGCTCCGTCCCGGGCGCGGGGCTCCGCGTGCCCCCCTCGCGGCCATGCGGGCCGTCCTCGACGACCTCCACGCCGACATCCCCGGGCTGCCGGGCGGCGCCGGGTTCGCGCTCTTCGTGGAGGACGGCTGGATCACCCGGCTGGAGGGCGCGACCTTCGGCGACGAGCCGTGGCCCCCCGACCTGGCCGGGTTCACGCTCCACCACGACGACCCGGAGCGGGACCTCTCCGACCTCGACCCCTTCCCGGGCTAGGCGATGTCCCGCGGCGCCGGGGCGACCCGGGTGAGGAAGATGGGCCAGTGGCGCTTGTCGCCGTAGAGCGGCCGGTACCGGTCCACGTTGTACATGGTGGGCACGTCCACCTTGCGGGGGCCGAGCGCCGGGTCGGGGAGCTGGACCAGCTCGTAGCAGCCGTTCACGACCGCGCTCATGAGGCCGTGCGACCCGTCCATCAGCGCCTCGAGCGCCATGGTCCCGAAGGTGGAGGCCACCAGCTTGTCGAGGAAGTCGGGCTCGCCGGAGCGCAGGTCGTAGGTCAGGTCGGAGACGACGGTCTCCTCCCCGGTGCGGATCTGGACCTCCTCCGAGAGCACCTCGGCCACGCTGGCCTTCTTGCGCCGCCCCAGCGCGTCGGCGCGTCCGAACTCCTGCACCTCGTAGCCCTTCCAGGTGGCCCCCTCGGAGAGGATCACCAGCGCGTAGTTGGAGGGGTTCTCCCGCTTCTCGGTGACGAGCAGGTGGATGAGCTTCTCCAGGTCCACCGGGTACTCGGGGATGACGCAGCGGTTGGAGGTGACGTGGGCCGCGTAGAGCGCGGTGAAGCCGGCGTCCCGGCCGAAGACGCGGAAGATGCCCAGCCGCTCGTGCGAGCCGATGGTGGTCCGCTGCCGGTCGATGGCGTCGGTGGCCCGGGTGATGGCGGTGGAGAAGCCCACGCAGTACTCGGTGCCCTGCACGTCGTTGTCCATCGTCTTGGGGATGCCCATCACCTTCACGCCCAGTCGATCGAGCTGGGCGGCCGACTTGAGCGTCCCGTCGCCGCCGATGGCGATGAGGGCGTCGATCCCGAGGGCCTCCAGGTTGGCGAGGGCCTGGGGCGTGAGGTCGTAGGTGACGCCGCCCTTCCCCTCGCTGGAGGGGAGGCTCTTGCCGACGAGGTGGCGCGGGAGGTTGCGCACCTTGGCGGGGCCGACCCGGCTGGTGTGGAGGAAGGTCCCGCCGTGCCGGTCGATGGTCCGGCAGTTGTCCCGGTTGAGCTCGATCACGTAGCGCGCCCGGCTGGCCGGGTCGCCGAGGTCGAGGTGGGTGAGCCCCTCGAATCCCTTGCGGATGCCCACCACCTCGAGCCCCCGCTCCCAGCCCCGGTAGACCACGCTCTTGATGACCGAGTTCAGGCCCGGGACGTCGCCGCCGCCGGTCAGGATGCCGATTCGCCTTCGCTTCATGGCCGGAGTGTAGCCGCGAGGGGCGCTCGACGGCGAGCGAACTTCCCGGCGGCTAGAGGCTCAGCGCGACCTGCAGGCCGCCGATGAAGGCGTTCGCGCCGGCGATCCCGTTCACGTTGAAGATGCCCTGCAGGTCGGCGAGGATCGACAGGGCGCCGGTGACGACGAGGTCGTAGGTGAGCTCGACGCCCTCCAGGCCGCGGCTCCCCGACAAGGACGGCGAGTAGCGGCCGGCGTACCCCGCCACCGAGACGGTGTCCTTCGGTCGTGCGTCGGCGAAGCCGTGCCAGGAGAGCCCCGCGATCCCTCCGAGCGGCGTGAGGTTCACCTCCAGGCGGGGCGTCCAGGTGAGCTGCCCCCACACGGTGAGGCCTCGGGCGCTTCCCGCTCCTCCCTGCCGCAGCAGCATCTGCTGCCCCTGCAGGTAGAAGCCGTAGCTCCCCCTGGAGCGCTCGCCCGTCCCCAGGTCGGGGAAGTCGTTCCCGTCGTACCAGCCTCCGATCGCGTAGAGCCCGGGGAGCTCCATCGTCCCGGGCTTCGCCCCCGGGAGCCAGGAGCCCTGTGCCATGACGTAGACGCCCCGGTTGCCCTCCCAGAGCTGCCAGGCGAATCCGTGCAGGTCTCCCCTGGCCGAGGACGGGTTGTTCCCGTAGACGCCCGCCGCCACCTGGAACTGGTGGGCGAGGGTCCAGACGCCCTGCAGCCCCCACTGGGAGGCGGGGCCGGGCGGGTACGGCGGCTCGTCGAAGGTGAGCCACCCGGACATGACGAGGGGCCCCACGTGGTTCAGCATCACGGGGAGGAACGCGAAGGTCATGGCCGGCTGCAGGCGCCCGGCGGCGAGCGTGAGGGTGCCGTCGAGGAGCACCTGCTGGAGGTAGAGCTCGTTGAGCCAGACGTTCGTCCGCAGGTAGTTGACGCTCACCGGGAACGGCCACGGTTCCTTCGACCATGCCCCGACCCCTCCCACGTAGAACCCCAGCCCTTTCGGACCTCCGGCGATCGTGCCGATGTCGAGGGCGAACGAGAGGGTCAGCGTCCCACCCCACATCGGGCCGGGGACGGGATCGCCCGTGCCGGCGAAGAAGCTCCCGTAGAGGGAGGCACGCGGCGTCACGCCGGCGAGCTGGAGCTCCTGCCGGGTGCTGGCCCAGAATTCGGTGACCGCGGAGAGGGCGGCGTCGAACCAGTCGAGCCGGCAGTCCATCATGTTCCTCCGCGGATCGGCCGGGCGTGGGCAGCGCCGGGTCTCGATGCGGTAGCTCTCCGACATGCCGGCGATCGGTTCGGGGTAGAGCTCGCCCACGGCCCGGGCGCTCCCCGCCGGAGCCCCCGCGAGGGCGAGGCCGCCGAGCACCAGGAGCCGGAGACGCCCCTCCCGCGATAGGCTTCGGAGCATGGAGATTCTCTATCCCGTTTCCACCGGAGCACCCAGCGACAACGCGCCCGCGCGCGGGTCGATCACGGTCCTCGTCGATCGCGAGGTCCCGGCCGCGCAGGAGAAGGTCTTCCTCGCCACCCTGCAGGGGCTCCTCGAGGCGTTCGGCCGCTTCCCCGGGACCTCGGGGAGCCTGGTCTTCCGGCGCGAGGCCGCCGGCCAGGTGGAATTCTCGATCCTGCAGCGCTTCGACACGGCGGCGGACCACGACGCCTGGCTGGCGTCGCCGGCCTTCGCCCGGTGGCGCGAGTCGGTCGAGCCGCCGGAACCCGACCCGGGACACGTGCGCCTTTACTCCGGGATGGAGGCCTTCTTCGTGTCGGCCCGGGCTCCCGCGGCCCCGCCGCGATGGAAGATGGCGGTGGTGCTCTTCCTCGCGGTGATGCCGATGTCCCTCGCCATGTCCCGCTGGGTCGCGCCCGCGCTGGCGCACCTGTCCCTCTTCACCGGCTCGCTGCTCACCTCGATCGGGATGGTGGTCGCGATGACCTACGCCGTCGTCCCGCTGCTCACCAGGCTGTTCCAGCCCTGGCTCCAGCCGTCCAACCGGGGGCGCGGGGCGAGCTGACCGCGACGGCACCTTCAGTCGGGCGGCAGCCTCATCCGTGCGAGCAGCGCGGCATGGCGAGGGTCGCCGCGCAGGCTCCTGAAGAACGGGTCGTACTTCACGTAGATGAGCCCCGCGTCGTGGAAGGTCGCGGCCTGATCCAGTGCCGCGAGGGCCCGGTCGATCTCTCCTCGCCAGGCGTGCATCTGGGCGATCTGATACCAGGATCCGTCGACCTGCCCCATCGAAGGGCCGACTCCCGGGGACAGGATGGCGTCGAGCTTGCGCCGGGATTCCGCCGTGAGCCCCTGGGCGTGGTCGACCATGACCTCGCCCATCTCCCGGAACAGGGGGTTGGTCGAGCGGGCGAAGGCGGCGCGCGCCTCCGACAGCCGACCCTGGAGCAGGAGGGCGAAGCCCAGGTTGCGGGCGGCCCTCCCGTGGTCCGGGGCGATCTCGAGCGCTCGCCGCGCCGTGGCCTCGCCCTGCTCGAGCTGCCCCGTACCCAGGTGGACCATGCTCAGGGCCACCGGCGTGTCTGGGGCGAGCGGGTCGATGGCCGTCGCTTCCTGGAGCACGGCGATCGCCTGCGGGAGCATCCCCAGGGCCGCGAGCAGGGAGCCGTAGCGGGAGAGGACCGCCGGGCTCTGGGGGCTGAGCGAGCGGGCGCGCTCGAGGTCGGCGCGGGCCGCCTCGTATTCCTGCAGCGCCGTCGTCCGGAGCGTCCCTCTCGCCAGGTATCCGTCCGTGAGACCCGGAGCGAGCGCGATGGCCTTCTCGGCGGCGGCGAGCGCCTTCGGCCACTCCGCGCGGAAGTCACCTGAGGGGCTCTGGTCGGCGTGCCAGAAGAGCGCGCCGGAGAGGGCCGCCCAGGCCTGGGCGTAGCCAGGGGCGATCTCGACCGCCCTTCTCAGGACGGCCACGGCCTTCCCGTAGGCGTCCCCCGACCCACGCGCCATGTAGGCGACGCCGAGCAGGTACTGGTCGTGGGCCTTCGGGTCCACGGTCGGCCTGGCCTCCGCCTGGCCGGGCAGGAGCTTGAGCCGGAGCGCCGCCACCACCGCCCGTGCGATCTCCTCCTGGACCGCGAAGACGTCGACCTGGTCGCGGTCGAATTCCTGCGACCAGAGATGGGACCCGCTCGACGTCTCGATGAGCTGGGCCGTGATCCGGACGCGGGGGCCGGCCTTGCGCACGCTGCCCTCGAGCAGGTTGGCCGCGCCGAGCCGCTGGCCGATGACCCGCAGGTCCTCGTTCTTGCCCTTCATCGAGAAGGAGGAGGTCCGCCCGATGACGCGCAGCCCGTCGACCTGGGCGAGCGCGTTCAGGATCTCCTCCGCGATCCCGTCGGAGAAGTACTCCTGCTCCTTGTCGGAGCTCAGGTTGGCGAAGGGCAGGACGGCGATCGAGGGCGGGCCCGGGGCCGTCGCCGCCGGGGACGGAGGCGTCCGTCGCCAGGCCACGCCGGGCCAGGCGAAGAAGTAGACCAGCCCGGGCGCCGCGGAGAGGAGGCCGAGGACGACGAGGAGGAGCACCCGACGCGGTCGCGACGCGAAGGTCGCGGCCGGGCCGTCGCCCGCCGCCCGCTCGGTCCGGGTGATCCCCTTCGTGGTGAGGTCGAACACCCAGGCCAGGACCACCGTGACCGGGAAGCCGACGGCGAGGAGGGTCACGACGGCGGTGAGCGTCCACTCCGGGAGGTGGTAGGCGTGGAGCACCGGCTCGACCGTCTGGAGCACCGCGAACGAGACGATGCCCCAGCCCGCCAGCGCCCGGAACACGCGCCGGCGCTTCAGTTCGGCCAGGATGCCGCCGGAATCGCCCACTCCCCCCCCTTGCAGCCGGATCATACCGTCCGGCCCGTGGGGCGCCACCGGGCCCGTCTACGTCGCCGAGCACCCGTCCCAGAACGCCTGGAGATCCGGGGCCAGCGGCGCCTCGAGGTCCATCTTCTCCCCGGTCTCGGGATGGGGCAGGGAGAGGCGCCAGGCGTGCAGGGCCTGGCGCGGCAGCCGGAGCAGCGCGTGGTCGGCGTCGCTCAATTCACGTTTCGTGAAACGATCGAAGATCATCTCGTCCGGGCCGTAGATCTTGTCCCCCACCAGGTGCAGCCCGGCGTGGTGCAGGTGGGCGCGGATCTGGTGCTGCCGGCCGGTGCGGGGGTGGCAGGCCACCAGCGCCACGGCCGCGCCGTCCCCGGCGTGGCGGCGCCCCAGGACCTCGAAGCCGGTGCGCGAGGGCAGGCCTCCCTCGGTGACGTGCATGCGGACCTTCACGCCGCTCGACCCGGTGAGGGCGAGCGGGGCCTCCACCTCGAACAGGTCCTCCGGAGGATCGCCCTGGACGAGGGCCAGGTAGGTCTTCGCGACCCGCCCCGCCGCGAAGGAGGCCTTGAGGGCCCGGGTGAACTTGGGGGCGCAGCCGCAGGCCATGAGCCCCGAGGTCTCCCGGTCGAGCCGGTGCGCCGGGTCGACCTTCCGGGCCGGGTAGGCGGCCCGGGCCAGCGCCGTGAAGGTGTGCTCGGCGTAGCGCGCGGTCGGATGGACCGGGAGGCCGGCGGGCTTGTCCACGACGAGCAGGCGCGCGTCGTCGAAGATCACCCCGAAGACCATGGGCGTCTCCGGCTCGGGGTCGGCGTCCTTCAGGATGGCGAAGCGCATGCCCGCGGTGACCCGGGTGGCGGGCTTCAGGCGGGAGGTCCCCGCGTGCTCGATTCGGGTCTCGATGAGGCGCTGGATGCGCTCCCGGGAGAGGCGCCGGATCTTCTCCTGGAGGTAGCGGTCGAGCCGCCACCCGGCGTAGTTCGGCTCGACGATGAACGGGACCCGGACGACCGGCATGGCGGCGGAACATACACGCCCCCGGGAGGGGCGGGGAAGTGCCCGTCTTTGCAGGCCTTCCATGTCACGCCGCACCCGCCCTCTCTTTTCCGGACGTCGTCGTTGACCATCGCGACCGCGACGCATACAACGGGTTCCCGGCGTGAGGCGCGTCGCGATCATCATCCCCGCACGGTTCGGGGCAAGTCGCCTTCCCGGGAAACCCCTCGCCGACATCCATGGAAAAACGCTGCTGGCCCGCGTCGTGGAGCGCGCACGGGCGGCGCGGGGAATCGACGTGCTCGTGGTGGCCACCGACGACGAGCGGATCGCCGCCGCCGCCCGCTCCGCGGGGGCCGAGGTCATCATGACCGGCGTCGCCGAGACCGGGACCGACCGGGTGGCCATGGCGGCCCGGGCCATGCTCCCTCGCCCCACCATGGTCGTGAACCTGCAGGGCGACGAGCCCCTCATGGAGCCGGCCGCGGTGGAGGCCCTGGTGCACGCCATGGACGAGGGGACCTCGGAGATGGCCACCATGGCCCGGCCCCTCGTGGCCGGGGAGTGGGAGCGCCCCGAGGTGGTCAAGGTGGTGACCGACCGGAACGGCAACGCCCTCTACTTCTCCCGCGCCCCCATCCCGGCGCGCCGGGAGGCGGGTCCCTCGCCGCTGGCCCGGGCCCACGTGGGAATGTACGCGTACACCCCGGCCTTCCTGGAGCGCTTCGCGGCGCTGGAGCCGGGGCGGCTGGAGCGGGAGGAGCGGCTCGAGCAGCTTCGGGCGCTGGAGCACGGGTTCCGGATCCGGGTCGTCGACACGACCTACAGCGGATTCGGCGTGGACACGGAGCAGGATCTCGAGCGGGCCCGCGCGATGGTGGCGGCGGGACGATAGCGGAAGAAGGGGACGGCCATGGTTCGGGGAAAGAAGACCAAGTTCGTGTTCGTGACCGGCGGCGTGGTGAGCTCGCTCGGAAAGGGGCTGGCGGCGTCGTCGATGGGCGCGCTGCTCGAGAACCGCGGCCTCGAGGTCACCCACCTCAAGCTCGACCCGTACATCAACGTGGACCCGGGCACGATGAGCCCGTTCCAGCACGGCGAGGTCTACGTCACCGACGACGGCGCCGAGACCGATCTCGACCTCGGGCACTACGAGCGCTTCACCAGCGCCAAGATGACCCGGAAGAACAACTACACCACCGGGCGTATCTACCAGTCCGTCATCAACAAGGAGCGGCGCGGCGAGTACCTGGGCAAGACCGTCCAGGTCATTCCCCACATCACCGACGAGATCAAGGCGGTCATCCGCGAGGCCGCCGACGGCGCCGACATCGTCATCGTCGAGGTGGGCGGCACGGTGGGCGACATCGAGTCGCTCCCGTTCCTCGAGGCCATCCGGCAGATGAAGTACGACGTGGGCGCCGACAACGTGGTCTACGTGCACCTCACCCTGGTGCCCTACATCGCCGCCGCCGGGGAGCTGAAGACCAAGCCCACCCAGCACTCCGTGAAGGAGCTGCGCGAGATCGGCATCCAGCCCGACGTGCTGCTCACCCGCAGCGACCGCGAGATCTCGCGGGAGATGAAGGACAAGATCGCCCTCTTCTGCAACGTCGATCCGTCGGCGGTCTTCACCGCCCGCGACGTCTCCTCGATCTACGAGGTCCCGCTGGCGCTGCACAAGGAGGGGCTCGACGACAAGCTGGCCGAGCTGCTCAACATCTGGAGCCGCGCCCCGCGCCTGGAGCGGTGGGAGAACATCGTCGAGAAGGTGACCCGCCCCCGGCTCGGGGACGTGCGCATCGGCGTGGCCGGCAAGTACGTCGAGCTGGTGGAGAGCTACAAGAGCCTGAACGAGGCGCTGGTCCACGGCGGCATCGCCAACGACTGCAAGGTGAAGCTCGAGTTCATCGACGCCCAGAAGCTCGAGGAGGGCGACCTCTCCTCGCTCGACAAGGTCGACGGCATCCTCGTCCCCGGCGGCTTCGGGATCCGCGGGACCGAGGGGAAGATCCTGGCGGTGCGCCACGCCCGCGAGAAGAAGATCCCCTTCTTCGGGATCTGCCTGGGGCTGCAGATGGCCACCATCGAGTACGGCCGCAACGTGCTCGGGCTGGAACGGGCCAACTCGCTGGAGTTCGACGAGGCCACCCCGCACCCGGTGGTCACCCTCATGGAGGCGCAGCGCGGGGTCGCCGACAAGGGCGGGACCATGCGGCTCGGCACCTACGCCTGCAAGCTGGAGAAGGGCACCAAGGCCCGGGAGCTCTACGGCCAGGACCTCGTCCAGGAGCGCCACCGGCACCGCTTCGAGTTCAACAACGCCTACCGCGGCAAGTACGAGGCGGGGGGCATGGTCGTCTCCGGCACCAACCCGGAGCTCGGGCTGGTGGAGATGATCGAGCTGCCCAACCATCCCTACTTCGTGGGTTGCCAGTTCCACCCCGAGTTCAAGTCGAAGCCGTTCCGCCCTCACCCGCTCTTCGCCGGGTTCGTGAAGGCCTCGATGGCCTTCCGCGACGCCCGGGCTCGCGAGGTCGGCGCCGAGGTCACCAAGCTGCCGGTGGGCAAGGGCGCCTGACCGTCCGCGGGGCCGGAAGGCCCCGCCGGTCCCGGCGCCGAGGAGGCCCCATGGAGAAGGTCCGAGCCCGCATCGGCGGGCACGACGTCGGAGACGGCCGTCCGCTCCTGCTCATCGCCGGCCCCTGCGTCATCGAGAGCGAGGCCCAGGCCCTCTCCCACGCCCGCCGCGTGAAGGAGCTGGCGGCCCGGCACGGGCTCCCGGTGGTCTTCAAGGCCAGCTTCGACAAGGCCAACCGCTCCAGCGGCAAGAGCTTCCGCGGCGTCGGGCTGGAGGCCGGGCTCGCCGTCTTCGCCAGGGTGAAGGAGGAGACCGGGCTCCCCACCCTCACCGACGTCCACGAGACCTGGCAGGCGGAGCCGGTCGGGAGGGTGGTCGACGTCCTCCAGGTGCCGGCCTTCCTCTGCCGGCAGACCGACCTGGTCATGGCCTGCGCCCGGCACGGACGGGCGGTGAACGTGAAGAAGGGGCAGTTCGTGGCCCCCCGGGACATGCGCCACGCGGTGGCCAAGTGCCGCGAGGCCGGGGCCGAGAACGTGCTCCTCACCGAGCGCGGCGCCTCCTTCGGCTACGGCAACCTGGTGGTCGACATGCGCGGCCTGGTGATCATGCGGGAGCTGGGGGTCCCGGTCTGCCTCGACGCCACCCACTCGGTGCAGCTCCCCGGCGCCGGCGGCGACGTCACCGGCGGCGAGCGGCAGTTCGTGGCCCCGCTGGCCCGGGCGGCCGCGGCGGTGGGCATCGACGCGCTCTTCGCCGAGATCCACGAGGACCCGGCGGTGGCGAAGTCGGACGGCCCGAACTCGCTCGACTTCGACATGGCCGACCGGCTCCTCGCCGACCTGCTGCGCATCCGCCGGGCGCTGGGGCAGCCGTGACGGCCGACGCCGACCTGCTCGCGCGCGCGGCGCGGATCCGGCTCGTGCTGCTCGACGTCGACGGGGTCCTCACCGACGGCCGCATCTGGTTCGGCCCGGAAGGGGAGGCGCTCAAGGCCTTCGACGTACGGGACGGCCACGGCATCGTGCGGCTCCGCGACCAGGTCGACTTCGGCGTCATCTCCGGCCGCCCCGGCAAGGCCACCCGGAAGCGGCTGGAGGAGCTCGGGTTCAAGCACCTCGTCTTCTCCCAGATCGACAAGCTCTCCGGCTACGCCACGCTCGCCCACCTGGGGTTCGCCGACGAGGAGGTCGCCTACATGGGCGACGACGTGAACGACATCCCGTTGCTCCGCCGGGTGGGGCTGTCGGCCGCGCCCTCCGACGCCTTCCCCACCGTCCTCCCGGAGGTGCGCTTCGTCTCCCGGTTCCCGGGCGGGCGGGGCGCGGTGCGGGAGCTCTGCGAGCTCATCCTCGCGGCGCGGGGGCCGGCGCGCCCGTGAGCGGGGTCCCCTGGGCCAAGCGGACCCGCCGCACCCTCCGCATCTGGGCCATCCGCCTCGGCCTCTGGCTGGGGGCGGTCCTGCCGTTCCGTCTGGTCTGGGCGGTGGGCGGGCTCATCGGCCGGGTCGCCTGGTGGGTCGGGCGGAGCGACCGGGAGCTCGCGCTCGCGCACCTGGCCTTCGCCTTCCCGGAGAGGTCCGACGAGGAGCGGGAGGCCATCGCGCGCGCGACGTTCCTGCACTACGGCCACGGCGCGGCCGAGGCGGCCCAGATGCCCCGCATCGACCGCACCCTCGAGCGGTACATCGGCTTCGCCGGGGATGGCGAGGCGATGCTCCGCGGAGCGAGCCAGGCGGGGAAGGGTTTCATCTTCGTCACCGGCCACCTGGGCAGCTGGGAGCTGCTCGCCCGGCGCATCGTCCGGGCCGGCGTGCCGGCCATCGTCATCGCGGCCCGGAGCTGGGACAGGCGTCTCGACGACATGGTCGAGGCGTTCCGGCTGCGCGGGGGTGTGCCCACCCTCTTCCGCGAGGACCCGGGTGGCGGCCGGAAGCTCCTCAAGTCCCTGCGCGAGGGCATGGCGCTCGGGATCCTCATCGACCAGGACACGAAGGTGCAGAGCGTCTTCGTGCCCTTCTTCGGACACCTGGCGTCGACCCCGCGCGCCGCGGCGGACCTGGCGCTGCGCTTCGGCTGCCCGGTCTTCGTGGGCTGGTCGAGGCGCCGCGGTCCCAGGGCGGGGGACGGCTACGTCCTCGAGGTCGAGCCGGTCCCCTACGACCCGGCGCCGGCCGACAAGGACGCCGAGGCGCTCCGGATCACGGCTCACTGCACGGCGAGGATGGAGCAGGCCATCCGGGTCGCCCCCGAGCAGTGGGTCTGGATGCATCGGCGCTGGAAGACCAAGCCGCCGGAATCACGGTAGGTTTCATCCCACGCAAGCCGGATGCCGAATGATCTTGTGGCCGCGAGGCCGCAACGGGTATCGTCCAGTTAGCAAGGGTTGTGCCACTTGATCTTTCGTGCCAACAGTCCCCGCCGGAGCTTGTCGCGCCCTGTGCAGCGAGCACTCTTCGCTTGTGCGGCGTCAATTATCCTCCTCTCCGGGTGCACCGGCGGTGAGCCGCCCGCCCGCCCCCCGCCCCCCGAGGTGACCCTGGAGCACGTGGCGTTCCGCGCCTGGCGCGGCCCGGAACCGAGGGCCTCCGGCACCGCCGACCGGGCCACCTACCGGAAGGACTCCGGGGAGGTCGTGGCGGTGGGAGCCCACGCCATCGTGCCCCGCCCCGGCGTGCCCGACCTCGCCGTCTCGGCGCCGGAGCTCCAGGGCGACCTGGGGGCGCGGGCCTGGAAGGCGCGCGGCGGAGTGGTGCTCACCCGGGGTGACGCGACCGCCCGGACCCCGTCGGCCCGCTGGGCGGAGTCGGACGGGATCGTCCGCGGGGACGAGCCGGTCGAGGTGACGGGCCCGAGCTACCGGCTCGCCGGCCCGGCCTTCACCGCCGACCCGACCACCGGCAACGTGGAGATCCGGGGCGGCGTGCGGCTCGTGGCCGGGGGGGCCTCCCCGTGATCGGCGCCTGCCTCGCCCTCGCCCTCACGGCCGCGCCGCCCTCACCACCGGTGACGGTGGTCGCCGAGGAGATCCAGTACCTCTACAAGGAGGGCAAGGTCGTCTTCACGGGGAAGCCGCTCGTGACCCTCACCCGCGAGGACGCCACGCTCACCTGCCGCAAGCTCGTCGCCGAGAACGACGCCGCCGGGAAGATCCGCCGCGCCGTCTGCACGGGCGACGTGAAGCTCACCCGCGGACCGCGCATCGTCACCTGCGAGACGGCCGTCTACGAGGAGAAGACGGCCCGGGTCACCTGCACCGGCAATCCCGTGCTGAAGGACGGCGAGAGCGTGATGCGGGGCGAGGTGCTCGCCTACGACCTCGCCGACGACCGGGCCACGCTGACCTCGGCGAAGGGCACCATCGTCCCGCAGCCCGGGCAGGAGCTCCCGGGCTCCCGGAAGAAGGAGCCCGGCAAGTGAGCGAGCGAATCCTCCTGGCCGAGGGGCTCGTGAAGAGCTACCGCAGCCGCCGGGTCGTCGACGGGGTCTCCTTCCGGGTCGCCCCGGGCGAGGTGGTGGGGCTGCTCGGCCCCAACGGCGCCGGCAAGACCACCAGCTTCAACATGGTGGTGGGGCTCGTCCGCCCCGACGCCGGCACGGTCCGGCTCGGCGGCGAGGACCTGACCCGGCTGCCCATGCACCTGCGGGCCCGGCTCGGGGTCGGCTACCTGCCGCAGGAGGCCTCGATCTTCCGCAAGCTCACCGTCCGGCAGAATTTCACGGCGGTGCTCGAGGCGCTCGGGAAGGGGCGCGCCGATCGGGAGCGCCGGGCCGACGAGCTGCTCGACGAGTTCCACCTGCGCACCGTCGAGGGAAGCCTGGGCGAGCAGCTGTCCGGCGGGGAGCGGCGCCGCGCCGAGGTGGCGCGCAGCCTGCTCAACGACCCGCACTTCATCCTCTTCGACGAGCCCTTCGCCGGGGTCGACCCCATCGCGGTGGGGGAGCTGCAGCGGCTCATCGGCTCCCTGCGGACCCGCGGCATCGGGGTGCTCCTCACCGACCACGCCGTGCGCGAGGCGCTCGGCATCTGCGACCGCGCCTACATCCTCTCCGCCGGGTGCATCCTCGAGGAGGGGACGCCCGCCCACATCGCCGCGAGCCCCCGCGCGCGCGCCGTCTACCTGGGGGAGAAGTTCCGGCTCGACGACGAGCCCCGCCACGAGGTGCGCCCGTGAGTCTCGAACTGCGCCAGCACCTCAAGATGACGCAGCAGCTGGTGATGACGCCCCAGCTGCAGCAGGCCATCAAGCTCCTCCAGCTCTCCCGCCTGGAGCTCGTCGACCTCATCCGGACCGAGATCAACGAGAACCCGCTGCTCGACGAGGCCCCGGAGGAGGACGAGCGCGCCGAGGGCGCGAGCCCGGCCGAGGCCAGCCTGGAGCGGCTCGATCCGCCCCCCAAGGAGGCCGAGAAGTCCGAGGAGGTGAAGGGCGAGGAGGGGTCCAACGAGATCGACTGGGACCAGTACCTCGACCACTACCAGCTGCAGGGCCACACCGCCCCCTCCAACAAGAACATGGGGGACGAGGACCTCCCCGGCTACGAGGCCAGCCTCACCCGCAAGGGAGACCTGGGCGACCACCTGGTCTGGCAGATGCGCCTCTCCGCCTTCACGCCCGAGGAGGAGCAGGTGGCCATGCTCATCATCGGAAACCTCGACACCGACGGCTACTTCCGCATGCCGGCGGTGGAGGGCGAGGACGACGACTCGGCGGTGCGCGACCCGCTCGTCCGCGTGGCCTTCGAGGCCGGGGTGGGCATCGAGTTCGCCGAGAAGGTGCTGAAGAAGGTGCAGTCGCTCGATCCGCCCGGCGTGGCGGCCCGCGACCTGCGCGAGTGCCTGCTCCTCCAGGCCCGCCACCTCAACGCCGACCTGCCCGAGGTGGTGGCCATCGTCGAGCGCCACCTGAAGCACCTCGAGTCGAAGAACTACGCGGCCATCGCCCGCGAACTCAAGATCCCCATCGAGCAGGTGGTGAAGGCGGTGAAGGTGATCGCCGCCTTCGAGCCCAAGCCGGGGCGCGCCTACACGAGCGAGGAGGCGCAGTACATCACCCCCGACGTGCAGGTGCAGAAGATCGGCGATCGCTACGTGGTGATGCTGAACGACGACGGCCTGTCCAAGCTGCGCATCTCCGGCATGTACCGCCAGGCGCTCAAGAACGGGAGCGCCGGCGCCGCCAAGGAGTACATCCAGGACAAGCTGCGGAGCGCGGTCTGGCTCATCCGCTCCATCCACCAGCGGCAGCGGACCATCTACAAGGTCACCGAGTCGATCGTGAAATTCCAGAAGGACTTCTTCGACAAGGGCATCGCCTATCTGAAGCCCCTCATCCTCCGCGACGTGGCCGAGGACATCGGGATGCACGAGTCGACGGTGTCGCGCGTCACCACGAACAAGTACGTCCACACGCCGCAGGGGATCTACGAGCTCAAGTTCTTCTTCAACTCGGCCATCGCCCGCACCGGGGGCGACGAGATCGCCAGCGAGGCGGTGAAGAGCCACATCAAGCAGATCGTGGCGGCCGAGGATCCGAAGCGCCCCCACTCCGATCAGAAGATCGTCGAGCTCCTGAAGGGGCAGAACATCGAGATCGCGCGCAGGACGGTCGCCAAGTACCGGGAAGTCCTGGGAATTCTTCCCAGCTCGAAGCGGAAGAAGTTCTTCTGATCTGCTATTATGGCGGTGGAACGCGTGACGCTTCGAGCGACATGCAGTTCGTCGGCCGTGGTCGTGCCGGTTGCCTCCGCAAGGAGGATTCCGGAGCGCCACGGCCGATTCATTTTCGCATCCCGCGCCGCACCCAGGAGGACACGATGCAGGTGAACATCACGTTCCGCCACCTCGAGCCCACCGAAGCACTCAAGGAGCACGTGAAGGACAAGGTCGCCCACATCCAGCGCTACGTGGATCGGCCCGGCGAGGCCCACGCCGTGCTCCACCTCGAGCACCTCTCCCACCACGCGGAGATCACCATGAAGGCCGGGGCGTTCTCGGTGCGAGGCCGGGGCAAGTCGGACGACATGTACGCCTCGATCGACGCGGCTGCCGACAAGATCGAGCGCCAGCTGAAGAAGCACAAGGAGCGGGTCCGCAACCACAAGGCGACCCTCATCCCCAAGGACTGGATGCCGGTCGACATCCGGCACGAGATCCACGAGGAGCATGCCGAGGCCCCGTCGTCCCGCGTGGTCTCGACGTCGAAGTTCCAGGCCACGCCGATGTCGCTCGACGAGGCCATCGTGCAGATGGACCTCCTGAACAGCCGCTTCTACGTGTTCCAGGAGTCGAAGACCCGCGCCATCAACGTGGTCTACCGGCGCGACGACGGGAAGCTGGGCGTCATCGAGGCCCGCCCCTCGTAGGGTCCGGCCGGCCGCCCGCGTTCCTTGAATCGCGTGGGCGGCCGTGCTAGCCGGTGGTGGGTGCGCCTCGCCGACATCCTCCGCCCCGACTGCGTCATCGCCGATCTCTCCGGAGGCACCATCGCGTCGGTCCTCGCCGAGCTGGCGAGGCCGGCGGCGGTGGTCGCCGGCGTGGACGCGGCGGTGCTCTCCGCGGCGCTCGCCGCCCGGGAGAAGCTGGGGACCACCGGGGTGGGCGACGGCGTCGCGGTCCCCCACTGCAAGGCGGCCGGGCTGCCTGCGCTCACCGCGGTGCTGGGGCGCAGCCGGGAAGGCGTCGACTTCCGGGCGCACGACGGGAAGCCCACCCGGATCTTCGTGGCCCTCCTGGCGCCGGAACGTGCCGGGGCCGAGCACCTGCAGGCGCTGGCCCGTGTGAGCCGGATCCTCAAGCGCCCCGAGTTCCGCAAGGCCCTGCTGGAGGCGGCGGACGCGGCGGCGATGCATCAGCTGGTCGTCGACGAGGACGCGCGGCCCTGACGTGGGGCCGCGGATGTGCGCTGGCCCGACAGTCGGCCGGCGCCTCCGGGGTGGTCCGGCGGCGCTGGGGGGCGCCGCGTCCTCGCGGCACCGGGGGCATGCTCCAGGGGTCCTGCTCGCCGCTGCGGATGCGCCCCGCGCCGCGGCCACCCCCGGCGCCTGGCGTTGCGGTGGGCCCGGGCGCACGCCGTCGGCACGTCCGGCGGCGCGTCGGTCGCTCGTAGTCGACGTCAGCGGGTGAACGCCCGGATCTCCCCACGAAGAGCGCTGTTCGCGTCGCCTTCGGCCCGGGCCGTCTCAGCCGGGTGCCGGGCGCGCGGCGACGAGCTGCCCGCAGGGCAAGTCGAGGCGCCGGCCGAACAGGCCGGCGAACCTCGACGCCATTCAGACGAGCTCCCCTGACCCCGAGGACTGCTGCGAGGAGCGGCGCGTCACAGGCACCCGGCGGCACACGGCCCGCCGGAACGAAGGCGATCCGTGAATCAGTGCGTCGTCCCCTCGTCACCGTCCGGGCTCCGCCTCGTACACCGCTGGTGATGCCCGCTCTTGAGCCCGCAGCAGGGGCAGGCCTCTCGCCCCCGCCGCTCGTGGATGCGCTCGTCGAGCCAGACGGCACGGGCCGCGTCCTCCTCGGCATAGCGAGCGGCGATCGTTTCGAGGAGTCCCGATCGTCCTGGATCGCTTTCCAGCTCCGGCGGCTGTCGGTACA
>JBAXVO010000002.1:0-48907 GCA_037129355.1 Deltaproteobacteria bacterium | reverse complement strand
CGCCTAGGCGGTCGGCGTGCCCGGGAGGGGGGGCGCCGGGACGGGCTCCTCCGGGGACGGCGTGGCGGACTGGGGCTCGACGGCGGCCGTCCGCTCGACGCTCATGCCGGCCAGGTAGGTGTAGCCCCGCATCACACCCTCGTAGAACTGGGCCAGCCCGACCCCTTCCTTCGGACGGATGGACCCGTCCTTCATCCGGGCGTCGAGGGCGGTCTTCACCCGTCGGACCAGGTCGGCGGGCTCGTAGAGCAGGGACTGGAGCACCTTGTCCACGTGATCGCCGCGGATGATCTCGCCGAGGTAGAAGTCCTCGGGGTCGTCGTCGTCGACGTAGACGTGGACCTCGTTCACGCGGCCGAACAGGTTGTGCATGTCGCCCATGACGTCCTGGTAGGCGCCGTTCATGAACATGCCGAGGAAGTAGGGCTTCCCCGGCTCGAGCGCGTGCAGGGAGAGGGTCTCGTCCACGCCCTCCCCCTCGATGAAGCGGTCGATCTTGCCGTCGGAGTCGCAGGTGATGTCGACGATGGTGCAGTCCTGCGTGGGCGCCTCGGCGAGCCGATGCAGGGGCACGATGGGGAAGAGCTGGTCGAAGGCCCAGTGGTCGGGCGCGCTCTGGAAGAGCGAGAAGTTCGCCATGTACTGGTCGGCGATCTTGTCCCCCAGGTCGCGGGTGTCGCGCGGCAGGCGCTTCTTCCCCCGGTTCAAGGCGACGAGGCTCCGGGCCAGCTTCCAGAAGAGCGACTCCACCGTGGCCCGCTCCTCGAGCCCGAGGATGCCCAGCTTGAACATCTGCAGGGCCTCCTCCTTCTTCGCCACCGCGTCGTGGTAGACCTCGGCGCGGCTGCGGGGAGTGAGGGCCGCCACGATCTCCCGCATCTCCCGGACCACCTTGTGCTCCCCGGGCTGGACGACCGACGCCGCGGTGATCTCGGCGCGGGAGCCGATCTCGATGCTCCCGAAGACGTTCATGATGATGCAGGAGTGGTGCGCCGTGACCGCCCGTCCCGACTCGGAGACGATGTGGGGCTCGGGCACGCCCTCGTTGGCGCAGATGCGCTGCACGTTGTAGATGACGTCGGAGGCGTACTCCTCGAGGGTGTAGTTCATCGAGGAGGCGTAGTCCGGGCTGCGCGACCCCACGTAGTCGACGCCCAGTCCTCCGCCGACGTCGAAGTACTCGATGCCGAGCCCCATCTTGCGAAGCTTGGCGTAGAGCCGGGCGCCCTCGTTCACCGCGTCCTTCACCACCCGGATCTCGGTGAGCTGGCTGCCCACGTGGAAGTGGAAGAGCTTGCAGAGGTGCTTCTTCCCGGCGGCCTCGAGGATGCGGACCGCCTCGATCATCTCCGGCGTGGTGAGCCCGAACTTGGCGAAGTCGCCCGACGAGGACTCCCACTTCCCGGTGCCACGGGTGGAGAGCTTGGAGCGCAGCCCGATCCAGGGCTCGACCCCGACCTCCTCGGCCGCCTTGAGGAGCGCGGGGAGCTCGGAGAGCTTCTCGATCACCACCACCACCTTGCGCCCCAGCTTCCGCCCGAGCAGGGCGAGCCGCATGTACTCCTCGTCCTTGTACCCGTTGCAGATGGTGAGCGCCTCGGGGTCGGTGTTGTAGCCGAGCACCACCATGAGCTCGGCCTTGGAGCCGGCCTCGAGCCCGTAGTGGTAGGGCGTGCCGGCCTCGAGGATCTCCTCGACCACCTCGCGCATCTGGTTCACCTTGATCGGGTAGACGCCGTAGTAGCCGCCGCCATAGCCGATCTCGGCGAGCGCCTTGCCGAAGACCTCGTTCAGGATCCGGACCCGGGCGCGCAGGACGTCCATGAAGCGCACCGCCACCGGGAAGCCCAGGCCGCGCTCCTGGATGTCCTCGACCACGTCCATGAGGTCGATGGTCGGGCCGCCCTGCCCGTGCGGGTGGACCACCATGTGCCCCTTCTCGTTCACCGAGAAGAAGCCGGCTCCCCAGCCCGCCAGGTTGTAGTACTGGATGGCCCGCTCGATGGACCAGTCGGACGCGGGGGTCGATGCGGTGGCGTCGCTCTTCGGCTCGGGCAGGTTCATCAGGATCCCCTGTACTGCATGGCGTCGGAAAATTGAAGGCGTTATCTAGCCATCTCCTTGCCGCCCGCACGTCCATCGCGGTCCACCCAGCCGGCGACCGGCGGTCTCCGCGCCCGGGTCGCGGCAGCCGCGGGGGTCTTCGGCCAGGTCCCCGGCACCTTCCGGCTGGTCTGGGAGGCCGATCGGCGAGGAACGCTGGCCATCGCGGCCCTCTCGGCGGTGGCCGCCCTGCTCCCCGCCCCGGCGGCCTGGGTCGGGAAGCTCATCGTCGACGGGGTCGTCGAGGCCGCCCGGACGGGGGACGCGGCGGCCCGCGACCGGGTGGGGCGTCTCGTCCTCGCCGAGCTCGCCCTGCTCGCCACCTCCCTCGTCATCGGTCGCCTCCTGGGCTTCCTGCGGGAGCTGCTCCGGACCCACCTCGCCAACCGCATCAACGTCCGGATCCTGGAGAAGGCGCTCTCCCTCGAGCTTCGTCACTTCGAGGACGCCGAGGTCTACGACAAGATGCAGAACGCCCGGCGGGAGGCCTCCTCCCGGCCGCTCTCGCTCGTCATGCAGGCCTTCGGGGTGGCGCAGGGCGCGGTCACCATCGTCGCCCTGTCGGCGCTGCTCTGGCGCCTCTCCCCCTGGAGCGTCCTCGTCATCGTTCTGGCCTCGGTCCCGGCCTTCGTCGCCGAGGCCAGGCTCTCGGCCGAGAGCTTCCGGGTGAACACCTGGCGGGCCCCGGAGGGGCGCCGGCTCAACTACCTGGAGTGGATCCTCACCCGCGACTCCCACGTGAAGGAGGTGAAGCTCTTCGACCTGGGGCCGCTCGTCCTGGGGCGCTACCGGGCCCTCTTCTCCCGTTTCTACGACGAGGACCGGCGCCTGGCGCTGCGCAGGCTCGCGGCCGGGACGGCCTTCGGGATCCTGGCCCTCGCCGCCTTCTACGGGATGTACCTGCTCGTGGCCGGGAGGGCCGCGCGGGGGGAGATCTCGCTCGGCGACATGACCCTCTACCTCGTGGTCTTCCGGCAGGGGCAGTCGGCCTTCCAGGGAATCCTGACCTCGGTGGGGGCCATGTACGAGGATTCCCTCTACATGTCGAACCTCTTCGCCTTCCTGGCCATCCCCACCGGGGGGGAGAAGGCCCGCCTCGACCCGCCAGCCTCCCTCCCCCGCGGCCGCCCGCTCCCCATCGCCTTCGAGGGCGTCTCCTTCCGCTACCCCTCCCGCCAGGAATGGGCGCTCTCGAACGTGAACCTCCGGCTCGAGCCCGGGGAGACCCTCGGGCTCGTCGGCGAGAACGGGGCCGGGAAGAGCACGCTCGTGAAGCTCCTGCTCCGGCTCTACGACCCGACCGAGGGGCGGATCACCTACGGCGGCGTCGACATCCGGGACCTCGATCCCACCGACCTCCGCTCCCGCATCGGGGCGGTCTTCCAGGACTTCGTCCGCTACCAGTTCACCGCCGCCGAGAACATCGGCCTCGGAAATCCGGAACACGTCGACGACCGGGCCCGCATCGACGAGGCAGCGCGGCGGGCCGGGGCCGGGCCGCTCGTGGCGTCGCTGCCCCGGGGGCTCGACACCGTGCTCGGCGGATGGTTCGAGGCGGGGCACGACATCTCGGCCGGCCAGTGGCAGAAGCTCGCCGTGGCGCGCGCGTTCATGCGCGACGCGGAGCTCCTGATCCTCGACGAGCCCACCGCCAGCATCGACGCCGAGGCGGAGCACGAACTCTTCGTCCGGTTCCGGGAACTGGCCTCGGGGCGGACCGCCATCGTCATCTCCCACCGCTTCTCGACCGTCCGGATCGCCGACCGGATCGCCGTCCTCCACGGCGGTCGGGTCGAGGAGATGGGGAGCCACCGGGATCTCGTCGACCGGGGGGGGCGCTACGCCCACCTCTTCTCGCTGCAGGCACAGGGCTACCTGGACTAGGGTTCCTCCATGCGCGGCGCCGAACAGATCCCCTGGCTGTACGACCCGGCGCTCGCGCTGCTCGAGCGGCTCGGGCTCGGTCGCTGGCGCCGGTGGCTCGCCGCCGGGGCGCGGGGGCGCACCCTCGACCTGGGCTGCGGCACGGGCCGGAACCTCCCCCTCCTCCCCGCCTCGACCACCGCCGTGGGCGTCGACCCCTGCGCCCAGAGCCTGGCCCGGGCCCGGCGCCGCTCCCCGCGTGCCCTGCTCGTCCGGGCGCGGGCGGAGGCCCTGCCGTTCCAGGACGGGACCTTCGACACGGTGGTGAGCGGTCTCGTCCTCTGCTCGGTCACCGACCCGGCGGTGGCGGCGTCCGAGATGCTCCGGGTGCTCGCGCCCGGGGGCACCGTCCGGGCGCTCGAGCACGTCCGCTCGCCGCTCCCCTGGAAGGCGCGCCTGCAGGACTGGACCCAGCCGGCCTGGACCGCGTTCTCCGGAGGCTGCCATCCGAACCGCGAGACCGAGCGGACCCTGGAGGGCGCGGGACTCGCCATCGATCCGGCCTCCCGCCGGGCCCGCGACACCATGCGCCGCTTCGAGGCCCGCAGGCGCGGCTGAGTCCCGTCAGCCCCGGCGCAGGATCTCGAGCGCCGCGGCGAGGTCGGGGGGAACGGGCGCCTCGAACCGCCTCGGCTTCCCCGTCCTGGGGTGCCGGAAGGCGAGCCTCCAGGCATGGAGCGCCTGCCTGCCCACGGCCGCGGCGGCGACGGCGAGCGGGTCTCCCTCGGGGAGGCGCGCCTCGCGCCGGGCACCCCCGTAGACCGGGTCGGCGACGACGGGGTGGCCCGCCTCGGAGAGGTGCACGCGGATCTGGTGGGTCCGGCCGGTGTGCAGGATCACCTCGGCGAGCGTGGCCCGGTCCCCGAAGCGCTCCCGGATCCGCCACTCGGTGAGCGCCCTCCGGCTGCCCTGCCGCGCGGTGAAGCGCTTCCGGTCCCGCGGATGGCGCCCGTACGGGGTCTCGAGCCTCCCCTCGTCCGGAAGCCGGCCGTGGACCAGCGCGAGGTAGACCTTCTCGACCTCCCGCGCCTGGAACTGGGCCTGGAGGTCCGCCAGCGCCGCGTCGGTGCGCGCCACCACCAGGCAGCCCGACGTGTCCTTGTCGAGACGGTGGACGAGCCCCGGACGCTCCCCGCCCGGCGCCCCGCCCCCCAGCCGGAACAACAGCGCGTTCACCACCGTGGAGTGCGGCGTTCCACGGGCCGGATGGACCACCATGCCGGCGCGCTTGTCGAGGACGAGGAGGTCCCGGTCCTCGTGCAGCACCGTGAGCGGCAGGTCCTGCGGCGCGACGCCGGATGGCTCGGGATCGGGCAGGGTGAGGGAGATGCGCTCGTTGCCGCGCAGGCGCGCCGAGCCCTTGGCGACGCGCCCGTCCACGAGGACGCACCCGTCGGCGACGAGCCGCTGCACGCGCGCCCGGGAGAGTCCAGGGGCGAGCCGCGGCACCGCCAGATCGAGGCGCAGCCCTGCCTCCCCCTCACCGGCGCGGAGATCGAGTTGTTCGGCCAGCGGGCCCTCGCCTCACCAGATCCGGGACTTCACGTGTCCCTTGGGGCGCAGGATGACGTCGACGATGGCCCGGTCGTAGTAGTTGGTCCGGCCGTACAGCCCGGGCGCGACCCGCGACCGGTAGAGCTCGCGACCCTCCTCGAGCTCCTCCCGCAGGGCGTCGAAGAAGGTGTCCTGCTCGATGGAGCGGACGATCTTCTCCTCGTTGTAGAGGGACACGTCGGAGCAGATGGCGCGCGCGAGGCGCATGGCCTGCTCGGGTGCCTCGATGAGGGGCATATGGGACGATGCTAGCCCTCCCCCCGCCCGGGTCAAGAAGTGCCTTCGCTAGCGCCCCGACTTGGGGGCACCCGCCGCCCTTTCGAGGTACGACCGGGCCACCTTCTGGCCGTCGAGCCGGAGCTCCCGGGCGATGCACATCACGATGCCCCGGAGGTACACGGCCACGGGGAGGACGTCGAAGCGCTCCTCCTCCACGAGCTCGATGTGGGCCCGGGAGAGCTTGGTCCGGTCCGCCAGCTGGGCCACGGTGAGGCCGCGGGCCTCGCGCGCCTTGCGGATGAGCTCGCCGCTCCAGGAGGCCCCCTCCGGAGGCACGAAGGGCTTCGGCGCCTCCACCGGCAAGGGGGCGGGCGCAGGGGCCGGCTGCGCCACCGGGGAAACGGGCTCCTGCGCCGGAGCCGCGGGACGGGGGCTGCGCGCCTCCTCGACGGGCAGCCGGGCGTCGTAGGCGGCCCTCGCCTCCGGATCGAGGAGGACCTCGTAGGCCTCGTCGATGCGGCGGGCCAGCGTCGCCGCCACCTCCGGCGTGAGCAGCGTGTAGGCAGCGAGCGAACCCTGCCCGTAGAGCACCCGTGCCCGCTCCCAGCCCCGTTCGATCTCCTCCTGCGTCGCCGACGGGGCGACCTCCAGGAGCTCGTAGAAGGTCTGATCGAGGATTCCCTTCACGGGGATTAACTAACACGGGAGCGTTCCCTCCGCCCACGCGGGCGGCCACTCATGGAGGCGGAGGTGGGAGCTCCTGCCCCAGCCGGACCGATTGCTCGCCGTCGCGCCCGTAGAGCATCCGGTAGGCGGCGTAGCTGCGCAGCACGCGCTTCACGTAGCCCCGGGTCTCCTGGATCGGGATCTCCTCGACGAACTCGTCGAGGGGCAGGGAACCGCGCGACCGCCACCACGCCCGGGCGTTCCCCTCCCCGGCGTTGTAGGCGGCGAGGGCGAGGGGCGCGGAACCACCGAACCGCTTCAGGAGGTCTCCCATGTAGGAGGCCCCGAGGCGGATGTTGAGACGGGGGTCGGTCAGGTCCTGGGCCGACGGCGCCGGGAGGGAGAGCCGCTTCGCCGTCTGCGCGGCCGTCCGGACCATGAGCTGGGTCAGCCCCACCGCGCCCGCCCAGGAGACCACCGCCGGGTCGAGGGCGCTCTCCTCCCGCATCAGCGCCTGGAGCAGGTCGGGGGGGACGCCCGCCGGGGGGGCGAAGCGGACCACCTGATCCCGCCATGCCGGCGGATAGGCCATCTGCCACACCCGGAGCCCCAGTCCCGCCGGCGGCTCCCGGAGGACCTGCCGCCCCTGCGCGCGCAGGAGCCGATGCGAGCCCCGCGAGTCGCCGGCCCGCTCCATCAGCTCGGCGAGCAGGAGGAGCGGCTCGGGGTGCTCGGGACTGTTGGCGAGCAGCTTCCGGTCGACCGCGGCCAGCTCCTCGGCCGCCTCGCGGTCCATGTCGAGCCGGAGGAGCTCCAGCGCGGCACGGAAGTGCCGGTCGCCGGCGAGGAGCCCGGAACGGTACTTGAACCCCTTCCGGCTGGCACCGGCCGGGCGGTGCTCCGCCACCTTGCGCCCGGACTCGGCGAGGCGCGCCCGGGCGAGCAGGCCGTAGTAGTCCCCCGGGTAGTGCCGCACGACCTCCCCCCAGGCCTCCCTGGCCCGGTCGAGGTCCCCCTTGCCCTTGCGCTGGGCGAGCGTCCTGGCGCGCCAGTAGGTGGCCCGGGCGTGCTCGTAGGGGTCGGTGGCCGCGTAGAGCTCCTCGATGCGGGCGAAGGTGGCCACCGCGCCATCGAGGTCCCCCTGCCGCCGGAGGACCCAGGCGGTGCGGAAGAGGGCGTCGGCGCGCTGGTCGCCGGTGGGATAGAGCCGGACCAGCTCCTCGAGCAGGGCCAGCGCCTCCTCGCCCCTGCCCTCCCGGAGCATCAGGTCGGCGGCGAAGTAGAGCGCGTCGTCCGACTGGGCATGCTCCGGGTATTCCCGGGCGAAACGCCGGTAGGCCTCGATCCCCTCCCGGTTGGCCACGTTCGCGCGGGCCACCGAGAGGAGGTAGAGGGCGCGCGGGCGGAGCGCGGGATCGGCGCACACCTCGACCACGGGCGAGAGCTCGTCGGCCGCGGCGGCGTACTGCCGGAGCTTGCGAAGCGCCTTGCCCCGGACGAAGGCGGCGCGGCAGGACAGGGGGGCGTCGGCCGCCACCGGCGGGAGCCGCTCCCCCAGGCGCCGCGCCTCGGCCAGGGCCTGCTCGTTCCGGTTCCAGTCGAGGAGCGCCTCCGCTCGCCGGAGCGCGTCCTCGTCCCCGGGAGGGGCTCCGTCGGGCGCGGGCAAGGCCTCGAGGCGCGTACGGCACTCCTTGGCCTCGCCCGA
This sequence comes from Deltaproteobacteria bacterium, assembly GCA_037129355.1. Taxonomy (GTDB): domain Bacteria; phylum Myxococcota; class Myxococcia; order Myxococcales; family Anaeromyxobacteraceae; genus CAIOAK01. The sequence continues at coordinate 40,737 of JBAXVO010000002.1, read as the reverse complement.
GAGGGCGTGCCCGGCCCAGCAGTCGAGGAGGAACTTCCGGGCCTCCGGCGCGCCTCCCGGCTCCTCGGCGAGGATCTTCGCGGCGAGGAGGAGCGCCCGCGAACCCGGGTCCCCCTTCGAGAGGTCGCCCGGCCCCTGGGGTGCGAGCAGCGGACGCAGGGCCTCGACGGCCTCCCGCCGCTTCCCGGCCGTCCACAGCATCCGGGCGATGGCGACCCGCGCCTGGGGCCAGAGGAGGGATTCGGGAGGGATGCGCCCCCAGGCCTCGATGGCGCCGTCCGGGTTCCCGCCGGCCTCGGCGGCGAGCGCCGCCAGGGCGTCGACCCGGTCGGCGATGGTGGGCAGCAGGGGGGCGAGGCCGGCCACCTCGCGCGACACCGCCCCCGCGTCGCCCGCGGCCAGGGAACTGCGGGCCTTGAGGAAGCGGGCCTCGGCCGGCGTCCGCCGGGCTGCCGGCGGATGGACGTCCGCCTCGCTCACCACGGCGGGGGGCGAGGCGACGGCGAGGAGCGCGAGGGCGGTCGCGAGGAACATCGGAACGGAATCTGGGGGACGAAGGCCCGCCGGTCAAGCGCGCGACCGGAGCCGCGATCTGGCTTAGGATTCGCTCCGGTGGACATCCGCGACCAGGCAGCCTTGCTCGCAGCGATCGTCACCCTGGCGCTGGCCGGGGCGGCGCTCCTCCGCGCGTCCCGTCCCCGCTCCTTCACCCTCTTCGCGCTCCTCTCCCTCGACCTCTTCGTCTTCTCGGCCGCCGAGTTCCTCCACGGCCTCCCCGGCGCCGCCGGGTGGCACGACGTCTGGAAGCGTCTCGCCATCGGTTCCGGCTCGCTCCTCCCGGCCGCCGCGCTCGCCTTCTTCCTCGAGTTCCTCGGCGTGAAGCGTCGCCCGGCCCGCCGGGCCCGCGACCTCATGCTCGCCGGATCGCTCTTCGGCCTCGTGGTGGCCGTCTCCCCGCTCGCCCGCTCGGACCTGGCCACGCTGCTCGTCGCGGGCTTCGTCCTGCTCGCGCTCGCGGCGGTCCTCTCGGTGGTCTGGCGCGAGATGGCCGCGGCCCCCACCCGCGCCGACCGCGCGCGCATCACCTACGTCCTCGTCGGCGCGGTCATCGTGGGATCGCTCGCCTTCCTCGACTTCCTCCCCCGCCTCGGTGTCCGTTACCCGCTCGAGGGGCTCGGGTTCATGGCCCTCACGCTGTACATGTTCCTGCTCCTGCAGGCACTGCTGCGGCGCCGGCTGCTCGACCTCCACGAGTTCCTCGGGAAGATCGCGGTGGTCACGCTCCTCGGCCTGGTGCTGGCGAGCATCTACGGCGGGCTCGTCTCCTGGGTGGGCGTCCGCCCCGGCCTCTTCTTCTTCAACACCCTCGTCGCCTCCTTCGTCATCCTCTCCCTCTTCGACCCGATCCGGTCCCGGGTGGAGGAGTGGGTCGTGGTGAACCTGTTCCCGGAACGCTACGAGCTCGTCGGGGAACTCGAGACACTGCGCGACCGGGTGGTGAACGTCATCGACCCCGGGGAGCTGGAGCGGACCGTCCTCGACGGGCTCACCGAGACCCGCCGCGTCACCCACGCCTCCCTGTGGCTGGTCTCGGAGGACCGGCCCGGCTACCGGCTGCTCGCCTCCCGCGGCCCCGACCCGGTCCCGTTCCTCGAGGCCGGGACCGCGCGGGCGCTCCTCCGGGCCGCCGGGGACGGCCGCCGGGCCGTGCTGCTCGAGAACCTCGACCGGCGACTCGGCGAGCTCCAGGCCGAGTACCCGCCCGCCAAGGGGGACGCGGCCGCCGCCCCCATGCCTCCCCCCGTCGCCCAGGAGATGGAGCGGATCGTCGACGCGCGCGAGGCGATGGCCCTCATGAAGGCCGGGATCTGCATGCCGCTCCTCGCCGGAGACCGCGTCGCCGGCTTCCTCTCCTGCTGGGACGAGCGGGTCCAGGAGGCCTTCGCCTCCGACGAGATCGCGGCGCTGATCGAGATCGCCGACCGGTGCGCGGTGGTCATCGACAACTCCAAGCTCTACCAGCAGATGAAGGAGCGGGACCGGCTCGCGGCGCTGGGCGAGATGGCCGCCGGCCTGGCCCACGAGATCCGCAACCCGCTGGCGGCCATCAAGGGCGCCACCCAGTACCTCGACCCCCGCCGCCTGCCCGGCGAGGACCGGGAGTTCCTCGAGATCATCGTCGAGGAGGTCGACCGGCTGAACGGCGTGGTGACCGCCTTCCTCGACTACGCCCGTCCGCTGAAGTCGAGCATGTCTCCGGGCGACGTGGGGGACATCCTCCAGCGCACCTTCAAGCTGCTCGCCCCCCAGGTTCCTCCGGGCATCGAGGTCACCCTCGAGGTGGCTCCCGAGCTCCCGCCGGTGGAGTGCGACTCCGAGCAACTGAAGCAGGTCTTCCTCAACCTGGCGCTCAACTCCTTCCAGGCCATGCCCAAGGGAGGGCGCCTCCACGTCAGCACCTCGCTCGCCCGCGACGAGCTCGCCAGCTGGCGCGAGCCCCGCTTCCGCGACGCCCGGGTCGAGGTCCGCTTCCGGGACACCGGCCCGGGGATCCCCGCCGACGCGCGGGAGAGCGTCTTCGTCCCCTTCTACACGACCAAGGAGAAGGGCACCGGCCTCGGCCTCGCCATCAGCCAGCGGATCGTGAAGGCCCACCACGGCTCCCTCACCATCTCCGCTCCGCCGGAGGGCGGCGCCGAGTTCACCGTCTCCCTCCCCTCGATCCCGGTCGAGACGTCTCCGCCGCAGCCGGCCGCTGCGTCCAGCCCGGAGACCCGGCGCCCGTGGCGCCGGCGCCGGACGACCTGAACGGCCGCTCCCCTTCCCTTGCCACTCGTGCTAACAGGTCGAGCCGTGGCGCACGTCCTCATCGTCGACGACGAGACCAACATCCGCCGCGTCCTCGCGGCGATGCTGAAGCGGGACGGGTACGACGTCACCACCGCCGAGGACGGGGAGCAGGCCCTCGCGGCGATGCACCGGGTCCCGATCGACGTCGTGGTCACCGACCTCGTCATGCCGCGGATGGGGGGGCTCGACCTGCTGCGGCAGGTGGCCACCTCCTACCCCGACGTCCCGGTGATCATGATCACCGCCCACGGCACGGTGGACACCGCGGTCGAGGCCATGAAGGCCGGGGCCTTCGACTACATCACCAAGCCCTTCGACCAGGACGACCTGCGCAAGGTCATCGCCAAGGCGTCCCGCGCCCGGGTCCTCGAGGGACAGCACGTCCACCCACCCACCACCGACGGGGAGCGCCCTCCGCTCGTGGGGCAGTCCCCCTCGATGCGCGCGGTCTACGACGTCATCGCCCGCGTCGCCGACTCCCCCTCCACCGTCCTCATCACCGGCGAGAGCGGCACCGGCAAGGAACTGGTCGCCCAGGCCATCCACCGGGGCAGCGCGCGGCGCACCCAGCCGCTCATCAAGGTGAACTGCGCCGCCATCCCCAAGGACCTCGTGGAGAGCGAGCTGTTCGGCTACGAGAAGGGGGCCTTCACCGGCGCCGTGGGGTCGAAGCCGGGGCGATTCGAGCTGGCCGACGGCGGCACGCTCTTCCTCGACGAGATCGGCGAGATCCCCGTCGAGATGCAGGTGAAGCTCCTGCGGGCCCTCCAGGAGTCGGAGTTCGAGCGGGTCGGCGGCATCAAGACCATCCGGGTCGACGTCCGGCTCATCGCCGCCACGAACCGCGACCTCATGGCCCTCATCGCCGACGGCCGCTTCCGCGAGGACCTCTTCTACCGGCTCAACGTGGTCCCCATCGTCCTGCCGCCGCTCCGGGACCGGCGCGAGGACATCCCGCTCCTCGTCCAGCACTTCATCGAGAAGTACGACCGGCGCCTCGGCAAGAAGGTCGAGCGGGTCGACGAGGGCGCGCTCGAGATCCTCGTCAACTACGGCTGGCCCGGGAACATCCGCGAGCTCGAGAACGTGATGGAGCGTTCCGTCCTCTTCGCCGACGGCGCGCTTCTCACCGTGGCCCAGCTCCCCGAGACGCTGCGGGAGCGCGGCCCCGGACCGGCCCTGCCCGTGGCGCCCCTCGGTGCGCTGGGCGCCATCGCGGCCCCCAGCGGCGCCTCCATGAAGGACATCGTCCGCCAGGCGCAGTCGGAGCTGGAGCGCACGCTCATCTCCCGCGCCCTGGAGGAGACCGGCGACAACGTGACCCGGGCGGCGAAGAAGCTCCAGATCAGCCGCAAGTCGCTCCAGGTGAAGATGAAGGAGCTGGGGCTGCGCGGCACCGACGAGCCGGTCTGACCTCGACCGCCGGCCGGCCCGCTCAGCGCCGGCCGCGAACCCGTTCCACCAGCGCGTAGGCCTCGCCCCGGGCGAGCCCCCGGCCCCGGGCGATTGCCCGGGCCACCTCGGTGGGGGGCTCCCCCGCGGCCAGGCGGCGCAGGATCTCCTCCTCGGGCGGCTCGGTCACCGCCTCCCCGGGCGCCTCCGACACCCCCGCGACCACGATCGTGACCTCCCCGCGGACCTCGCCGGAGAAGCGGGCGCGCAGCTCGGACAGGCGTCCCCGGGCAATCTCCTCGTGCAGCTTGGTCAGCTCCCGGGCCAGCGCCGCCGGCCGGTCCCCGAAGGCGGCCTCCAGATCCTCGAGCGTGTCCGCCGCGCGGTTCCCGGCCTCGAAGAGGACGAGGGTCGCCGGCACCCGCCCGAGCCACCGCAGCGCCTCAGCCCGGGCCCCCCCCTTCCTGGGAAGGAAGCCGGCGAAGAGGAACCGGTCGGCGGCGAGCCCGGAGGCGGAGAGCGCGGCGAGCGCGGCCGACGGCCCGGGGACGGGGACGATCCTGGCGCCGACCCCCCAGGCCGCGTCGACGAGGCGCACCCCGGGATCGGAGACCCCGGGCGTCCCGGCATCGGTGACGAGCGCCACCGAGGCGCCGGCGGCGAGCCGCGCGGCGATCCGGTCCACCCGCCCCTCCTCGTCGAAGGCCGGCAGGGAGAGCAGGTCGGCAGGACGCGCGCCGGCGTGGACGAGGAGCGTCTTGGTCCGGCGCGTGTCCTCCGCCACCACCACGTCGACCGTGCGGAGCACCTCGGCCGCCCGCGGGGACAGGTCCCCGAGGTTGCCGATGGGCGTCGCCACGACGAACAGGGTCCCCGCGCCCCTCGTCTCGCTCATCCGACCGCCCCTCCGGCGGCGTCGAAGGCCCCCTGGAAGAGCTCGAACTCGGGTGTCTCCCCCTCGCCGGTCACGGCCAGCACGTCGAAACGGATGTCGTCCTCGAGGGCGCCGTTCCGCCGGGCCCAGTCGGTGGCGGCGGCCACCACCCGCAGCGCCTTGCGCCGGTCCACGGTCTCCTCCGGGGCGCCGTGGTGCACGTCCGCCCGGCTGCGCACCTCGACGAAGCAGAGGACGCCTCCCTCGCGGCAGACCAGGTCCACCTCCCCGCCGCGGGTGGCGTGGTTGCGGTCCAGCACCACGTAGCCTCGGCCGGCGAGCCAGGCCTCGGCCAGCCGCTCGGCGAGGCGTCCCTTCTCCCGGGTCGTCGCCACGTCCGTCCTACGCGGCGTGGTCCGCCGCCTCCCGGAAGATCACGTCGTTCGTGCCGTGGACGATCTGCCGCCCCTTGGCGAGCTGCTTCAGCACCCGGGCGAGCGCCCGGCGGGACCCCTCGTGCAGGACCCCGAACGCGTCGTCGACGAACCCGACCGACTTCCCGGCGGCGAGCCCCTGCTCGAGGAAGGCCACCTTCAGCACGGCGAAGCAGAGGTCCCTCTCGGGAGCCCCGAGCGTCGCGCCGGGCACGAGCTTCCCGCCCGCCTGGACCTGGACGTTGCCGCGCTCGTCGACGAAGAAGTTGGCGAGCCGCTGCCCGGAGAGCGCCGGGAGGAGCTGGAGGACGCGCGGCTGCAGGGCCCGCAGCGCCGCTCCCGGCGTCAGGCCGAGGTCGGCCGAGGCCCGCTCCATGAGCGTCCGGAGCGGCTCCCCGCGCGGAACCGGCGTCGCCGCCACCTCCCCGGCCGGTCCGACCGCGAGGGTCTCGAAGGGGCCGGTCTCCACCTCCCGCTCCAGCCGCTCGATCTCCTGCTCCAGCGAGTGGATGTCCCGGACGTAGCCGCCCGTCCCGCCGGTGAGCCGTCCCTCCAGGACGCCGATGGCCTGCTGGACCGTCGTCCGCTCGGTCTCGGCGTCCTTGGTCTCGGCCCGCGCCTCCCAGGTGGCGAAGCCGGCCTCCGCCTCGGCCAGGTCGACCCTCGCCTCGCGCGCCCGCCCCATGAGGTCGTCGAGCTCCGCCAGGGTCGGCACGCCGAGCCTGGCCATCACGCCCCGGATGTCGGCCGTCTCCCGCTCCCACGCCTCGGTGGCCTTCCGCTCCCGATCGGAGAGCCAGCGGGATCGCCGCTCGACCTGCTCGGACTCCTCGGCCCGTCCCACCCAGCGCAACCCCTCGAAGGCTGCCCAGCCCGTCGCCGGGATGGCCGCCAGGGCCACGGCGCGGAAGTCGGTGAGGAGCCCGAGGCAGAGCGCCGCCGCCCCGACGCCGACGCCGGCCAGGAAACCGGGGTGGCGGAGCAGCGGGGCCTGCCTCCCGGCGGCCACCTCCTCCTGGGCGGCGCGCTCGGCGGCCACCTTGGCCACCGCGTCGTCCCGCCGCACCGTCGCCTTGACGGCGGCGGCCAGGCGCGCGACCGGATCGCCCAGCGTGGCCAGCGCCTCCTCCGCGGCGGCGAAGGCCGCGACACCGGCCTGGGCGGAGCGCAGCCGCTCCTTCACCTGCTCGCCCGACTTGAGCATCTCCTCGAGCTTGAACAGGCGGGACTGCATCGTGTCCATCTCCCCCTGGATCTTCTCGGCGTCCCGGGCGTGCTCCATCTCGGCGCGGGCCGCGTCGAGCTTCCGCCGCGCCTCGGCCGGCGTGGCGGCGATGCGCCGGGGCTGCGCGACCGGAGCCGCCTGGGCGAGGCCGCCCGGGGCCTGCCTGGACGGGAAGTCGGACGCCGCCACCCCGAGCACGGCCTCGAACCGCTCCGGCGACGGAACGCCGGCGGCCCGGAGCACCTCGGCGATGCGCGCGGGATCCTGGAGCACCGAGAGGAAGGTCCGCTTCTCGGCGTCGTAGTGCTGGAGCTGGCAGGGACCGGCGAGGTCGCGGACCACCCGCCAGGTGACACCGTCGTCGCCGGCCAGGGTCAGCCCGGCACGGACCACGCCCGGGGCGGCGCCGCCATCGGCGCGCAGCGTCGGGTCGGGGGGTCGGTCGGGGTGAAAGAGCGCGGCGACGATGCGGCGCAGGGCCGCGCCGTCGCCGGCGACCACGTTGTAGCCCGGGCGGAAGAGGACCCGCCCCCGTTCGGGCGCGAATCCTCGGACACCCTGGGCTGCGATCTCGAGCAGGAGCACGTCGACGGAGGACTGTACTCCGCGTGCCGGGCGCGGGAAAGGCCCGGCGCCCGGATCAGGCCTTGGCGCCGGCGCCCGGGCCCTCTTCCTGCTGGACGCGAGCGGCCTTGCCCTGGAGATTGCGCAGGTAGTACAGGCGCGAGCGGCGGACGGCGCCGCGCCCCACCACCTCGATGCGGTCGATGCGGGGGCTGTGGCGCGGGAAGATGCGCTCCACGCCGACGCCGTAGCTCACCTTGCGGACGGTGAACATGGAGCGCGCGCTGCCGCGGGACGAGGCGATGACCACGCCCTCGTACAGCTGGATGCGCTCCTTGTCGCCTTCCTTGATCTTCGTGTGCACCCGCACGGTGTCACCGGCCCGGAACTCCGGCAGGTCCTTCCGCAGGTACTTCGCCTCGACGTCCTGGATTTCCTTGCGCAGCATCGTCGCGTCTCCCTTACAGCTCGTCGTCGCCGGCCTCGATGAGCCGGCGGTCCTCTTCGTTCATTTCCAGGCGCGCGAACAGGTCGGGGCGCCGATCCCGCGTGGCCCGGAGCGACTCGCGCCGGCGCCAGCGCTCCACCCGCCGGTGATCACCGGAGAGGAGGACCTCGGGGACCTCCACTCCGCGGAACGCCGGCGGACGGGTGTAGTGAGGGTACTCCAGGAGGGGGGCTCCCGCGAAGCTCTCCCGGCCGGCCGAGGTGTCGTTTCCGAGCACCCCCGGGACGAGCCGGGCGGCGGCGTCGACGACGCAGAGCGCCGCCAGCTCACCGCCGGTGAGCACGAAGTCCCCCGTGGAGACCTCCATGTCGACTGCCATCCTCACGCGCTCGTCCACTCCCTCGTATCGTCCACAGGCGATGACCAGCCGTCCGTGCTCCGCCAGTTCCTCGGCCAGCCGCTGATCGAGCGGCACGCCCCGAGGGCTCGTCAGGATCACCCTCGCCCCCGGGAGCCGCTCGCGGGCGGCCTCGATGGCCAGGGTGAGCGGCTCCGGCTTCATCACCATCCCGCCGCCCCCTCCGTAGGGAGCGTCGTCGGTGACCCGGTGCTTCCCGGAGGCGTACTCGCGGATGTCGGTCACCCGCGTCTCGAGGATCCCCGCCTCCCGTGCCTTTCCGAGAATGCTCTCGGCCAGGTACCCCTCGCACATCCGAGGGAAGAGGGTCAGGATCTCCACCTCCAGCCGCTTCACGTCCGGTTCCTCTCCGTCTCGCCTGCCTCCTCGTCGTCCCCGAGCAATCCCGGCGGGGCGTCGACCACCACCCGGCCTTGCTCCCTGTCCACCGTGACCCACGGGGCCAGCGGCACCAGCCGCTCTCCCCCCGGACCGCGGACCACCAGCACGTCCACGCCCCCGGTCACGTAAAGTTCCGCCACCCGGCCCAGCACAGCCCCGGTGATGGTCACCACCGTCATTCCCTCGAGGTCGACCCAGAAATGGCGCCCCTCTCCGGGCTCGCCCATCTCCTCCCGCCGACCCCAGACCTCGCGCCCCTGCAGGGCCTCGGCCGCCGTCCGGTCCGCCACGCCCTCGAGGCGCAGCCACCAGACCCTTCCCTGCGGACCGGCGGAGAGCACCTTGCGCTCCAGCTCCGCCTGCCCTTCCTTCCGGAGGGCCACGCTGGTCATCCGCCCCAGCACCCCCTCGGTCCCGGCAACCCCCACCCTCCCGTCGAGGCCGACGGGCCGGACCACCGTTCCGAGCCGGACCCAGGCCATCAGTCGAGGATGTCGACCACGGCCCGGCGACCTTCCCGCCTGGCTGCCGCGTCGACCACCGTCCGGATGGCCTTGGCGGTCTTGCCGCCCCGGCCGATCACCCGGCCGAGGTCCGACGGATCGACCTCCAGCTCGAGCACCACCGCCCGGTCGCGCTCGATGGCGTCGACCCGGACCGCGTCCCGCTGCTCGACCAGCTCCCTCGCCAGCCAGAGAAGCAGGTCGCGCATGGGCTCAACCGGCGGCTAGGCCTTGGCCGGCGCCGCCGCCTTCGCGAGCTTGATCAGCTTCGCGACGGTGGGGCTCGGCTTGGCTCCGGCCTTGAGCCAGAAATCGATCCGGTCGACCTTGAGCAGCAGGCGGATCGGGGTCTTCGTCGGGTCGTACTGGCCGACGTCCTCCAGGTAGCGGCCGTCGCGCGGCTTGCGCGAGTCGGTGGCCACCACGTGGTAGAACGGCGCCTTGTGCGTTCCCGCCCTGGAAAGGCGAAGGACAACAGCCATCGGAAACTCCTCCTTCGGGGCTACTCGCCCTTGGCCTTCTTGGCCTTCTTGTCGGACTTCTTGTCGGCCGGCGCGGCCTTGGGGGCCTTCGCGCCCTTGGCCTCTTCGCCATCGGCCTTCCCGGCGGCCGCAGGTGCGCGGTCGACGAGCTCGATGATGGACATGTCGGCGTTGTCGCCGTGCCGCTTGCCCTTGTGGATGATGCGGCTGTAGCCGCCCGGGCGATTGGCGTACCGCTCGGCCAGCGGCCCGAACAGCTTCTCGATCACCTCGGGGTCGATGACGTCGCGGAAGGCGATGCGCCGCGCGTGGGGGGTGCCCTTCTTCCCCAGGGTGATGATCTTGTCGGCGATGCGCTTCAGATCCTTCGCCTTGGGGGTCGTGGTGACGATGCGCTCGTGGCGCAGGAGCGAGGTCACCTGGTTGCGGAACATCGCAATCCGGTGCTCGGTGGTTCGGTCGAGCCGGCGTCCGGCTACGCGGTGCTTCATCTGGGCGTCTCCCTCGGAGCGTTCGTTGGAGGCCTAGGCCTTGGGGGCCTGGGGCGCGGTCTTGGGGGGCCAGTTCTCGAGCTTCATCCCGAGGGAGAGCCCCATCTCGGCGAGGATCTCCTTGATCTCCTTCAGCGACTTCCGGCCGAAGTTCTTCGTCTTCAGCATCTCCGCCTCGGTCTTCTGCACCAGGTCGCCGATGGTCTTGATGTTGGCGTTCTGGAGGCAGTTGGCGCTGCGGACGGAGAGCTCGAGCTCGTCGACCGAGCGGAACAGGTTCTCGTTCAGCACCTGCTCCGGGACGGCCGCGATCTCGATGGCCGGCTCCTCGGTCTCGTCGAAGTTGATGAAGATGGAGAGCTGCTCCTTCAGGATCTTCGCCGAGAAGGCCACCGCGTCGGCCGGGGCCACCGAGCCGTCGGTCCAGACCTCGAGGGTCAGCTTGTCGAAGTCGGTCTGCTGCCCGACGCGGGCGTTGGTGACCTGGTAGTTGACCTTGCGGATGGGGCTGAAGAGCGCGTCGATGGGGATGGTCCCGATGGGCTGCCCGGGGACCTTGTTCCGCTCGGCCGGCACGTAGCCGCGGCCGCGGCGCGCCGTCATCTCCATGCGCACCCGCCCACCCTCGCTGAGGGTGAGGATGTGGTGGCCCGGGTTCAGCACCTCGACCTGGCCATCGGCGACGATGTCGCCAGCCTTGATCTCGCGGGGGCCCTCGGCCTCGATGCGGATGGTCTTCTGCTCGTTGGAGTGGATCTGGAGCAGGACCTCCTTGAGGTTGAGGATGATGTCGGTGACGTCCTCGGCCACCTCGGGGATGGCCATGAACTCGTGCTCGACCCCCTCGATCTTCACCGAGGTGATGGCCGCGCCCTGCAGGCTGGAGAGCAGCACGCGCCGCAGCGAGTTGCCGAGGGTGATCCCGACGCCCCGCTCGAGGGGCTCGGCGACGAACTTGCCGTAGGTGTTGGTGAGGGACTCCTGGTCGACCACCAGGCCGCGAGGCTTGATGAGGTCGCGCCAGTTCTTCGTGACGATGGCGTCAGCCATGGGCTTTCTCCTTTGGCCGCCGCCCCCTCCCCTCCCTCCGCAGCCCGGCGGGGTCAGGGCGCCGTGGGGCGCGCGACGCTTCGTGTTGAGACCTGCGAACGTCGGACGCGGCCGGCAGGCCGCGCCCGGCGAATCACTTCGAGTAGAGCTCGACGATCAGCTGCTCCTGGATCGGCATGGTGATGTCCTCGCGGGACGGCGTGGTCCTGACCGTGCCCTTGAACCCTGCCTTGTCCAGCTCGAGCCAGCCCGGAACGCCGCGCCGATCCACCGCCTCGATGGCCTCGGCGATGCGGGCCACCTTCTTGCTGCGGTCGCGGACGTCGATGACGTCCCCGGCGCGGAGCTCGTAGGAGGGGATGGTGACCTTGCGGCCGTTGACGCGGAAGTGGCCGTGCTGGACGAGCTGGCGGGCCTCGTTGCGGCTGTCGGCGAAGCCGAGCCGGAACACCGCGTTGTCGAGCCGGAGCTCGAGTCCGCGGAGGAGGTTGTCACCGGTCCGGCCCTTGGCCGCCGCGGCGCTCGCGAAGGCGTGGCGGAAGCCGGACTCGAGGAGCCCGTACATGCGCTTGACCTTCTGCTTCTCGCGCAGCTGGACGCCGTACTCGCTGAACTTGATGCGGCCCTGGCCGTGCTGTCCGGGCGGGTACGGACGGCGCTCGATGGCGCACTTGTCCGTGTAGCAGCGGTCGCCCTTCAGGTACATCTTCAGATTCTCGCGGCGGCAGAGCCGGCAGACGCTTTCGGTGTAACGAGCCACTGTGTTCGTCTCCTGTCCGGATCAGACGCGCCGGCGCTTGGGCGGCCGGGTGCCATTGTGCGGGATGGGCGTGACGTCCTTGATGAGCGAGATCTTGAGGCCCGCCGAGGCGATGGCCCGGAGCGCCGACTCGCGCCCTGCGCCCGGCCCCTTCACCATGACCACCACGGCCTTCAGGCCGTGCTCCATCGCCTTGGCCGCCGCGTCGCCCGCCGCCACCTGGGCGGCGAACGGCGTCGACTTGCGCGAACCCTTGAAGCCGCGCGCGCCGGCCGACGACCAGGAAAGGACGTTCCCGGTCGGATCGGTGATGGTGATCATCGTGTTGTTGAAGGTGGAGTTGATGTGAACGATCCCGTTGGCCACGTTCTTCTTGACCCGCTTCTTCCCCTTCTTCGGGGTCACGGGGGACGCGGTCACCGGCTCGATGCCGGTCAGGTTGGGGGCGGCCGGGGGGGCCGACTCCTCGACCTTGGCGGGGGCCGCCTCGGCCTTCTTCACCGGCTTCTCGGCCTTCTCGGCCTGCTTCTCGTCAGCCACGCTGGCTCTCCATTCTCTTCGAATTCACGCCGAGTGCACTACCGGGGGGCCGGTGCCGAGGCCGCCGGCTTGCGCACGAGGCCGCGCTTCGGGCCCTTGCGGGTGCGGGCGTTGGTGTGGGTGCGCTGTCCACGGACCGGCAGCCCCTTGCGGTGCCGCAGGCCGCGGTAGCAGCCCAGGTCCATGAGCCGCTTGATGTTCATGGAGACTTCGCGCCGCAGGTCGCCCTCGACCTGGGTGACGGCCTCGATGGCCTCGCGGATGTGGCGGACCTGATCGTCGTCGAGGTCCTTCGTCCGCGTGACGGGGTCGATCCCGGCCTTGGCCAGCACCTTCTTCGCGGTGGCCTTGCCGATTCCGAAAATGTACTGGAGCGAGATCTCGACGCGCTTCTCTGCGGGGAGGTCGACGCCGGCGATACGAGCCATTCCTCTGTCTCCGGTTCTCCGGGTCTAGCCCTCTGGGCTAGCCCTGGCGCTGCTTGTGGCGGGGGTTCGCGGCGCAGATGATCCGCACGACGCCCTTTCGCTTCACGACCTTGCACTTGTCGCAGATCTTCTTCACCGACGCGCGGACCTTCATGACCTTGTCACCCGACCGAAAAAGTTCTGGCACGAGACGAAAAGCCCCGCCGTGCCTGCCGGCGGGACCATCGGGGGCCAAACCCCTCCCCCTCGAACATCCTCGACTCCTGACGCACCCTGACCCCACACATCGGCCCGATGCGAAGGGCGCCCTATAACATGCGATTTTCCGGCTTGCAAGCGCTCCATGCTGCAAACCGTCGAAGCCCTCAAATCCCCGCCCGGGTGAGTATCTCCGGACCCTCCTCGGTGATGGCCACGGTGTGCTCGAAATGGGCAGAAAGACCGCCATCCTCGGTCACCGCGGTCCAGCCGTCCTCGAGCGTCCTGACCCCCGGCAGGCCGGCGTTCACCATCGGCTCGATGGCGAGGACCAGCCCCGGACGGAGCCATGCACCCGTCCCGGGCTCCCCGAAGTTCGGGACCTGGGGCGGCTCGTGGAGCTTGCGGCCGATGCCGTGCCCGACGAACTCCCGGACCACCGAGTACCCGGCCGCCTCGGCCGTGCGCTGCACGGCGGCGCCGATGTCCCCGAGCCTCCCACCCGACCGGGCGGCGGCCACGCCGGCCCCCAGGGCGGCCCGGGTGGTCTCCACCAGGCGGGCGGCCTCGGGGCTCCCACGGCCCACCAGGACGGTCTCAGCGGCATCGCCGTGGAACCCTCCCAGGATGGCGCCGAAGTCGAGCCCCACCACGTCCCCCTCCCGCAGCACGCGCCGCTCCGAGGGGATGCCGTGGACGACCTCCTCGTTCACCGAGATGCAGATGCTGGCGGGGTACCCCAGGTAGCCCTTGAAGGCCGGGACGGCCCCGCGCTCGAGGGTCCGGGCCTCGGCCAGCCGGTCGAGCTCGGCGGTGCTCACCCCGGCGACGGCGGCGGCCGCCACCTCGTCGAGCACGGCGCGGACGACCCTGCCCGCGTCCCGCATGCGCGAGAGGTCGTCGGCGCTCTTGAGGTGCACTAGCGGGTCCGGCCGAGGACGCGGAGCGCGGAGGCGAGCACCTCGTCGGGCGCGCCGGTGCCGGCCACCTCCGACAGGCTCCCGCGCTCGTGGTAGTAGCGCTTGAGCGGCTCGGTCTTGGCCTCGTACTCGGCCAGGCGGCGGGCCACGGTCTCGGCCTTGTCGTCGTCGCGCTGCACGAGGGCGGCACCCTCGCGGTCGCAGGCGCCGGCCTGCCGGGGCGGGTTGGCGGTGACGTGGTAGACCGCGCCGCACCTGGGGCAGCTGCGCCGGCCGCTCATGCGATCGACCAGGAGCTCCTGGGCGATCTCGTAGGAGACCGCCCGGTCGAGCTTGCGCCCCATCGCCAGCAGCAGCTGGTCGAGGTAGGCGGCCTGGGCGGTGGTGCGCGGGTACCCGTCGAGGATGAAGCCCCCGGCCACGTCCGGGCGGGCCAGCCGGTCCTTGACCATGGCGTTGGTGACGTCGTCGGGGACGAGGCCGCCCGAGGCCATGATGGCGTCGACGGTCTTGCCGAGCTCGGTCCCGCGCGCCTTGTGGTCGCGGAACATGTCGCCGGTGGAGATGTGCGGCACCCGGAGATCGGTGGCCAGCAGCTTCGCCTGCGTGCCCTTGCCTGCGCCCGGGGGACCCAAGAGGATGAGGATCATGCTCGTCTCCCGGCGCCCGGCCCGGCGCGCCTAGGCGGTCAGGCCCGACGTGGCCCGGCCGCGGATGCGGGGGCCACGAGGACCGGTGAACCCCTCGTAGTGGCGGGTGATGAGGTGCCCCTCGATCTGCTGCACGGTGTCGAGGGCGACGCCCACCACGATGAGGAGCGCGGTTCCGCCGAAGTAGAACGGGACGCCGAACTGGTTGATGAGCACGGTCGGGAGGATGCTCACCGCCGCCAGGTAGAGGGCGCCGCCGAAGGTGATGCGGGAGAGGACGTAGTCGATGTACTCGGCCGGCTTCTTGCCCGGCCGGATGCCCGGGATGTAGCCGCCGTACTTCTTGAGGTTGTCGGCGACGTCGACCGGGTTGAAGGTCACCGCCGTGTAGAAGTAGGCGAAGAAGATGATGAGGATCACGTACATCGTGTTGTAGACCCAGCCGCCGGGCTGCATCAGGTCGGAGACCCGCTGCAGGAAAGGGAACCAGGACGCCAGCGTGGCCGGGAAGAGCAGGACCGAGCTGGCGAAGATGGGCGGGATCACGCCCGAGGTGTTCACCTTGAGCGGGAGGTGGGTGCTCTGGCCCCCGTAGGTGCGCCGCCCCACCACGCGCTTGGCGTACTGGACCGGGATGCGCCGCTGGGCCCGCTCCACGAAGGTGATGAAGGCGATCACCACCACCATCACGGCGATGAGGATGACCAGCCGGAGCTCGTCCATGCCGGCGCCCGGAGCCTTGTAGGCCGCGTAGAGCTGGAACATGGCGTCGGGCATGCGGGCCACGATGCCGGCGAAGATGATGAGGGAGATCCCGTTGCCGATGCCCCGCTCGGTGATCTGCTCGCCCATCCACATGATGAAGGCGGTGCCGGCCGACAGGGTGATGACGGTGAGGATGCGGAAGGACCAGCCCGGCGTGGTGACCACGGCGAGGCCGGAGGGATCCCGGAGCGACTCGAGGTAGGTGGCGATGCCGATGCCCTGGATGCCGGCCAGGAACACCGTGCCGTAGCGGGTGTACTGGGTGATGCGCTTGCGGCCGACCTCGCCCTCCTTCTGCATCTTCTCCAGCGCCGGCACCACCACGGTGAGGAGCTGGAGGATGATGGAGGCGGAGACGTACGGCATGATGCCGAGCGCGAAGATGGAGAGCTGCTCGAGCGCGCCGCCGGAGAAGAGGTTGAAGAGGCCGAGCAGGCCGCCCTGCGAGGCGACCACCTTGCGCATGGCCACGCGGTCGACGCCGGGGGTGCTGACGAATACGCCCAGGCGGTACACGGCAAGCATCCCGACCGTGAAGAGGAGCCGCTTGCGCAGCTCGGGGACGCGGAAGATGTTGGCCAGACTGTTGGTGAGCATCCCGGTTCCCCCTCCGCCGCCTAGGCCTTGCCCTTGGCCTTCTTCTCCGCCTTCTCCGCCTTCTGCTTCTCACCCAGCGTCCGGCGCTTCGGCAGCGGCTCGACCTTGCCGCCGGCCTTCTCGATGACCTCGCGCGCCCCCGCGGTGACCCGCTCGACGCGGACCGTGTAGGCCCCGGTGAGCTCGCCCTTGCCGAGCACGACCACGCCGTCGGCCTTGCCGCGGGCCAGCCCGGCGCCCTTCAGGGCCTGGAGGTCGACCACGCTGCCGGCGGGAAGCCCGGCCAGATCGGCCACCTGGACCTCCTCGAACTCGAGGCGGAAGTGGTTGTTGAACCCGAACTTCGGGAGGCGGCGCTGCAGCGGCATCTGCCCGCCCTCGAAGCCCTCGAAGTGCATGTTCCCGGAGCGGGCCTTCTGGCCCTTCCCGCCGCGGCCGGCGGTCTTGCCCAGGCCGGATCCCTGGCCACGGCCGACGCGCTTGCGCACCTTGGTGGCGCCTCGGGGCGCCTTCAACTGGTTCAGCGACGACATGAGCGTTCCTTTCTACCCTCGTTGGGGCGCGACGCGCTAGGCGCTCTTGGCGCCCTTCGACTTCCTGGCGGTGCGACCCAGCGGCGTCGGGGCGTCCACGCGCTCCCAGACGAGCAGGTAGCCGACCTTGCGGATCATCCCCATGGTGCACGGCGTGTCGGGGAGGATCTTGGAGGAGTTGGTCTTCTTCAGACCCATTCCCGTCACGACCGCCCGCTGCTTGGCGGGGATCCCGGAGAGTCCGTGCTTCAACGTCACCTTGATGGCGGCCATCGTCGTCCCCTGCCCTATTCCTGCATCTCGGCAACGGTCTTGCCGCGCATCTGGGCAACGCGTTCCGCGTTGCGCAGCGACTTCAGACCGGCCACGGTGGCCTTGAGCACGTTGTGCGGGTTGCGCGACCCCTGGCTCTTGGTGAGCACGTTGCGCACCCCGGCCGCCTCGAGCACGGCGCGGACGGCGCCGCCGGCGATCACGCCGGTGCCCTCGCTGGCCGGCTTGAGGAGGACCCGCCCGGCGCCGAAGTGGCCGAGCACCTCGTGCGGGATGGTGGTCCCGGCGAGCGGAACCTTGAACACGTTCTTCTTCGCCTGCTCGCCGCCCTTGCGGATGGCCTCGGGCACCTCGTTGGCCTTGCCCAGGCCGACGCCGACGTGCCCCTGGCCGTCGCCGACGACGATCAGGGCGGAGAAGCTGAAGCGCCGGCCGCCCTTGACCACCTTGGCGACGCGGTTGATGTGGACCACGCGGTCCGTCAGATCGAGATCGTTCACGTTGATGGGAGCAGCCATTCGTCCCTCGGTCCTGCGGTGCCTAGAACTTGAGGCCGGCCTCGCGGGCCGCCTCCGCCACCGCGGCGACACGGCCGTGGTAGTCGAAACCGTTTCGATCGAAGACGACCTGGGTGACGCCCTTCTCGAGCGTCGCCTTGGCGATGGCCGTGCCCACCTTCTTGGCGGCAGCGACCTTGTCGTCCTCCTTCACCGCGTCGCGGAGCGCCTTGGACGTCGTCCCGGCGAAGGCGATGGTGCGGCCCGCCACGTCGTCCACCACCTGGGCGTAGACGTGGTTGAGGCTCCGGTACACCGTGAGGCGCGGACGTTCCGCGGTGCCGGAGATCTTCTTGCGGATACGCGCCTTGCGCTTCTGGCGCGGGGTGACTCTCTCTGCCATGGTTCCTCCTCCTTGCGCCGGCGCAAACCCAGCCGGCACATGAGCGGTCGGCCGCTAGGCCGCGCCGGTCTTGCCTTCCTTGCGACGGATGATCTCGTGCCCGTACTTGATGCCCTTGCCCTTGTACGGCTCGGGGGGCCGGAGCTCGCGGATGCGGGCCGCCGTCATCCCGACCAGATGCTTGTCGGCGCCGCGGACCACGACCTTGGTCTGCTTGGCGTCCACCTCGGCGGTGATGCCCTCGGGGAGCTTGAAGATGACCGGGTGGGAGAAGCCCAGCACGAAGTGGACCTCCTTGCCCTTCCCCTCCGCCTTGAAGCCCACCCCGATGATCTCCAGGGTGCGCTCGTAGCCCTTGGTCACGCCGTCGATGGCGTTGCGCACCAGGGTGCGGGTGAGCCCGTGGAGGGAGCGCGCCAGCGTCGACTCGTCGGGGCGGAGGACCAGCACCTCGCCCTTGTCGATCTGGAACTTCATCAAGGCGTTGGCCTTGAAGGAGGTCTTGCCCTTGGGGCCCTCGACCCTCACCGTGGTTCCGTCCACGGTGACCTTGACCTTCTCCGGAATCTTCACCGGAAGCTTGCCGATGCGGGACATGGATGCTCCTACCAGACGGTGCAGATGAGCTCGCCGCCCACCTTCTGCTTGCGGGCCTCCCGATCGACCATGACGCCCTTCGAGGTCGAGAGGATGGCGATGCCCATTCCGTTCAATACGCGGGGGATCTGGCCGGTGGCGACGTATCGCCTCAGGCCGGGCTTGGACACCCGCTTGATGTCGCTGATGGCCGGCTCACGGTCGCTGCCGTACTTCAGGAGGATGGTGATGGCCCCCTGATGGCCGTCGTCCTTGTGGAGGACGTAGTCCTGGATGAAGCCCTCGGACTTCAGCACCTCGGCGATGCGCGCCTTGAGGTTGGAGGCCGGGACCAGCACCTTCTCGTGCCGCGCCGAGGATGCATTCCGGACGCGGGTGAGCATGTCGCCAATGGGATCCGTGAAGCTCATCGATGAGTCTCCCTACCAGCTCGACTTGATGACGCCGGTGACTTCGCCCCGGAGCGCGCGATTGCGGAAGCAGATGCGGCACATCTGGAACTTGCGCAGGAATGCGCGAGGCCGCCCGCAGATCGGGCAGCGATTGTACTGACGCACGGGGAACTTCAGCTTGCGTGCCGCCTGCGCCATCTTCGAAAGCTTGGCCATCGTTTTCCGTCTCCTGGTGCTGCTACTGGCGGAAGGGCATCCCGAGGTGGCGGAGCAACGTTCTGCCCTCCTCGTCGTTCCGCGCCGTGGTCACCACGGTGATGTTGAGCCCCTTGATCTTCTCGACCCTGTCGTAGTTGATCTCCGGGAAGATGATCTGCTCCTTCACCCCGAGGGTGTAGTTGCCCTTCCCGTCGAAGGCCTTGGGCGACACGCCCTTGAAGTCGCGCACGCGCGGCAGCGCCACGTTGAGCAGGCGATCCAGGAACTCGTAGGCCCGGTTCCCCCGCAGGGTGACCATGGCCCCGATGCTCTGCCCCTGCCGGAGCTTGAAGTTCGCGATGGACTTGCGGGCCTTGGTCACCACCGGCTTCTGCCCGGTGATGGCCGTCAGCTGCTCCAGCGACGCATCCAGGATCTTGCCGTTCTGGATGGCCTCGCCGAGCCCCATGTTGACCACGATCTTCTCGACCCGCGGAGCCTGCATCGGGTTCTTCAACCCGAGCTCCTTGACCAGGGCCGGCCGGATCTCCTTCTCGAACCTCTCCTTGAGACGCGCTGCCATCGATCACTCCTTGCCTTCGTCCGGGGCCGCTGGCGCCGGACGATGCGTGGTTTCCCTACTCGAAGCGTTCCTTGCACTTCTTGCAGGCGCGCACCCGGCGGCCGTCCTCCCGGGTGGCGTGGGCCACGCGGGTGGGCTTGCCGCACTTGGGGCAGACCACCATCACGCTCGAGGCGTGGATGGTGCCGGCCCGCTCGATGATCCCGCCGTCCGGGTTCACCTGGCTGCGCCCCTTCTTGAGGTGGCGCTTCACCGTCATGAGCTTCTCGATCCGAACCCGGCCCTTCTCGTGGAGCACCTCGAGCACCTTGCCCGACTTGCCCTTCTCCTTGCCGGAGAGGACCTTCACCGTGTCGTTCTTGCGGACGTCCATGGCCTACAGCACCTCCGGCGCCAGGCTGATGATCTTCATGAACTTGCGGGCGCGGAGCTCACGGGCCACCGGTCCGAAGATGCGGGTACCGACCGGCTCCAGGTCCTTGTTGATGAGGACCGCCGAGTTGCCGTCGAAGCGGATGTAGCTCCCGTCGGGGCGCTTCACCTCGCGCGCGGTGCGCACGATCACGGCCCGGGCGACCTCGCCCTTCTTGACCTTCGACTGCGGGATGGCCTCCTTCACGGAGACCACGATGACGTCGCCGAGCGAGGCGTACTTGCGCCGCGAGCCGCCCAGCACCTTGATGCACTGGACCTTCTTGGCGCCGGAGTTGTCGGCGACGTCCAGGATCGTCTGCTGCTGGATCATGGCTAGACCTCCGGACCCTTCTCGATGATCTCGGCCACGCGCCACCGCTTGTCCTTGGACATGGGGCGGGTCTCGACGATCCGGACCTTGTCACCGGTCTTGGACTTCTCGAGCTCGTCGTGCGCCTTGTAGCGCTCGGCGCGGCGGATGATCTTGCCGTACTTGCGGTCGGCGATGCGGCGTTCGACCCGCACCACCACCGTCTTCTGCATCTTGTTCGAGACCACCACCCCGACGCGGGACTTGGCCTTGCCGCGCTCCATGACTACTCCTTACCCTTGCCCTTGCGGGCCTCGGTCTTGGCCTTGCGGACGATGCCCAGCTGCTTCTCGCGCGAAAGCGTCCGGCAACGCGCCACCAGCTGGCGGGTCTTGGCGAGGTCGGCGGTCGAGTCCAGCACGCCCGTGTTGAGCTTGCCCTTCATCTCGAAGATCTGCTGCTTGAGCTCGGCGACGCGCGCCTCGAGCTCCTCGGGAGACAGCTGTCGCAGTTCGGTGTTGGTCGACATGTCGCCTCCTACAGGGTCACGCCGCGCTTCACCAGCTTGGTGGAGACGGGCAGCTTGTGGGCGGCGAGGGAGAAGGCCTTGGCGGCCTGCTCATCGGTGACGCCCTCGATCTCGAAGAGCACGCGGCCGGGCTTGATGACGGCCACGTAGAACTCGACGGGGCCCTTGCCGGTGCCCATGCGGGTCTCGGCGGGCTTCTTGGTGATGGGCTTGTCCGGGAAGACCCGGATCCAGAGCTTTCCGCCCCGCTTCACGTAGCGGCTGATGGCCACGCGGGCGGCCTCGATCTGGCGGCTGGTCAGCCACCCGCACTCCGTGGCCGCAAGGCCGAACGAGCCCTGGTTGAGCTCGGAGCCGCGGTAGGCCTTGCCCCGCATGCGCCCCTTCATCATCTTCCGGTACTTCGTCCTCGCCGGCTGCAGCATCTCTGATTCTCCTCGAAGTTTTCCCGACGCGGAAGGCTAAGCGCGACCGCCGATGCCGGCCCGCGGCGCCTTGGCCGACTGGGGCAGGACCTCGCCGCGCATGATCCAGACCTTCACGCCGATCTTCCCGTAGGTCGTCTTGGCCTCGGCGAACCCGTAATCGATGTCGGCCCGGAGCGTGTGGAGCGGAACGCGACCCTCGCGGTACCACTCGTAGCGCGCCATCTCGGAGCCGCCCAGGCGGCCGGAGGAGGCGACCCGGATGCCCTTGGCCCCGAACTTGAGGGCCGTCTGCACGGCCTTCTTCATGGCCCGGCGGAAGGCGATGCGGCGCTCGAGCTGGGTGGCGATGTTCTCGGCCACCAGCTGCGCGTCGATCTCGGCCTTCCGGACCTCGACGACGTTCAGGTAGACCTCGTTGTCGGTGAGGGCCTGGAGGTCCTTCTTGATGGTCTCGATCCCCGCCCCGCGCTTGCCGATGACGATGCCCGGGCGAGCGGTGTGGACGTTGATCTTGACCTTGTTGGCCGCCCGCTCGATCTCGATCTTGGAGATGCCGGCCTGGCCGAGCTTCTCCTTCACGAACTCACGGATCTTGATGTCCTCGTGCAGCCACTTCGCGTAGTTCTTCTCCTCGTACCACTTCGACTCCCAGGTCCGGATGACCCCGAGGCGGAACCCGATCGGATGGACTTTCTGACCCACGCGTTCTCCTTACGGCGCGCTTACGCGCGCTCCGCGATGCCGAGCTCCACGTACACGTGGCTCGTCTTCTTGTCGATCCGGGTGGCCCGTCCCATGGCGCGCGGCATGAATCGGCGCGACTTGGGGCCGTGGTCCACGGTGAGCGTCTTCACGAACAGCGCGTCGACGTCGACGCGGCCGCCCTTGTTCTCGGCGTTGGCGACCGCCGAGCGCAGCAGCTTGGCCAGGTGCGGGGCCGCCGCCTGCGGGGTGAACTTCAGCATCGCCAGGGCGGGACCGACCGGCATGCCGCGCACGTGATCGGCGACCAGCCGGACCTTGCGGGGCGTGACGCGGAGGTTCCGCAGCGTGGCGTGCGGGCCGGGCTTGGGGCGGGCCGCCTCGGTGCGGACGCGCCGCTCCTTGCGGGTGACCTTGACCTTGCGGCCCGGGGCCGGGGTCTTCGCGGTCTTCTTCTCGGTGTCGACCATGAGCGTCCTCTACTTCTTCGGGGGCGGAGCGGAGGTGGCCGCTACCGCCTTCTTCTCGCCGGTGTGCCCGTGGAAGGTGCGGGTCGGGGAGAACTCGCCGAGCTTGTGCCCGACCATGTTCTCCTGGACGAACACCGGCACGAACTTGCGGCCGTTGTGGACCGCGAAGGTGTGGCCGACGAAATCCGGCATGATGGTGCTCCGCCGGGACCAGGTCTTGATGACCGACTTCTTGCTTCCCTTGTTCGCGTCCTCCACCTTCTTGAGGAGGTGCTTGTCGGCGAAAGGGCCCTTCTTGATCGAACGCGCCATGTCTCTCGGTCCTCGCCGCTACGTTGCCTGGCTGCGCACGCCCCGCTTGCGGGGCGAGACGATGTACTTGTCCGTGCGGCGGTTGTTGCGGGTCTTGAGTCCCTTGGTCTTCTGGCCCCAGGGGGAAACCGGGTGCGGGTTGCCCTGCCCCGACTTGCCCTCGCCGCCGCCGTGCGGGTGATCGACCGGGTTCATCGCCAGGCCGCGCACGGTGGGGCGGATGCCCCGCCAGCGGCTCTTGCCGGCCTTGCCCACGCGGATGGAGGCGTTCTCGATGTTCGAGAGCTGCCCCACGGTGGCCCGGACGACCTGCAGGACCTTCCGGATCTCGCCGGAGGGCATGCGGATCTGGGCGTAGTCGCCCTCCTTGGCCATGACCTGGCCGAAGGATCCGGCGGTGCGGATGAGCTTGGCGCCCGACCCCGGCTGCAGCTCGAGCCCGTGGATCTGGGTGCCGAGCGGCATCCCGCGGATGGGGAGCGTGTTGCCCGGGCGGATGTCGACGGCATCGCCGGAGACGAGCTGGTCGCCCACGCCCACGCCCAGGGGGGCGAGGATGTAGCGCTTCTCGCCGTCCTTGTAGTGCAGGAGGGCGATGCGCGCGGTGCGGTTGGGGTCGTACTCGATGGCCGCCACCGTGGCGGGCACCCCGTCCTTGTCGCGCCGCCAGTCGATGATGCGGTAGCGCTGCTTGTGGCCACCGCCGATGTGGCGGGTGGTGATGTGGCCATGCGCGTTGCGCCCGCCGGTCCGCTTCTTGGACCGGGTCAGCTTCTTCTCGGGACGCCGCTTGGTGATCTCGGCGAAGTCCGCGACCGTCATGTGACGGCGCGCTGCGCTGGTCGGCTTGTAGCTCTTGACGCCCATGCTCGTTCCCCTGGCCTACTTCCCCTCGAAGAGGGCGATGGTGTCGCCTTCCTTGAGGGTGACGATGGCCTTCTTCCAGTTGGGACGCTGGCCCACGTGGCGGCCGACGCGCTTGTTCTTGCCCCGGGCGATGCAGGTGCGGACCGCCGTCACCTTCACCGTGAAGAGCTTCTCGACCGCGCCCTTCACCTGGATCTTGGTGGCGTCGCGGTGCACCTGGAAGGCGTACTGGCGCTCGGTCTCGCGGCCGCGCTCCGCCTTCTCGCTGATGATGGGCCGGACGATGACGTCCTGGACGGTGAGGTTCATGACAGGGCCTCCTCCACCTTCTTGGCAGAGTCGGCGGTGAGCACCAGGTACTCGTGGCCGAGGATGTCGTACACGTTGAGCCCCTGGGTGGCCAGGAAGTCGGAGCCCACCAGGTTGCGGATCGACCTGGAGAGCGCCGCGTTCTCGGCGCCGTCGACGACCAGCGCCTTCTTCACCCCGAGCTTGCCGAGCACCTGGGCCGCGGCGGCCGTCTTCGGCGCCTCCGGGGCCCAGCGATCCACGATGAGGATCTTCTGCTCGGAGTTGCGCAGCGCCAGCGCCGAGCGCAGCGCGGCCTTCCGGACCTTGCGCGGCACGTCGTAGGAGTAGTCACGCGGCTTGGGCCCCATGGCCTTGCCGCCGCCCACCCACTGGCTGGCGCGGGTCGAGCCCTGGCGGGCGCGGCCGGTGCCCTTCTGCTTCCAGGGCTTCTTGCCGCCGCCGGAAACGAGGGAGCGGTTCTTCACCGCATGCGTGCCCGAACGGTCGGATGCGAGCTTGGCCTTCACGACCTCCCAGAAGAGGTGCTCGTTCACCGGACCGGCGAAGACCTCGTCGTTGAGGTCGATCTCGCCGACCTTCTTCCGCTCGAGGCTATAGACGTCGAACTTTGCCATGGCGTCCTCGCCTACTTGATCTCCACGTCGACACCCGCCGAGAGATCCAGCTTCATGAGCGCGTCCAGTGTCTGCGACGTGGGCTCCTGGATCTCGAGAAGCCGCTTGTGCGTGCGGATCTCGAACTGCTCGCGCGACTTCTTGTCGACGTGCGGGCTGCGGAGGACGGTGAACTTGTTGATCCGGGTGGGGAGCGGAATCGGGCCGGCCACCTTGGCGCCGGTCCGCTTCGCGGTCTCCACGATCTCGCCGGCCGACTGGTCGAGCAGCTTGTAGTCGTAGGCCTTGAGCCGGATTCGGATCTTCTGCATTGCCATCTTCACGTCCTCGGCTTCTGGCCCCGGCGCGGCGCGGCCAACTGCACCGCCGTTCGCCGGGGCTGCCTCTTTCTTCGTTACAGGATGACTTCCGCGACGACGCCCGAACCCACGGTGCGGCCACCCTCGCGGATGGCGAACCGGAGCTCCTTCTCCATCGCGATGGGCGTGATGAGCTCCACGTCCATCCCGATGTTGTCGCCCGGCATCACCATCTCCACGCCAGCGGGCAGCTGGATCGAGCCGGTCACGTCGGTGGTGCGGAAGTAGAACTGGGGCCGGTAGCCGTTGAAGAACGGGGTGTGACGGCCACCCTCCTCCTTCGTCAGCACGTAGACCTCTGCCTTGAACTTGGTGTGCGGCGTGATGGAGCCGGGCTTGGCGAGCACCTGGCCGCGCTCGATCTCCTCGCGCTTCAGGCCGCGGAGCAGCGCGCCGATGTTGTCGCCGGCCTCGCCCTGGTCGAGCAGCTTGCGGAACATCTCGACGCCGGTGACGACGGTCTTGGCGGTGGGCTTGAGGCCGACCACCTCGATCTCCTCGCCGACCTTGACGATGCCGCGCTCGACGCGGCCGGTGGCGACCGTGCCGCGGCCGGAGATGGAGAACACGTCCTCCACCGGCATCAGGAACGGCTTGTCCTTGGCGCGGGCCGGGGTCGGGATGTAGGTGTCGATGGCCTCCATCAGCCGGCCGATCGAGGGCTCGCCCAGGTCACCCTTGTCGCCCTCGAGGGCCTTGAGGGCCGAGCCGCGGACGATGGGGGTCTTGTCCCCGGGGAAGTTGTACTTGGTGAGGAGCTCGCGGACCTCGAGCTCGACGAGGTCGAGGAGCTCGGAGTCGTCCACCAT
Organism: Deltaproteobacteria bacterium; assembly: GCA_037129355.1. Taxonomy (GTDB): domain Bacteria; phylum Myxococcota; class Myxococcia; order Myxococcales; family Anaeromyxobacteraceae; genus CAIOAK01. The sequence goes on along the minus strand of JBAXVO010000002.1, from coordinate 15,165 downwards.
GTCCACCTTGTTCAGGTAGACCACGATGTAGGGCACGCCCACCTGGCGGGCGAGCAGGATGTGCTCGCGGGTCTGGGGCATCGGGCCGTCGGCCGCGGAGACCACCAGGATCGCGCCGTCCATCTGCGCGGCGCCGGTGATCATGTTCTTCACGTAGTCGGCGTGGCCCGGGCAGTCGACGTGCGCGTAGTGGCGATTCTTGGTCTGGTACTCGACGTGGGCGGTGGCGATGGTGATGCCGCGCGCCTTCTCCTCCGGCGCCTTGTCGATCTGGTCGTACGCCATGAAGGAGGCGAGGCCCGACTGGGCGGCGACCTTGGTGATGGCCGCGGTCAGGGTGGTCTTCCCGTGGTCCACGTGGCCGATCGTGCCGACGTTCACGTGGGGCTTGCTGCGATCGAACTTTTCCTTGGCCATGTGCTCTCCTCCGTGGTTGCGCGCCGGACTACTTGGTTGGGGCGGCAGCTCCCTTGCTCTTCGTGATGATGGTCTCTGCGATGCTGTTCGGAACCTGGGCGTAATGCCCGAACTGCATGGTGTAGGTTGCCCGCCCCTGCGTCTTGGAGCGGAGGTCCGTGGCGTAGCCGAACATCTGGGCCAGCGGAACCTGGGCGGTGATGGCCTGCACCCCGGTGCGCGGGGTCATACCCTGGATCTTGCCGCGACGCGAGTTGAGATCGCCGATGACGTCGCCCATGAAGCTGTCGGGCGTCACCACCTCGACGTCCATGATGGGCTCGAGCAGGACCGGCGAGGCCTTGGCGGCGCCGTCCTTGAAGCCCATCGAGCCGGCGATCTTGAACGCCATCTCGGACGAGTCGACGTCGTGGTACGAGCCGTCGAAGACCTCGACCTTGAGGTCGACCATGGGGAAGCCGGCCAGGATGCCGCCGGTCATGGCCTCCTCGATGCCCTTGCGGATGGGCTCGACGAACTCCTTGGGGATGGAGCCGCCCACGGTCTCGTTCTCGAAGGTGAAGCCCTTTCCGGGCTCCTGCGGGATGAGGCGCAGCCAGCAGTGGCCGTACTGGCCGCGTCCGCCGGTCTGCCGGATGTAGCGACCCTCGGACTCGATCTCGCGGGTGATGGTCTCGCGGTAGGCCACCTGGGGCTTGCCCACGTTGGCCTCCACCTTGAACTCGCGGAGCATGCGGTCCACCAGGATCTCCAGGTGGAGCTCCCCCATGCCGCGCATGATGGTCTGGCCGGTCTCCTCGTCGGTGTGGACGCGGAAGCTCGGGTCCTCCATCTGGAGCCGCTGGAGCGCGATGCCCATCTTGTCGGAGTCGGCCTTGGTCTTCGGCTCGACCGCCACCGAGATGACCGGCTCGGGGAACTCCATCTTCTCCAGGATGACCTGCTTGTCCTCGTCGCAGAGGGTGTCGCCGGTCGTGGAGGAACGCAGGCCCACCGCGGCGGCGATGTCGCCGGCGAGGACTTCCTTGATCTCCTCCCGCTTGTTGGCGTGCATCTGGAGGAGGCGCCCCACCCGCTCCTTGCGGTCGCGGGAGGCGTTGTAGACGTAGGAGCCGCTCTCCAGCTTGCCGGAGTAGACCCGGAAGAAGGTGAGGTTGCCCACGAACGGGTCGTTCATGAGCTTGAAGGCGAGCGCGCTGAACGGTTCGCTGTCCGAGGTGGCGCGGATGACCTCGACGCCCTTCGGGGTGATGCCGCGAACGGGGGGCTTGTCGACCGGGCTCGGCAGGTAGTCGACGACCGCGTCGAGGAACTGCTGCACGCCCTTGTTCTTGAAGGCCGTCCCGCAGATGACCGGGAAGAACTTCATGTCGATGGTGCCCCGGCGCAGGCCGCGCTTCACCTCTTCGTTGGTGAGCGGGTGGCCGTCGAGGTACTTGGCCATCAGGTCGTCGTCGGCCTCGGCGCACGCCTCCTCGAGGGCCTGGCGGTACTCCTTGGCCTGCTCCGCCAGGTCGGCCGGGATCTCGATCTCCTGGTAGCCGGCGCCCATCGTCTCGTCGTCGAAGGTGATGCCCTTCATCTTGACGAGGTCCACCATGCCGCGGAACTTGTCCTCGGCGCCGATGGGGATGTGCAGCGGCACCGGGCGCGCGCCCAGCTTCTCCTTGATGGAGGCCACCGAGGCGTAGAAGTCGGCGCCCACGCGGTCCATCTTGTTGATGAAGCAGGCGCGGGGAACCTTGTACTTGTCGGCCTGGCGCCAGACGGTCTCGGACTGGGGCTCGACGCCGCTCACGGCGTCGAAGACCGCGACGGCGCCGTCGAGGACGCGCAGCGAGCGCTCCACCTCGATGGTGAAGTCGACGTGGCCGGGGGTGTCGATGATGTTGACGCGGTGTTCGCGCCAGAAGCAGGTGGTGGCGGCGCTGGTGATGGTGATGCCGCGCTCGCGCTCCTGCTCCATCCAGTCCATGACGGCGGTGCCCTCGTGGACCTCGCCGATCTTGTGGGTGACGCCAGTGTAGAAGAGAATCCGCTCGGTCGTGGTGGTCTTGCCGGCATCGATGTGCGCCATGATGCCGATGTTCCGGTAGCGCTCGATTGGTGTAACGCGGGCCATGATCTCTATCCTTCGAACCGTTCGAACCGTTGCGTGCGCAAAACTCACGTCGCCGTGCGACGTACCCACCTGACCGAGCTGTCAAAGAGCCATCGGGTCCATCGGACCCAGCCGACCGAGTCGGCCTCTTCGAGCTGCGATCCTCCCTTTCGACCTACCAGCGGTAGTGCGCGAACGCCTTGTTCGCTTCCGCCATCTTGTGGGTGTCCTCGCGCTTCTTCACCGCGTTCCCGCGGTTGTTGGCGGCGTCGAGGATCTCCCCTGCCAGCTTCTCCACCATCGTCTTCTCGCCGCGGGCCGTTGCATACTCGATGAGCCAGCGCATTGCCAGTGCCGTGCGGCGATCCTGGCGGACCTCCACCGGGACCTGGTACGTGGCGCCGCCCACACGGCGGGACTTCACCTCGACGACCGGCTTCACGTTGTCGAGGGCCTTCTTGAAGACCTTGAGGGGATCGTCCTTGAGGCGGTTCTCGACCACGGCGAAGGCGCCGTAGATGATCTTCTCGCCGGTGGACTTCTTCCCCTCACGCATGAGGTTGTTGATGAACTTGGCCACGATCCGATCCTGGAACTTGGGATCGGGCAGGATCTTCCGCTTCTCGACTACGCGACGACGGGGCATCGGATCCTCTGCCTAGCTCGGGCGCTTGGCGCCGTACTTCGAGCGGCTCTGCTTGCGGCCCTGGACGCCGACTGCGTCGAGGGTGCCGCGGATGATGTGGTAGCGGACGCCGGGAAGGTCCTTCACGCGGCCGCCGCGGATGAGCACCACCGAGTGCTCCTGGAGATTGTGACCGACGCCAGGGATGTAGCTCGTGACCTCGAAGCCGTTGGTGAGACGGACGCGCGCCACCTTGCGAAGGGCCGAGTTGGGCTTCTTCGGCGTGGTGGTGTAGACGCGCGTGGCGACGCCGCGCTTCTGGGGCGACTCCACCAGGGCGGGCGCCTTCCTCTTGGTCTTGAGCTTCTCGCGGCCCTTGCGGACCAGCTGGCTGATCGTCGGCATTCGATCCGGTTCTTTCCTGAAGCGCAGCGGGCGGACCCGGTGCACCTGCGACGGTTCCCACCGTCAAAAAGGGCGCGAAGTATACGGTTCGACCTCGGGAAGTCAAGGCCTTCCGTGGCTCCGCTTCGATTTTCCCGTGCCCCGCACCCTCCGCTTGGCGGTCTGGAACCCGCCGGAGGCCTCGATGGCACGGCGCATCGCCGTGGAGGCCGGCAACCTACTCGCCTCGCCCTCGGATGTAAAGCCCCACCGCGATGCGTCAACCGGCGGGCGCCCGAGGAGGGTTCCCGCGTGGACCCGGAGTTCCAGCCGGCGGTGGGTGAGCAGGCGCGTGACCGAGGCGATCTCGCCCCCGATCTCGAGGCGCAGTCCCAGGTCGGGCAGCGCGCGCCGGCCGAGGAACCCGGCCGGGTCCTCCCCTTCCGGGACCGCGATCCCGGGCAGCCCCCACGTCCCCGCGAAGAGCCCCCGCTCGGGGGCCCGCGAGAGGAGCACGCGCCCTCCCCGCTCCACCCGGACGAGCGCCCACACCAGGTGGACCGGCCTCCGCCGCGGCGCGCGGGCCGGGATCTCGGCCGTCCGCCCCGCCTTCCGCGCCTGGCAGGCCGCTGCGACGGGGCAGGCGGCGCAGTCGGGGCGCCGGGGGACGCACACCGTGGCGCCCAGTTCCATCAGGGCCTGGTTCCAGTCGCCGGGGCGGACCGGATCGACGAACGCCGCGGCCAGGGCGGCGATCCTGCGCTTCACTTTCGGTGAACGAGGGTCCCCGCGCACGGCGTGGAGGCGGGAGAGGACCCGGGACACGTTGCCGTCGACGGCGGCGGCCGGGATCGCGAAGGCGATGCTCGCCACTGCACCCACGGTGTAGGGACCGAGACCGGGCAGCTCCGCCAGCGCCTCGACCGACGCCGGGAGTCCGCCGTGCCGGGCCAGCGCCGCGCGTGCCGCGGCGAGCAGGTTGCGGCAGCGCGCGTAGTAGCCGAGGCCGCTCCAGGCGGCGAGGACCTCGGCGTCGGCGGCGGCGGCCAGCGCGGGGAGCGTGGGCCAGCGGGCGGCGAAGCGACGGAAGTACGGGACCGCCGTCTCGACCCGTGTCTGCTGCAGCATCACCTCGGCGAGCCAGACCCGGTACGGGTCGGCGCCGTGCTGCGGGAACCGCCAGGGCAGGTCCCGGTGCCCGGCGTCCCACCAGGCGAGCAGGCGACGGCGGAGGCCGGCGCGCCGGGCGGGGGACGGGATGGGTTCGCTCCGCGCCATGCGCGCGCGGCGGCGACGGCGGCCCTACTTCAGCCGGCTCTCGACCGCGGCCCAGTCGACGTTCTTGAAGAAGGCCTCGACGTACTTGGCGCGCTCGAAGGCCTTGTAGTCCCGCATGAAGGCGTGCTCCCAGCCGTCGAGCACCAGGATGGGGCGGAAGCCGACCGGCACCCCGTTCTCGTGCAGGGTGATGAACTGGTTGGAGAGCCAACCGGTGGTCGGGTCCTGGAAGGTCATGGCCCAGCCGATGCCCGGCATGGTGGCGATGGCGCGGAAGTCGGCCAGGTAGGTGGCCAGGCTCCCGAAGGAGTCGTCGATGGCCCTGGCCAGCTTCGAGCCGGCCGGCGGCTCCGCCTGTGCACCCGCGGTGAGGTTCCCGAAGTAGTACTCGTGGTTGATGATGCCCGAGTACTCGAAGCCGAGCCGGCGGGTGAGCTCGGCGTAGACCGGGTCGGCGCCGGAGGCCTTGCCCTCCTTGGCGAGCCCCTCGAGCTTCTCGGTGAGCGCGTTGGTGCGCTTCACGTAGCCCTCGTACAGCTTGAGGTGCTCCTCGATCTGGTCGTTGGAGATGCCGGCGAGTCCGCGCACCTTGGAGAAATCCTGGGGCTTGTAGGCCTTCACGCTCATGTCGTTTCCTCCGCGGCACCGAGGGCCGCGCGTCTGGAGTTTCCGGGCTTGTAATCCCCGCCCCCCCGGGGCGCTCGCCCTTGTGGGATGTCGTTCCCCGGGAGAGCCATCCCTGATAGGCAAGCGGCGTGGCCGGGTCGAGACGAAAGCGGGGGGAGCCGGGGCGAGCGCCCCGTCCGGGCCGCGCCCTGCGCATCGGCGCGGCGCTGCTCGCCCTCGCCGGGGTCGCCGTCCTCGGGGCCTGGCTGGCCTGGCGCTCCCTGCCCGACCCCGCGCCGCTCGCCACCCGGCCCCCCGCGACCACCGCCCTCATCGAGCAACGCCGGGCCGAGGCGGCCGCCGCGGGGAAGCCCTTCCGCCCCGACTACCGCCCGGTCTCCCTCGACCGCATCTCGCCGCGCCTGGTCCGCGCCGTGGTCGCGTCCGAGGACGCGTCCTTCTTCGGCCACGCCGGCTTCGACTGGGACGAGATCCGGAACGCCGCCGAGCAGAACTGGAAGGCCGGACGCACCGTGCGCGGCGCCTCCACCATCACCCAGCAGCTCGCCAAGAACCTCTGGCTGGGCACCGAGCGCAGCTACCTGCGCAAGGTCCGCGAGGCGCTGCTCGCGGTGAAGCTGGAGCGCACGCTGCCGAAGCGGCGCATCCTCACCCTCTACCTGGACGTCGCCGAGTGGGGCAACGGGGTCTTCGGCGCCGAGGCGGCCTCCCGGCGCTGGTTCGGGATCGGCGCGCGGGACCTCTCGGCGGCGCAGGCCTCCGCGCTCGCCGCCATGCTCCCGGCACCGCGCAAGGCGGCGCTCACCCCCGCGCCGCGCTGGCTGGCCCGCAAGGCGCGCCGCATCCTCTCGCTGCTGGAGCGGAACGGGACGGTCCCCGCGACCGAGGCCCCGGCGGCGAGGGCCGAGCTGGAGCGGCTGCTCGGGGCGCCCCTCCCCCTCCCCTCCGACGCCGACGAGGATCCGCCTCAGGACGGAGAGTGAACCCTAGCCCTTCCTCCGGGCCCGGAACCACTCCAGCGTCCGGCGGAGCCCCTCCTCGAGCGGGACCTCCGGACGCCAGCCGAGCACCCGGCCGGCCGCTGCCGGGTCGATGCAGGACCGGCGCTGCTCCCCGGCCTTCCCGGGGCCGCGCAGCGCCTCCGCGGGCACGCCCGCGGCGTTCGCCAGCACCCGGTAGATGCGGTTCACGTCGGTCTCCACGCCGGTGCCGACGTTGAGCGCCCCCTGGGGACGCCGCTCGGCGGCGAGCAGGTTGGCCCGGGCCACGTCGTCGACGTAGACGTAGTCCCGGGTCTGGGTGCCGTCCCCGTTGACGGTGCAGGGCTGCCCGTCGAGGAGCCGGCCGGCGAAGATCGCCACCACGCCCGCCTCGCCGTGCGGGTCCTGGCGCGGCCCGTAGACGTTGCCGTAGCGGAGCGCCGTGAACCCGATCCCGTGCGAGGCGTGCCAGACCCCGAGGAAGAGCTCGCTGGCCGCCTTGGAGGCCCCGTAGACCGACACCGGGTGGGTGGGCTCGTCCTCCGGGGTGGGGAGGCGCGTGGACTCGCCGTAGGCCGCTCCCCCGCTGGAGGCGAAGAGCACGTGCCGGACGCCGGCCCGGCCCGCTGCGGCGAGCAGGTTGACGAGGCCGCCCAGGTTCACGTCGACGTCGTAGCGGGGGTCGGCCATGGAGCGGCGCACGTCGATCTGGGCGGCGTGGTGGCAGAGGACGTCGGGGCGCTCCCGCTCCACCGCCTCGGCCGCGGCCGCGCTGCGCACGTCGCACGGGTAGAAGCGGGCCTGTTCCGGCACGTTCTCCCGCTTGCCCGAGGAGAGGTCGTCGACCACGGCGACGTCCCAGCCCGCGCCGACGCAGCGGTCGGCGATGGTGGAGCCGATGAACCCGGCCCCACCGGTCACGAGGATCCTGGCGGCCACGTCCCCTCCCTCAGATCTGCTGGCGGAACCAATCGATGCTGCGCTTCATGCCCTCGTCGAAGCCGACCTTCGGCTCCCATCCGAGGATGGTGCGGGCCCGCGTGATGTCCGGCTGGCGGACCCGCGGATCGTCCTGCGGCAGCGGGCGGTGCACGATGGGGACGTCCTTGCCGCAGAGCCGCTGCACCGACCGGGCGAACTGGAGGATGGTCATCTCGTGCGGGTTCCCGATGTTCACCGGGTCCGGCTCGCGGGAGTGGAGGAGGCGCCACATCCCGTCGACGTTGTCCTCCACGTAGCAGAAGCTCCGGGTCTGCGACCCGTCGCCGAAGACGGTGAGCGGCTCGCCGCGCAGCGCCTGGGCGACCAGCGTGGGCACCACCCGTCCGTCGTTCAGGCGCATCCGCGGCCCGTAGGTGTTGAAGATCCGGGCGATCCGGGTGTCGACCTGGCGGTAGCGCCGGTAGGCCATGGTGATGGCCTCGGCGAAGCGCTTGGCCTCGTCGTAGACGGCCCGCGGCCCGACCGGGTTCACGTTGCCCCAGTAGCTCTCCTTCTGGGGATGCTCGAGCGGATCGCCGTAGACCTCGGAGGTCGAGGCGATGAGGAAGGTCGCGCCCTTCTTCCACGCCAGGTCGAGGGCCTTCTCCACGCCCACCGAGCCCACCTTGAGCGTCTCGAACGGCTTCTCGAGGTAGTCGATCGGGGAGGCGGGGGAGGCGAAGTCGAGCACCGCGTCCACCGGCCCCTCGACCCAGCCGAAGCCGTCGCAGATGTCGGCGTTCACGAAGGAGAACCGGGTGTTCTCCTTCAGATGCTGGAGGTTGCGCATCGTGCCGGTGATGAGGTTGTCGACGCCGAGGACCAGCCAGCCCTCGGCGAGGAACCGGTCGGTGAGGTGGCTTCCGATGAACCCGGCAGCCCCGAGGATGACGACACGCTTTTCGGACATAGGGGGGGGTGACTAGCCCTTCCGGTCCATTTCGTCCAGCGTGAGTTGTCCGGGGAGGGCGGCCCGGTACTTCTCGAGGACGAGGTCGATCCCCTGCCGGATGTACTCCGCCACCGGCACCTTGGTCCGGTCGTTGAGCAGCTTCAGCCGCTCGTCCTGCTCCGGCGTGATGTACACCGTCGTGGAGATCTTCTTCCTGGCCATGCTGCCGCGAACCTATGTGGCCACGCATGTAGTGTCAATTCCCGTACCGTTCGGCGCTCCCCGGGTCCGCCCCACGGCCCGCACCCGCGGCATCGGGCCCCTCTCCACCGGCCCCCCGCGGCGGCACGGGGCTCGCTCCCCGGCTTGGGCATGTACCGCGCTCCTCCCTGGCCCCTCCTCGCCTCCTGCCTCCTCACCGCCTGCGCATCGGTCCCGCCCCACTCCCGGGCGGTCGAGCAGGTCCGCCGCGGCTACGCACACCTCGCCGCCGGGGACCGGGAGCGGGCGGAGGTGGCCTTCGAGCACGCCCTGGAGATGGCGCCGGACCTCGCCGAGGCCAGGGCGGGCCTCGGCGTCGCGCTGCGCGCCGGAGGATCCCCTGCCCTGGCCCTCGCCCAGTTCGACGCCTCGGTCGCGGCCGACCCCGAACTCGCCGAGGGGCATGCCGGGCGGGGCGAGGCCCTCCTCACCCTGGGATCCGCCGGGGCCGGAGAGGAGGCCATCGCCGAGTCGCTCCGGCTCGATCCGGACCAGGTCCCGGCCCGCCTCGTCCGCGCGCGCCACCTCTCGCGCCGGGCGGAGCAGGCCGCCGGCGAAGACCGCCGCCTGCTGCTCGAGCGGGCCCGGCGCGACCTGCTCCACGCCCTGGAGGCCCGTCCCGGGCTGGCGCTCGTCCACCACGACCTGGGCTGGGTGTCCTGGCTCCAGGGGGACGCGTCCGGCGCCGCCGAGGCCTACGCGCGCGCCGCCGCCCTCGACCCGACGATGGCGGAGGCCTGGCTCGGCGCCTGCGCCTCGCTCGCCGCGACCGGGCGCGACGCCGAGGCGGACCGCGCCTGCGAACGCTGCGTCCGGGAGGGCGCGCCCGGGTCGCCGGTCGCCGCCCGCTGCGCGACCCGGCTGGCGGGGCGGGCCGTCCCCGCGCCGCGGGGAACGGACAAGAAGAGGGCGCCGGCTCGCGCCGGCGCCCCCCGAAACGGCCTGCGATCGCCTCCAGGCCCCGGCGCTACTTCACTTCCCAGGTGTCGGCGTCGGAGAGGAACTTGCGGAGCGACGAGTCGCCCTTCTTGGCCTTGGCGGCCTTGATCATCTCCCAGGTGTTCTCGTCGGCGGTGGGCTTGCGGACGTCGCGGAAGATGCCGATGGGGGTCGGGAAGCCGGCCCGGTCGGACAGGTTCGCCATCATGAAGGCGATGGTCGGGTCGGACCGGGTGGGATCGTGGATCAGGATGTCCTTCTCGGTGACCCCGTTCTCCCCCAGCGTCACGACCTCGAGCTCGGCCTTCTGCCCGTCGAAGCGGATGCCCTTCTTGTTGTCCTTGCCGAAGAGCAGCGGCTTGCCGGCCTCCATGCGGAGGATGGCGTCGGTCTTCACGGCCTTGTCGGTGAGGAACGTGTAGGCGCCGTCGTTGAACACCGGGCAGTTCTGGAAGACCTCGATGAAGGCGCTGCCCTTGTGGGCCGCGGCCGCCGCGATGACGCCGCCCATGTGGGCGCCCTCGATGTCGATGGACCGGGCCACGAACGTCGCGCCCGAGCCCAGCGCCAGCGCCGGCGCGTTGAACGGATAGTCCGGCGAGCCGTGCGGGGTGGTCTTGGTCTTCTTCCCCAGCTCGGAGGTCGGGGAGACCTGGCCCTTGGTGAGGCCGTAGATGCGGTTGTTGAACATCAGGACCTTGAGGTCCAGGTTGCGCCGCATCGTGTGGATGAAGTGGTTGCCGCCGATGGCGAGGGCGTCGCCGTCACCGGTGATCACCCACACCATCAGCTCCGGACGCGACACCTTCAGCCCGGAGGCGAAGGAGGGCGCGCGGCCGTGCAGCGTGTGCATCCCGTAGTTGTTCATGTAGTACGGGAAGCGCGACGAGCAGCCGATGCCGGAGATGAAGACGATGTTCTCGCGGGCCACGCCCACGTTGGGCATGGCCTTCTGCACCTGGTTGATGATCGAGAAGTCGCCGCACCCGGGACACCAGCGCGGGTCGACGCCCGACTCGAAGTCCTTCTTGGTGTAGGTGGGAACGGGGTTCTGGGTCTGGCCGTTGGGGCTCATGGTCGTATGGTTCCTTCCGGGCCTAGCCCAGGATCTCGTTCACCTTGGCGGTGAGCTCGCTGATCTTGATCGCCTTGCCGTTGATCCGGTTGAACTGCAGCGGATCGAGGCCGGGGAACGACATCCGGAGGTAGTTGGCGAGCTGTCCGTCGTTCACCTCGGGGACCATCACCTTCTTGTAGGCCTTGAGGACCGCGCCGAGGTTCCTGGGCAGGGGGTTGAGCCAGCGCAGGTGCACGTGGCCGACCTTCTTGCCCTGGGCGCGGAGCCGCGCGGTGGCGCCGCGGACCGAGCCGTAGGTGCCGCCCCAGGAGACGAGGAGCAGCTCGCCGGTGGGCTCGCCGTCGATCTCGACGTCCGGAACGTCCTCGATGACGTTGCGGATCTTCTGGGCCCGGGTCTTCACCATCTTCTCGTGGTTCATGCCGTCGTAGGAGACCATGCCGGACATGGAATCCTTCTCGAGGCCGCCGATGCGGTGCTCGAGCCCGGCGGTGCCGGGGATGGCCCACGGACGGATGAGCTTGTCGTCCCGCTTGTACGGCATGTAGCCGGCGGGGTCGTTCACGGTGGTCTGGTACTTGACCAGGTAGGGCTTGAGCTCGCCGTCCTCCGGGATGCGGAACGGCTCGGAGCCGAACCCGAGGTAGCCGTCGGTGAGCACGATCACCGGCGTCATCCACTTGATGGCGATCTTGAAGCCCTCCATCACCGCGTAGAAGCAGTCGGCCGGGCTGCGGGCGGCGATGACCGGCAGGGGCGCCTCGCCGTGCCGGCCGAAGAGCGCGATGTAGAGGTCGGACTGCTCGGTCTTGGTGGGCATGCCCGTGGACGGGCCGCCGCGCTGCACGTTGATGACGACGAGCGGGAGCTCGGCGATGACGGCGAGGCCGAGCATCTCCGACTTGAGCGCCAGGCCCGGGCCGGAGGTGGTGGTCACGCCGAGCGAGCCGCCGAAGGAGGCGCCGATGGCGGAGCCGATGCCGGCGATCTCGTCCTCGGCCTGGTAGGTCACGACCCCCATGTCCTTGAAGTAGGACGAGTCCTGCAGGATCTCGGTGGCCGGGGTGATGGGATAGCTGCCCAGGAAGACCTGGCGGCCGGTGAGCTTGGCGGTGGCGGCGAGCGCCAGCGCGGCCGCGCCGTTGCCGGTCACGTTGCGGTAGGTGCCCGGGGCCAGCTTGGCGGCCGGCACCGTGTACTGGGAGAGGAAGAGCTCGGTGGTCTCGCCGAAGGCGTGACCGGCCGAGAACACCTTGACGTTGGCCTCGGCGATCTCGGGCTTCTTCTTGAACTTGGCCCGGATGTTCTCGAGCTGCGGCTCCGGCGGGCGGCTGTAGAGCCAGTACATCATGCCGAGCGCGAAGTAGTTGCGGCAGCGGGCCACGTCCTTGTTGGAGAGCCCCGACCCGGCCAGCGCGGCCTGGGTGAGCTTGTCCATGTCGACGGAGACGACCTTGTAGTTCTTCTTCAGGGCCGCGTCGTCGAGCGGGTTGGTCTTGTAGCCGGCCTTCTCGAGGTTGCCCTCGGTGTAGGCGCCGCTGTTGGTGATGAGGATTCCGCCGGGACGGAGGTCCTGGAGGTTGGTCTTCAGGGCGGCCGGGTTCATGGCCACCAGGACGTCGGGCTGGTCGCCGGGCGTGAAGATGTCCCTCGAACCGAAGTTGACCTGGTAGCCCGACACGCCGGCGAGCGAGCCCGTGGGGGCCCGGATCTCGGCGGGGAAGTCGGGGAAGGTGGCGAGGTCGTTGCCGGCGATGGCCGAGGCCTTGGTGAACTCCGAGCCGACGAGCTGCATGCCGTCGCCCGAGTCGCCGACGAAGCGGATGGTCACGCCTTCGACCTGCTCCACCGGCCGGGTCTTTCCAGTGTTGGGTTGCATGTCGTCCTTCGTCTCCTTGAGGGGGGCCTGCGCGGGAGGGCCTCTGGCGCGGCAGAGACGTCCTGGCCGGGTGCCGAGGGGGTACCTTGATGCCGGATCGGAAGATCGTTGTCAAGGTAAGATCCAGCCGTCCGAAAGGCGGAACCTGCCGCAACCATTGCGCGATTCGGACGCGGCGGAACCGGGGGCTCAGGATTCCGGGAACATCTTGCCGGGGTTCAGGATCCCGAGCGGATCGAACACGGCCTTGACGCGCCGCTCCAGCGCCACGACCCCCTCGCCCTGCTCGTACTCGAGGAAGTCCCGCTTGGCGAGCCCCACCCCGTGCTCGCCGGTGATGGTCCCACCGAGGTCCACCGCGGCGCGCAGGACCTCGGCCACCGCCGCGTCGGCCGCGGAGCGCTCCCGGTCGCCGTCGAAGAGCACGTTGCAGTGGAGGTTCCCGTCCCCGGCGTGGCCGTAGGTGGCGACGAGCAGGCCGTGGGCCCTCCCGATCTCCCGGCAACGAGCCACCATCTCGGGGATCCGGGAGCGGGGCACGGCGACGTCCTCGGAGAGCTTCGCCGAGGCCAGCTTCTTCAGCGCGACCGAGAGGTACTTCCGCGTCTCCCAGATGTCGCGCCGCTGGGCCTCGTTCTGGGCCACGATGACCTCGCCCGAGGCGCTGCCCTGCACCATCCCGGCCACGCGCGCCATCTCGGCGAAGACCTGCTCCTCGTCGTTCCCGTCGGTCTCGAAGAGGAGCGCCGCGCCGGCCCCGGCCGGCAGCTGGAACGGGGAGCCCTTCGAGATCGCCTGAACCGACACGTCGTCGATGAGCTCGAGGCAGCGGGGGATCACCCCCTCGGAGAGCACCCGGCTCACCGCCCGGGCGGCGGTGTCGACGTCGGGGAAGCAGACCAGCGCCGTCGCCACGTGGCGCGGGCGCGGCAGGAGCTTCAGCGTCACCTCGGTGACGATGCCGAGCGTGCCCTCGCTCCCCACCAGGAGCGCGGTGAGGTCGTACCCGGCCACGCCCTTGATGGTCTGCCGGCCGAGCCGGAGGATCTCGCCGGTGGGGACCACGACCTCGAGGCCGAGCACGTACTCGCGGGTGACGCCGTACTTGAGTGCGCGGGGCCCACCGGCGTTCTCGGCGACGTTGCCGCCGATGGAGCAGAGGTCGAGGGAGTTGGGATCGGGCGGGTAGAAGAGCCCGTGCTTCTCCACCTCGGCCTGGAACACGCCGGTGATGACCCCGGGCTGCACCCGGGCCGTGAGATCCCCCGGGCGGATCTCAAGGATGCGGTTCATCCGCTCCACCGAGACCCCGATCCCGCCGTGGATGGCGAGCGACCCGCCCGACTTTCCGCTGCGCGCTGCGATGGGCACGACGGGCACGCGGTGGCGGGAGGCGATGGCGAAGATCGTCCGGACCTCCTCCGCCGACTCGACCTTCACGACCACGCCGGGAGGGAACGTGCCCAGGTCCGACTCGTCCTTGCCGTACCCGGCGAGCAGGTCGGCGTCGGACACCAGCCGCGCCTCCGGGAAGGCCGATCGGAGCTCGCCCACCGCCGCCGCCATCCCCTCCCCGCTCAACCGAACACCCCCACGTCGCTCCCGTTCATGGCGTCGGGGGCCTCGGCGGCGCACCAGGCCACCACCCGGGCGACGTCCTCCGGACCCATGTCGGGCGGGTACGGCGTCTGGGCCAGCATCCGCGTGTCCACGCTCCCCGGCGAGACGGTCATCACCTGCACTCCCGAGCCGCGCAGCTCCTCGCCGAGGCTCTTGGCGAAGCCGATGACCCCCCACTTGGACGCGTTGTAGGCCGATCCCTCGGCCGTGCCCACGTGGCCGGAGATGGAGGCGATGGCGACGATCCTCCCGCGCCCCCGCGAGCGCATCCCCGGGAGGACCGCGCGGGCCATCAGGAAGGCCCCGGTGAGGTTCACGTCGATGACCCGCCGCCAGGCGGCCGGGTCGAGCACCTCGACCCGCCCGCGCTCGAGGATGCCGGCGGCGTGCACCAGCACGTCGCAGGGGCCGAGCACCCGCTCGTGCGCGGCGCGAAGCCGGATCACGTCGGCCTCGGCCGCCACGTCCCCGGCCACGGCCAGGAACGCGCCACCGCTCCGGACCACCTCGTCGATCTCGGCGGCGGTCCGGGCGAACACGGTGACGCGCGCGCCCCGGGCGGTGAGCTCCCGGGCCACCGCGGCCCCGATGCCCCTTCCACCGCCGGTGACGATGGCGGTGCGGCCGTCGAGCCGCCCGCTCACCGGCGCCTCCGCGGAGCGGGGCTCCGCTCCTCCCCCGCCGCGATGCGCAGCACCCGCCGTTGCCAGGCGGCGCTGCGCGCCATCGATCCCGCGAAGGCCTGGGCGTGGGCACGGGCCTCGCGGCGCCGCTCCCCGCGGACCGTGAGGCACATCTGCTCGGCGTCGAGCACGCAGGCCGCACCGCGCGCCCCCAGGTGGCGCACCAGCGCGTCGGCGACCTGGCGGGCCAGCACCTCCTGGATCACCAGGCGGTGGGCGAAGCAGTCGACGAGCCGGGCCAGCACGCCGAAGCCGACCACCCGGCCGCCCGGCACGTAGGCCACGCAGGCGCGCCCCCGGTCCGGGAGCAGGTGGTGGGGGCAGACGGCGTGGAAGTCGATGCCGGCCAGCGCGACCAGGTCCCTCCCCGGGATCTCCATGGCCTCCCCGAGGACCTCGGCCGGGTCCATGGCATAGCCG
>JBAXVO010000199.1:0-6243 GCA_037129355.1 Deltaproteobacteria bacterium | reverse complement strand
CGGGCGCGCTCATCGGGCCTCGGCAACCCGCCGGAACCAGGCCGCCAGCCCCGGCGCCCGATCGACCACCCAGCGCGGGGACGCCAGTTCCAGGAAGGACAGCTGGCCGTAGACGGCCACGTCGGCCAGGGAGGGGGTCGCCCCGAGCAGGAACGGCTGCGACTGCACCTTGAGGGCAAGCGGCTGCAGCAGCACCGACGCACGGTTGTTGAGCGCCTCGGCATCGCGCGCCCAGGCCTCGATGCAGCCCGGTCCGAACTTCCTCTCCTTGAAGAGGCGCCAGAGCGCCCGGGCGTCGTCCCGCCCACCGAACAGGCGCGGCAACTCGGGCTCGATGAGCGGGCACGCGATGCGGAACGCCACGTCCTCGAGGACGTTCTCGGCCCAGGCCTCGACGATCACGGCGAACGGATCGGCGCGCAGGCTGGGCGCGTGGTGCTCGTCCAGCCAGGCCGTGATGCGCGCGCTGTCGGTGACCACCGTGCCGCCATCCTCCAGGACGGGCACGTGGACGGTTCCACCCGTGAGCGCCAGCAGTTCCCTGCGGTCGAGGTAGGGAACCTCGACGTAGTCGTAGGGCAATCCCTTCAACTCGAGGTACCGGCGGACCTTCATGACGAATGGACTGAAGGAGAACCCGAAGAGGCGCATCGGTTCTCTATACGAACGCGCCCATTCGGCCGCCAACGGATGGACTCCGCGATCCCTGGTCCTCTCGGGGAGCGCGGGTTGACGAGGGCCGCCCCCATGGTACGGGTGGCCCGAACCGTCGGCGGGAGACCACCACGAAGCGGCTTCTTCTCATCCTGTGCGCTGGAACCGTGGGATGCGCCGGCGCCCCGAGGGCCCCGGCCCCGCCGCCGACGGCGTCCCTCGGCGGGTACTCCGGCACCGACTGCGTCGAGCTCGTGCACGTGCGCCCCACCTCGCCGGGCGTGGCAGCGCGGCTGTTGCCGGACGGGTACCGCCTCGCGCTCGGAACGGACGGCCAGGCACAGGTGATCTTCGCGCTCTACGGCTGCGGCACGTTCGCGGTGGACGGCCACCGGGCGCCCGGTGGCGTCGTGGCGGAGCACGCGGTCCGGATCGAGGCACCGGACGGCAGCCCGGGCCGCCACGCCTACCTCCTCCACCTGGTCACGTCGGTGCTGCCGCTCGCGGCGGAGCTCGCGACACTATCGGATTCCATGGAGCTCGCCCGGGACGTGGCGATCGAGGTCGGCCATGTGTCTCCAGGCACCCAGACCGTCGTGCGGGGACGCGTCCGCGCCGACCACTTCGAGGCCGAGTGGATCGGCGATCCGGTCCTGGAACCCCCCGACGGCCCGGTGGACCCGGACGCCAAGGGGGTCACCTTCTGGCTGCAGACCAGCACGGGGCGCGTCCAGCTCGACTACTCGAGCCGGCTCCGCCCGCGAAGCACGGGGACCGTCACCGTGCGTTCCGGTGGCGTGGAGACGAGCGGCCCGGGCGCCTATCTGAAATTCGATCCCACCGTGCGCGTCGTGCGTTGAGGCCCCTCCTCGACGGCCCTTCGATGCTTGCGGCTGGCCTGGCCCGTCCTTAGGTCAGCCGGGGCATCGCCTTCCACCAGGTGCCCGGGAAGCGGGACCGCGACATGAGCCTCTCCACCGAACTGCTCGGATCCTGGCGTCTGGTTTCCCGGGAAGACCGGGGCACCGACGGCCGTCTCCGGGTCGACCCGTCCCTGGGCGCCGACCCGGTCGCCTTGCTCATCTACGACCTGGCCGGGAACTTCGCGGCCCAGTTCATGAAGCGGGATCGTTCCGGCCCGGAGGCGCCCGCCCTGGCTCGGGCGGGCACCAACAACAGCCACGCCGTCGGCGGCTATGACGCCTACTTCGGTACCTACACCGTCGATGATGCCACCAGCACCGTGACACAGCGACTGGTCGGCGCTCTCTCGCCAGGCGACGTCGGCAAGGTCGTCACCCGGGAGTTCAGGATCGAGCGAGGCCGGCTCGCCATCCATCTGGAGACCACCTCCGCCCTCGGCGAGCCGGTGGTGCGCCGGCTGGAGTGGGAGCGGGCTTGAGCAGCAGCAGGCCGTCGCAGTCAAAGAACGGGTGATCCTCCACCGACCGACCGGAGAGCAACTCATCGAGTGTCCAGCAGTGGGACTCCGGTTCGGAACCCATCGGGCTTCGGCTCCAGGTTCCGGGCTCGATTCGCCACTCCCCGTCTGGCACCTCGAGGGGAACGCCCACGTCCGGCGAGTAGACGCAGCAGGTTTCCACTCTTTCCCATCCGCCCTCATCATCTCCGTCTGGCCCGACGAAGCTGGATCGACCGGGCCTGGATTCCCTCCCTCAGGAAGGTCAGCGAGGAGGGCCATCCCTTCCGGTTCAGGGTCACGGAGGCAAGTCCCTGAAGGATGGTTTGGATCTCCTACACGCTTCCACCGTTCCCCGTGGTTCACGGGACGGCGATCCTGGAGAATCGGTCTCCATGTACACGGTCGACCAGCGGGATCGCGTCGTGGAGCTCCGTGATGTGCCGCAGAGCGACGTCGGAGCGCCATGCCCGCTCGTCCTGGCCAAGGAAGGCAAGGTGGTCCTCGTCTACCATCGGAACGACGTTCAGCCTGGTTGGGACGGCACGACAGTGACCCGTCTTGGGCCCGAAACGGCCGGCGGACCCGCCGCCATCGTCCGGTTCGACGGGGTGAAGGCCAGCATGTTCGGCCCGCCAAACGATGAGGCGTTCGCGGGTCACCGGCTTGCGAGTCGGGGCTTGCGCCCATACGGCGCCTTCGAGGTGCTCGATTCCTCCTGGGTTCGGGGGCTCGAGCGCATGAACGCGGTCCACCCTCAACACCGGCCCGAGGGCTACTCGAAATACCGGCACTTCGTGCTGACGTTCCACGACTCGGTGTTCGAGTGCGTGGCACGCAGCCACGCTTGCGAGCTGGCGCTTGGGCCGTTGACGAGCCTCGTCGCCCGCTTGTCGGTCGAGCTCGGGGGTTGGGGGCGCGTGGCCGAGCGGCGCGGCCGCAAGTCCGTCCCCGACCGATGCTCGGCGAGATCGAGGATCATGCTCGCCGCCGCGCCAGCAGGCAGCGGAACCAGGCCGTCGCGCGATAGCTGCCGTCGGACTGGCGGAACGGAGAAATTGCCTTCGCGTAGGCTTCGGTCACGACCCTCTCCTCGATCTGCTCCATCGCCCTGACCGCGTTCCCCGTCGATGTCAGGCCACGCAATGCCGCGTTCTTGTCCGCGTAGATCCAGGGGCTGTCGACATCGAAGACCTCGACGGGTTCAAGTCCTGCGTCCGTTGCGAACTGGCGCAGGGTGGTTTCATCGGACAGCGCGAACGGGCCGGGTGCTCCCGGAGGCGGCGGGGGAAGCAGCGCCTTGAGCGCGGTCAGCAAGGCCACCACTTCCATTCCGTCGGGGTTTCCAAAGGTCATCACCACGACCGAGCCGCCTCGCTTGGCGACACGTCCCACCTCGCGCAAGGCCGCAACCGGGTTCCCGGCGTACTGCAGCGAATTGAAGCCGGTCACCACATCGAAGGATTCGTCGGCGAACGGCAGTTCCTCCAGATCCCCTGGGCGAAAGACGCCCGTCGGCACACGCGACCGCGCGATGGACAGCATCGCCTCGGCCGCGTCCACGCCGAACACGTCGGCCCCGCGCGCGGCAGCCATTTCCGTCGCCAGCCCCGAGCCGCAGCCCACATCGAGATATCGGGTTCCCGGCCCGACGCTCGTGCGCTCGAGCACGGCCTGGAAGACCGGTCGAACTGTCCCTTCCTGAAAGTCGGCCCAGTCCTTCGCACGCGCGCCCCAGAGACGTCCGTGTGCCTCCGACGTCCTCTCCTTCGACTCGCGGCTCATGGATCTCTCCTCTGCCCCTGTCTGCCGATTCGTCCACCCGGCGATGGCATTCCGCTCCGTCGGACGAGTTCGCGCTTATGGCCCCCCCGAGGGCTCCGCCCTGGCCTGTTGGGGCGTAAAGTTGTGCTCCGCCGGTCGGCGGCGAACGGTGGGCGCCTCCCGGGTCGGTTTCGAGGCTGTGGCAAGGGAGAGGATGGCCCGGTATGCAGGCTGTCGGCGGTCCCCGGCTGGAGCCGGGTGGAATGAACGGAGGGATGGATGCCCAGCGGTGCGTCGCCGCCGAGCCCATTCAGGGCGCGGATCGGTGACCGGACCATCGAGGTAAGACCGGGAGAGACGCTGCTCCAGGCGGCCGAGCGTCACGGTGTGCCGTTCCCGTCCAGCTGCAGGGTGGGCGGCTGCGGAACCTGCCGGTGCAGGCTCGTGGAGGGACGGGTGCGGGAGCGGACCGACACCGCCTACCTGCTCTCGGCCGACGAGCTGGATCGGGGCACCATCCTGGCCTGCCAGAGCGTGCCGCTCGGCGACGTCACGATCTTGCACGAGAGCGCCCCGAGGACGGCGCCTCGCGCCGACGTCACGCCGGCCGGGCCGGACCTGGCCAGGGCGACGGCTCCCTCGGCGGGGCTGCTTCATTACCTCAAGTTCTTCGGCTTCCACGCCGTCGGGCTCGTCGCCGCGGCCGCCCTTTTCGCGGGCGGATCGTCCCCCACCGTGGCCCTGCTGGCGATCGTCTCCTTCTACCTGGTGGGCGACGCCATCTGTGGCGACGACACCTCCACCCCCACCTATCGCCTCCCAGGGATCCTCACGGCGCAGCTCTGGCTCGCGCTGCCGCTGCTGTCGCTCGTGATGCTCGCGACGCTGTGGGGCGTGAGTCCGGGCGATCCACTCGGCCTCGGGGCGTGGCTCTCCGGCCTCACCGGCCACGACCTCCTGGCGGCACGCGCCGCGACCGGCGCCGGCCACCGGCTCTCCGCTGGCATCCTCACCGGCCTCATGATCGGCATGGTGGGGACCATCCCGGCACATGAGCTGACGCACCGGACCTGGGACCCCGTCTCCATGTTCCTCGGCCGGTGGCTCCTCGCCTTCAGCTTCGACACTTCCTTCGCCATCGAGCACGTCTACGGCCACCACCGCTACGTCTCGACCGCCGTGGACCCGGCCACCGCCCCGCGTGGACGGAGCGTGTACCGACATGTCCTCGTCTCCACCTGGAAGGGAAATGCCAGCGCCTGGCACATCGAGGCCGAGCGGCTGCACAAGCGGCGCCGCGGGCGCTGGTCCTGTCGGAACGCGGTGCTCCGCGGCCACCTCATGAGCCTCTCCCTGCTGGCCGTTGCCTTCGCGCTGGGGGGCTGGCGAGCGGCGGCGTACTTCACCGCCTGCGCGCTGTGGGGCAAGGCGCTCCTCGAGATCGTGAACTACATGGAGCACTACGGGATGGTGCGCAGCCCCGCCGCGCCGGTGAAGCCGCGCCATTCCTGGAACACCAACCGGCGCATCAGTTCGTGGACGCTCTTCAACCTGACGCGACACTCGCACCACCATGCGCAAGGTGAGGTGCCGTACCACGCGCTCCGGCCCCTCCCCGGCGCGCCGACGATGGTCAGCGGCTACCTCACCACCATCGTGATCGCGCTCGTGCCCACGCTCTGGCACGGGCTCATGACGCCGAAGCTGCTGGCGTGGGAGCGGGACCATGCCAGTGAGGAGGAGCGGCGCCTCGCCGCGGAGGCGAACCGGCGGAGCGGGATCCCGGCGCTGGTGCAGGCAGCGGGAGGCTGAGCCAGTCGGCAACGGGTTCCTCGGAGCCGCCCGGCGCTACAAGTCCGGTGCCACCGCATGACCCCGTGTTCCTCGAGCGTGCGTGGGCCACCGTGGCCGGTGCGGCAAGGAGTTCGAAGGTCGCCGTCATCCTCGGAACGGAGCGCCGGGTCAGCGACGGCCTTCGGATCACGGCCCTGGTCATCGACCCCGACGGCCCACGAGAAGGCCATCGGTTGCCGGGCAGCCGGGAACACCTGCTGCTTCGCGTCGGTGAACTGCGCTGGCGAGGGCTCGCCGACGACCTCGACCTTGCCGAGGCCACCGGGCTCGTCGCCCGGCGCTGCCGGACGCCCTGGCCGGCGCAGGGGCTGCCCAGGGTGCGCGGGGCTGCACAATCGACGTCAGCCCCGGAACCAGCGCTCCGTGACCAGGTAGTTCTCGAGCGCGGCGAGGGCCAGGAAGCGGCGGACGTCGAGGTAGACCCGCAGCATGTTGGGGACCATCCGGAGCCAGCCGCCGAAGAGCTTCACCGGGTCGAGGAGATCGGCGCGGGTCCGGAACTGCTCCTCGACGATGCCGCAGAGCGGCGGGGACCCGGGCAGGACCGGGGC
>JBAXVO010000198.1:0-6292 GCA_037129355.1 Deltaproteobacteria bacterium | reverse complement strand
GTCGCGGAAGCGCGTGCCCTGGCGGAAGCCAGGGCCGCGGCCGAGACCAGGGCAGCCGCCGAGGCGAAGGCGGCATCGGAGGCACGGGCAGCGGCGGAAGCGAAGGCCGCCGCCGATGCCCAGGCCGCCGCCGAGGCACGCGCGCAGGCGGAGGCCGCATCCGCTCGGGCCGCCGCCGCGAGCGCAGCCCCGGCCGCGAAGCCCGTTCCGGTCACTCCGGCTCCGGCCAGCCCGGCGCCGGTCAAGGCTGCACCCGCCAGGCCGGCCCCGCCGAACCAGGTCGAGTTCGTTGGCTTCAAGCAGACCCCGACCGGTTCGAAGGTCTTCGTGCGCCTCCGCTCGACGCCGCGCTTCAGCGTGTCGGAGCCGGAGGAGAAGCTCGTCCGCGTCGAGTTCCCGAACACGACCGTGCCCCTGAGAAACGACCTGAAGCCGCTCGACACGTCGTTCTTCCCGTCGGCGGTGGCGAAGGTGACGCCGGTCCGGCAGGGGAAGAGCTACATCCTCGAGATCCGCCTGCGGGACCGCGTGGCCTGGTCGCAGCGGATCGACGGCGAGACGCTCTCCCTCGACTTCGATCGCCCTGCCGCGCCTGCCGCGCCCCCGGCGCCGGCCAGGCCGGGCAAGTAGCGGGTGTCGGAGCCCGTCGCTCTCCTCGCCGGTCTGCTGCTCCTCGTCCCGGGCGCGGCCGCGGCCGCGTCGGCATCGCTGCCGGGACCGTCCGGCGCGGTGGACGTCGAGGCCGGGCTCATCACCTACGACGCCGCCCGGGAGCGCTTCGTCCTCGAGGGCGCGGTCCACCTCCGGCGCGGCGCGCTGCTGCTCCGGGCCAGGACCGCGAGCTACGACCCGCGCACCGGCGAGGTGGACGCCACCGGCGACGTGCTCCTCACCGGGCCGGGGAGGGTGGTCGCGGCGGAGGGCATCCACGCGGTCCTCGACGGCGCCTGGGAGGCGCGAGGCGTGGTGGCCTTCTACAAGGACGAGCCGCTCGACCTCTCCCGCAACGGCACCATCGCCGAGGCGGAGCGGGACGGCAGGAACCGGCTCTCCGTGCGGGCGGACCGGGCGGAGGGGACCGTCCCCGCCGGCGACGCGCCCACGTCCTTCTCGGTCGAGAACGTCCGGCTCACGCTCTGCGACTGCTGCGGCGGCGCCCCGTCCTGGGAGATCCGGGCCCAGCGGGCCGAGATCGAGCCCGGCAAGACCGCCACCCTGACCTGGCCGGTGGTCTACGTCACGCCGCGGTTCCTCTTCATCGACGAGCCCATCCCCGTCCTGCCTCTCCCCTGGCTCCAGGTCCCGCTGTCGGGGCGCCAGACCGGCTTCCTCTTCCCCATGGTCGACGTCGGTTCGCGCACCGGCTGGTGGCTGGCCGAGCCCTTCTTCCTCACGCTGGGCGAGAGCTACGATCTCACCTTCACCCCGGGTTACGCCTTCGGCCCGTCCTCCTCCACGGTGAACGACCGCATCGACCAGGGGCAGAACCCTGGCGTGCGGGGCGTCGGGGGTGCCGTCGAGTTCCGCTGGGCGCCTGCGCCGGGCGTGAAGGGCGAGGCGAAGCTCCTGCTCCAGCAGGATACGCTTCCCTACCAGTGGAAGCCGGCGAGCGGGCTGCGCACCGCCTTCCTGCTCCGGAGCGACGCCCGGCCCGACCCGCAGAGCTTCGTGAACGCCGAGGCCTTCCTGGTCGGCGACGCGGTCTGGACGCAGGACTTCGTCGGCGACCTGCTCCAGCGCGACGCCTCCTACTACCGGTCGACGCTGGCGGCCGGCTACGCCTTTCCCCACCTCCTGCTCGAGGCCGACCTCACCTACAACGAGCAGATCGGGACCCTCGGCCAGGCCAGCCCCCCCGGGCAGTTCCCGGTGGTCCCGCTCGTCCCCTTCGGCTTCTTCGGGGGCAGCGTCCCGTCCTTCCACCGGCTGCCGGCCCTCTCCGCCACGCTGCTCCCCGTCCCGATCCTGGGGCCGCTCGCCGTCTCCGCGCAGGCCGGCCTGGCGCGCTTCGCCCCCATCTCCGGGATCACCGACCAGAGCGGCGTTCCCGGTCGCCCTCCGGACGAGCAGGGGCTCGGCCCCGGCGAGCGGAACTGGATGGGCCCCCTCCCTCCGCCGGGAGACACCTGGTTCGCCGGCCAGCGCCTCTCAGCCTCCCGCGCCTGGGCCCGCGCCGAGCTCCGGGCCCCCATCGACGTCGCCGGCCTCTTCGAGGTCGAGCCCTGGGTCGCGGGGAACGGGGCCGCCTACCTGTTCGGCGCCGACGCCCAGCCCGGGCTGGCGAGCGGCTGGGTGTCCGGGGGGGCGATCCTCCGCACCTCGATCTCCCGGACCTTCGGCACCGGCCCCGACGCCCTCCGCCACGTCATCGAGCCGCGCGTGGAGTGGCGCGCCGCCACCGGGATCGGCGGAACGCCGTTGCCCGCCTACGCCTACGACGAGCGCGACGCCGCGCCCGTCCTCCCCGACGCGCCCTGCCGGCGACCGCCTCCCGGCGTCCCGGGCGAGTGCCTGCCGCTCCGCACCCTCTCCGCCACGCTGCCCGGCGGCTTCGACCAGATGCGGATCTCGCTCCGCAACCGGCTCGTCGCCCCCGGGAAGGATTCACCCTCGGTGACCCGGATCGACCTCGACCTCGGCCAGGACCTGGACCTCTCCGCCGGGAGGCTCGGCGAGACCTTCATCCGGGCGGCCGCCGCCTGGGGGCCGGTGCAGGGGCTCCTGCTCACCCGCTTCCTGGCCTTCGGCGCCACCCCCGCGCCCGGGTCCTGGGGGTCGCTCGACCCGGGGTTCCTCGATCACTTCACCGAGATCCGCTTCGACCTCGCCGCGAACGACGCCCGCGGCGACCGGCTCACGCTCGGGTTCCTGGCCCTCTCCTCGGCCGCCTCGGCGACCCTCAAGGCCGGGCTAGACCCGCTCTTCGACCCCCGCCCCATTCCCTTCCAGACCTTCGGGCAGGGGACGGCGGGGCTCAAGATCCACGTCGCCGGGGGGCTCGACGTGCAATGGGACACGCTCTTCTCGGTGCGGACGGTCTACGCCACGCCCTGCACCGGGGGCGCCCCGGTCCAGGTGGGCCCCTCGATGCAGCAGAACACGGTCACCGCCTCCTGGACCTCCCCCTGCAACTGCTGGCGGGGACTGGTGAAAGTCCAGGTCTCGCAGTGCGGCTACTACGGGGTCTCGGCGGGGCTCGACCTGTCGGCCATCACCGGGATTTCCCTCATCCCCTGAGCCGGGTCCCGTACCCCTCCCGGGCGTTTGACTGTGCGGGAACGGGCGCGTAGCCTGCTGTTGACTCTGGAGTCAAACGGTGGCCCGCCCGAGAAACCCGACCGACGCCGCGCCGACGGCCACCCCCACCGAGGGCGAGCCGGAGAAGCGGCGCGCCATCCTCCACGCCGCCCTCAAGGTCTTCGCCGAACGGGGCTACCACGGCTGCCGCATCGCCGACGTGGCGAGCGAGGCCGGGGTCGCCTACGGCCTCGTCTACCACTACTTCCGGAACAAGGACGAGCTGCTCGAGAGCGTCTTCGACGAGCAGTGGCGGATCTTCATCGGCGCCATCCGGGCCATCTCGGAGGGGCCGGGCACGGCCGCCGAGCAGATCGCCTCGGTGATCCGCTTCGCCCTCGACGTCTTCCGCACCGCGCCCGAGGCGGTGAGGGTCCTCATCCTCGAGGTGCCGCGCACGCCGGACGTGCTCCGCGCCGGCAGCACCCGCCAGACCTTCGAGACCGCCACCCGGCTGGTCGCCGAGATGGTGCAGCGCGGCCAGCAGGGGGGCGAGTTCCGCTCCGACCTCGACGCGCTGGTGGGGGCCGCGAGCGTCCTCGGCGTGCTCGACATGAACCTGGCCGGGATGGTGACCGGGCTCCTCACCGCGCCGCTCCCCTCCGAGGAGGAGCTCGAGCGGATGAAGCGGCAGGTGGTGACGGCCGCGCTGGGTGCGATCCTGGTCCCGGGTGCGCCGCCTCCGGCACGTTGACGCCCCCCCGGAGCGCCGTTAACTCGGGAGGTCCACCCGCAGTCCCCACCCCGGAGCAGCCATGGCCCATCGCGTTCTCGTCGCCGACGATCTCTCCGCCGAGGGGGTGGCGATCCTCCGGAAGGCGGGGCTCGACGTCGACGTCCGCGTCGGGATGAAGCCGGAGGAGCTCGAGGCGGCCATCGGGGACTACGACGCCATCGCGGTCCGCAGTGCGACCAAGGTCACCGCCCGGGTGCTCGAGAAGGGCGCCCGCCTGCGCGTGGTGGGGCGGGCCGGGGTGGGGGTCGACAACGTCGACCTGGACGCCGCCACCCGTCGTGGCGTCGTGGTGATGAACACGCCGGGCGGGTCGTCGGTCACCGTGGCCGAGCTGGCGCTCGCCATGATGCTCGCGCTCACCCGCCACATCGCGCAGGCCACCGCATCCACCAAGGGCGGCAAGTGGGAGAAGAAGCGCTTCCAGGGGCACGAGCTCTCCGGGAAGACGCTCGGCGTGGTGGGCATCGGCAACATCGGCTCGGTGGTGGTCGACCGGGCCCGGGCCATGAAGATGCACGTGGTGGCCTTCGACCCGTTCATCTCGGCCGAGGCCGCGTCGCAGATCGGGGTCGAGCTCGTGGCCCTCGACGAGCTCTGGCGGCGGGCCGACGTCATCTCCCTCCACGTTCCCCTCACCGAGCAGACCCGCAACGTGGTGAACGCCGCCTCGCTGGCCCGCATGAAGAAGGGGGTGCTGCTCGTCAACTGCGCCCGCGGCGGGCTGGTGGACGAGCCGGCCCTCGCCGAGGCCATCGCCTCGGGCCACGTCGGCGGCGCCGCCTTCGACGTCTTCGAGAAGGAGCCGGTGTCGCCGGAGAACCCGCTGCTCAAGCTCGACGGCTTCATCTGCACGCCGCACCTGGGCGCCTCGACCGAGGAGGCCCAGGCGGCGGTGGCGGTGGCCATCGCCGAGCAGCTCGCCGCCTACCTGACGCGCGGCGAGGTGAAGAACGCCGTCAACGTCCCGTCGATGTCGAGGGAGGCGCTGGAGCGCTTCGGCCCGTACCTGGCTCTCTGCGAGAAGCTGGGCGCGCTCGCCGCCCAGATCGCGCCGAGCGGCGTGCGGGAGATCCGGGTGGCCTTCGCCGGGGAGGTCTCCGAGGCCCCCCAGCGGCCGCTCACCGCGGCGGTGCTGAAGGGGCTGCTCTCCCAGGTGGAGGCCACGCCGGTGAACGAGGTGAGCGCGCCCGGGATCGCCCGGGACCGCGGCATCTCGGTGCACGAGGAGCGGGTGGCCGGGCACCAGGACTACGCCAGCCTGGTCACGGTCACCGTGGCCGGCGCCGGTGGCGAGGCGGTGGTGGCCGGGACGGTCTTCGGGCGCCGCGACGCCCGCATCGTCCGGGTGAACCAGTTCCGGCTCGAGGCGGTGCCCGAGGGGCACATCATCCTCTGCGTGAACGACGACTCGCCCGGCGTGGTGGGCCACATCGGGACGACGCTGGGATCGGCGGGGGTGAACATCGCCCGCATCTCCCTCTCCCGGGACGAGGCCGGCGCGGCGGCGGTCTCCCTGATCAACGTCGACTCCGAGCCCTCCCCGGCCGTGCTCGACGCCCTCCGGGCCGTGCCGCACGTCCGCGACGTCCGGCGCATCCGGTTGTAGAGTCACGGTCCATGCTCGACCTCTCCCTCCCGCTCGGACTCCGAGACCTCACCCCGGACCACTCGGCCCACCTGGCCGACCTCTCGTCGCGGCTCCACGAGGTCTTCGCCGGGTTCCGCTACCGCCGGGTGCTCCTGCCGACGCTGGAGCGGCTCGACGTGGTGGAGCGGGGGCTCTCGGCGGCGGCGCTGTCGCAGGTGCTCAAGTTCGTGGAACCCGGCTCGGGCGAGGTCGTGGCCATCCGCCCCGACATCACGCCGCAGATCGCGAGGCTCTACGCTGCCCGACCCGACGCGCTGCCCGACCCGGCCCGGCTCTGCTACGACGGCCCGGTGCTGCGGGCCCGGGAGGCCCGCGCCGGGAGACCGCGCGAGGTCTACCAGGCCGGCGTGGAGCTGCTCGGCGCCGGGGGACCGGCTGCCGATGCCGAGGCGCTCACCGTCCTCCGCAAGGCGCTCGACCGGGTCGGCCTCGACGCCGCGGTCCTGGAGGTGGGGCACGCCCGCTTCGCCGGCGCCTTCCTCGACGCGGCCGGCCTGCGTTCCGGGCTTCGCGCCGAGGCCGAGGAGGCCCTCTCCCGGAAGGACGAGGGGGCGCTCTCCCGCCTGGCGGGCAAGGCCCGGGGCGCGCTTGCGGCCCGCAAGGTCCTGCCC
>JBAXVO010000197.1:0-6301 GCA_037129355.1 Deltaproteobacteria bacterium | reverse complement strand
ATCGGGCGGAAGCTCGCCGAGCAGGAGCCGGAGGAAGGTCGTCTTCCCGGCCCCGTTCGGACCCACGATCCCCACCCGCTCCCCGCGCTGCAGGATGAACTCGACCCCGTCGAGCACCTTGCGCTCGCCGAAGGACTTCCCGAGTCCGTGGGCCTCGATCACGATCTGGGAGAGGCGCGGCGGCGGAGCCACTTGCAACTCGGCGACGCGCGGGCGCGCGAAGCCCTTCTCGGCCATGAGGGCGCGGGCCCGCTGGATGCGCGCCTTGCTCTTGGTGCGGCGCGCCTCCGGACCCCGGCGGAGCCAGGCCACCTCCTGCGAGATCCAGCGCTCGCGCTTGTGCTGGCCGAGGGCCGACTGCTCCTCGGCGACGAGCTTCTGCTCCAGGAAGGCCTCGTAGTTTCCGGGCCAGCTCGTCACCCCGCCGGTGGGGGTGATCTCGACGATCCGGTCGACCAGGTCGTCGAGGAAGTAGCGGTCGTGGGTCACGAGCACGAGCGCGCCGCTCCTCCCGTCGAGCTCGTCCTCCAGCCAGTCGACGGTGTCGGCATCGAGGTGGTTGGTGGGCTCGTCGAGGAGCAGGAGGTCGGGCCGGGCGAGGAGCGCCCTCGCGATGGCCACCCGCTTGCGCGCCCCGCCGGACAGCTCGGAGACGGCCCGGTCCCAGTCGGGCACGCCGAGCCGGTCGAGCAGGCGCCGGGCCTCGTGCGCGGTGTCCCACCCGCCCAGGTGCTCGACCCGGTCGGAGAGGACGGCCAGCTCGGCCAGCATCCGGTCGTGCCGCTCCGGGTCGGCCTCGGCGCCGATGCGCGCCGAGAGGGCCGCGTGGGCGTCGATGGCGGCCTTGAGCGGGGCCCGCGCCACCTCGAGCTCCGAGGCCACCGTGGCGCCCGGGGGGAACTCCGGCTCCTGGGGAAGATAGGTCACCGAGGCCCCCCGCCGCAGTTGCACCTCCCCCCGGTCCGGCTCGGCCGCCCGGGCCAGGATCCGCAGCAGGGAGGACTTCCCCGACCCGTTCACGCCGACCAGCCCGACCCGCTCCCCCTCCTCGATGGTGAGGGTGAGCTCATCGAGGATGGTCCGGCTTCCGAAGGCGAGGCCGATCGCGGATGCGTGCAACAGGGTCAAGGGTTTCCTTGGTACCATGGGGATCCCATGCAGCAGACCGAGAACCTGAACGTCGTCTCCCTGGACCTCATGCCGTCGCCGGACGAGGTGAAGGGGCGCCACCCCCTTTCCGAGCAGGCCGCGACCACCGTGGTCACCGCCCGGCGCGCCATCGAGGCCATCCTCGACGGGCGCGACCACCGGCTCCTCCTGGTGGTGGGCCCCTGTTCCATCCACGATCCGGCGGCCGGTCTCGACTACGCCCGGCGCCTGCGCACCCTCGCCGACGAGCTCTCCGACACCTTCCTCGTCGTCATGAGGGTCTACTTCGAGAAGCCGCGCACCTCCCTCGGATGGAAGGGGTTCGTGAACGACCCCCGGATGGACGATTCCTTCCGGATCGACGAGGGCATGGAGCGGGGACGCCGCTTCCTGCTCGACGTGAACGAGCTGGGGCTCCCCGCCGGCACCGAGGCGCTCGACCCCATCGCGCCCCAGTACTACGGCGACCTCATCGCCTGGACGGCCATCGGCGCCCGGACCTCCGAGTCGCAGACCCACCGCGAGATGTCGTCCGGCCTCTCCACCCCGGTGGGGTTCAAGAACGGCACCGACGGGGACCTCGAGGGGGCCGTGAACGCCATCGTCTCGGCGGCCGGGCCCCACAGCTTCCTCGGCGTCTCGGGCCAGGGACGATCGGCCATCGTCCGCACCCGCGGCAACCGGTACGGGCACCTGGTGCTGCGCGGCGGCGGCGGGCGCCCCAACTTCGACACCGTCTCCATCTCCCTCTCCGAGGAGGCGCTGGCCAAGGCGAAGCTGCCGCGGAACCTGATCGTCGACTGCTCCCACGCCAACTCCTGGAAGAAGCCGGAGCTCCAGCCCCTCGTCATGCGCGACGTCGTCCACCAGATCCGCGAGGGCAACCTCTCGGTGGTGGGCTTCATGGTCGAGAGCTTCATCGAGGCCGGGAACCAGCCCATCCCGGCCGACCTCTCCAGGCTTCGCTACGGCTGCTCGGTCACCGACGCCTGCGTGGGCTGGGACACGACCGTGGAGATGCTGCGGCGCGCGCGTGAGGTGCTCCGCGAGGTCCTCCCCACCCGGAAGCGTCCCGTCCGATGAGCCAGATGTCCGCGGCGTCGACCACGAACACGCGCCCCTCGCTGGCGCGCTTCGCCTGGCTCTCGATCGGGGCCGCCGTGGTCACCATCGTGATGAAGACGGTGGCCTGGAGGCTCACCGGATCGGTCGGCCTGCTCTCCGACGCGGCCGAATCGGTGGTGAACCTGGTGGCCGCCATCACCACCCTCTGGATGCTCATCGTGGCGGCCCGCCCGCCCGACGAGGATCACGCCTACGGCCACGACAAGGCCGAGTACTTCTCGAGCGGCGTGGAGGGGGGGCTCATCATCGTGGCCGCCGTGGCCATCGCCTGGTCGGCGGTGAACCGGCTCCTCCACCCGGCCCCGCTCGAGCAGCTGGGCATCGGTCTCGTGGTCTCCCTCGGCGCCTCGCTCGTGAACCTGGGGGTCTCCCTGGTGCTCATGCGGGCCGGGAAGAAGCACCACTCGATCGCCCTCGAGGCCGACGCCCACCACCTCATGACCGACGTCTGGACCTCGGCTGGAGTCCTGGCCGGGATCGGCGTGGTCGCACTCACCGGCTGGGAGCAGCTCGACCCGTTCGTGGCCATGGCGGTGGCGGTCCAGATCACCTGGTCGGGGGTGAAGCTCGTCCGGCGGTCGATCCTGGGGTTGCTCGACACCGCCCTGCCGCCCGACGAGCAGGCCGCCGTGCAGGGAGTCCTCGACGCCCACCGCGGGCCGGAGGTGCAGTTCCACGCGCTGCGCACCCGGCAGGCGGCCTCCCGCCGCTTCGTCTCGGTCCACGTGCTCGTCCCCGGCGACTGGAGCGTCTCCCGGGGGCACGCGCTGCTCGAGCGGATCGAGCTCGAGATCCGGCAGGCCGTCCCGAACGCCACCGTGCTCACCCACCTGGAGGCGATCGAGGACCCCACGTCCTACGCCGACGAGGGGCTCGACCGGGCCCCGGAGCCCGCCGTCGCCGAGCCGGCCACCGGGGAGTGATCCCCCGGGAAGGGCCGGCTACGCCGCCCGGACCACCACGCCGGTGGCGGTCTCCGCGAACACGTACTCGGGGTGAACCCGTTCGGCGGTCTGGAGGGCCCAGGCCCGGTCGAAGAGCACCACCGGCCGGTCGCGCACGTCGAGGACCACCATGCCCTCGACCGCGTCCTGGAGCGCCTCGAGGTCGACCGGCGCCCCGTCGGCGCGGCTCGGCCAGCGCGCCAGCACCCACGGAACCGCCTCGACCCGAACCTCGACCCCGTACTCGGCCTCGAGCCGGTACTTCACGACCTCGAACTGGAGCTGCCCGAGCGCGCCCAGCACCAGGTCCCCGGCCCGGCCCACGGGCGGCCGGTAGAGCTGGACCGTCCCCTCCTGGGCCAGCTGCTCGATCCCGGTGGCGAACTGCTTGCGGCGCATGGGGTCGACGAGGGCGAGCCGCCGGAAGTGTTCCGGGGCGAAGCTGGGGATCCCCTCGAAGGCGAAGCGGGAGCCGCCGGTCAGCGTGTCGCCGATCTCGAAGAGCCCGGGGTCGTGGATGCCGACCACGTCGCCAGCGTAGGACTCGTCGACCACGCTGCGCTCCCGCGCCAGGAACTGCGTCGGGCTGGCCAGCCGCACCTCCTTGCCGGAGCGGACGTGGGTCACCTTCATGCCCCGGGTCATCTTGCCGGAGCAGATGCGGACGAAGGCCACGCGGTCGCGGTGGGCCTTGTCCATGTTCGCCTGGATCTTGAAGACGAACCCGCTGAACTCCTCCCGGGTGGGCTCGATGGGGCCGGCGTCGGACGGACGGGCCCGCGGCGACGGCATGAGCTCGGAGAAGGTCTCCAGGAAGGCCTCCAGCCCGAAGTTGTTCACGGCCGATCCGAAGAACATCGGCGAGAGGTGCCCGGCCTCGAAGCGCTCCCGGTCGAACCCGTCGCCGGCCATCTCGAGCAGCTCGGCGTCGTGGCGGAGCTGGTCGTAGCCCCGGTCGTCGAGCTCCTCGCGCAGCGCCTGGTCGTCGATGCCGGTCACCTCGACGGGGGGGCGCTCGGCCCCGGTGGTGGAGCTGGAGTTGGCCCGGTCGGCGTCGAACAGGTACACCCGCTGGCGCAGCCGGTGGTACACGCCGCGGAAGACGCCGCTGCGGAAGATGGGCCAGGTGACCGGGTAGACCCCGATGCCGAGCACGTTCTCCACCTCGCCGATCAGGTCGAAGGCGTCGCGCCCGGGCCGGTCGAGCTTGTTCACGAAGGTGAAGATGGGGATGGCCCGCTGGCGGCACACCCGGAAGAGCTTGCGGGTCTGGGCCTCCACCCCCTTGGCGCTGTCGAGGAGCATCACCGCCCCGTCCACCGCGTGCAGGGTGCGGTAGGTGTCCTCGCTGAAGTCGGCGTGGCCGGGGGTGTCGAGCAGGTTCATCTGCAGTCCCCGGTAGGGGAACTGCAGGACGCTCGTGGTGATGGAGATGCCGCGCTCGCGCTCCATCTCCATCCAGTCGGAGACGGCGCTGGCCCGCCCGCGCTTGGCCTTGACCGCCCCGGCCAGCTGGATGACCCCGCCGTAGAGGAGCAGCTTCTCGGTGAGCGTGGTCTTGCCGGCGTCCGGGTGGGAGATGATGGCGAAGGTCCGCCGGCGCGCGATCTGGTGCTTCATGGGGTCCGCCCGTCGAGGGCGGCTGCTTCTATCACGCCTTGGTGGGTTGCGCCTCGCTCCCGGCGTCGCGCGCGGCCTTGCCCTTCCAGAACTGCCGGGGCGCCATGGCGAGCGCCATGAACAGGAGCTGGCTGACGATGAACCCCGACAGGGCCCAGAAGGCCTTGTCCATGAACCCGTAGGAGTGGAGCCCCACGCCCAGCATGTTCACGCCGAACCAGGAGAGGCTGGTGATGACGTTGCCGAAGATGGCCATGGTCATGACCCCGCGCTCCCGGGCGAAGCCACCCCAGCGGGCGTGCAGGATGATGGCGCACCAGAGCACGATGAGGAGGGCCCCGTTCTCCTTGGGATCCCAGCCCCAGAAGCGCCCCCAGGACTGGTCGGCCCAGATGCCCCCGAGGACCGTTCCGATGAAGCTGAAGAAGAGCGAGAAGGCGATGATCCCGTAGACCATCCCGGAGAGGGACTTGGAGACCTCGGGGCTCATGCGGCTGGAGAACTGCTTGCGCAGGGCCCAGGCGATGGCGATGAAGCCGGCCAGGAACATCCCGCTGTAGCCGATGGTGATGGTGGTGACGTGGGTGGCCAGCCAGAAGTTGGAGTCGAGCACCGCCCGCATCATCTCCATGGTGTCGCCGTCGCCGGAGAGGTGGTGGGCCACGAGGAGCGAGGCGAAGCCGGAGGCCGACGCCACGGCGGTGCCGAAGCCGTTGCGGTACATGCGCTCGAGCACGATGCCGAGCAGGACCGCACCCCAGCCCACGAAGACCGCCGAGGAGTAGAGGTTGGTGACCGGGGGCCTCCCCTGGAGGACGATGCGCGAGACGAGCCCCGCGGTCTGCACGATGGCGCCGGCGCAGAGCAGGCCGAAGGCGGCCGGACGGAGGATCTCCGGCTTCCAGGCCCAGGAGGCGAAGACCGCGAGCAGCGCCAGCACGTAGATGGCCATGCCCACGTAGAAGGGCTGGGCCCGGTTGAAGGTGGTCTCGTGGTCGACGTGGGTCTGGGCGTCGGGCCAGGCGCCGAAGGTGACGGTCTGGAGATCCTTCACGGCCCGGTTGAAGGCCGGGGCGTCCTGCACCGCGTAGGCGGAGGAGATCCGCGCCATGGGGTCGAGGCCGGGGTTCACGGCGCCGGCCGCGACGCCGCGAAGCGCCTCGCCGGTGTTGCTCCAGGCCTCGGCCCGCTGGCCGGGGAGCGGCGGGATGGGGCGGAAGTAGGCCAGGTCTGCGAGCGAGGCCTGGCGCTGGGCCGCGCCCGGCCCGTCCTTACCACCCACGGGCTGCGGGCTTTCCGCACCGACCTCGATGAGCTGCTTCTGCCAGTGGAGCGCGTGCTGTCCGGCGTCGAGCTGACCCGCGAGTGCTCGCCCCGCTCCCTCGACACGGTCATCCACGCCGGTGAGCGCATTTCCGCGGCCCTGGTCAGCCGCGCCCTGCGCGAGCGCGACGTGCCCGGCC
>JBAXVO010000196.1:0-6315 GCA_037129355.1 Deltaproteobacteria bacterium | reverse complement strand
CTGGTCTTCCCCCTCAACCCATGAAGAAGGGGGCGGCGCCGATCGGCACCGCCCCCCGGGAACTGCTTCAGCCGTTCGTGCCGGCTACGGCACGACGAGGCTCGTGCGCATCATCTCCGAGTCCTCGTGCGAGTTGATGTGGCAGTGCCAGACGTACGGGCCGGCGGTCACGGCCTCGTAGGTCCACGGAGCGGCCGCGCAGGACTTCGTGGGGCAGGTGGCCCCGGCGGTGTTGTCGATCGGGTTCAGCGCCGTACCCGGGGCGTTCGGCGTGCCGAGCGGGTTCTTGGCCGTGCCCGATCCGGCGCCGAGCCACCGCGGCGTCCAGTCGGCGACGATGGTGGTCACCATGGCGGGCGGGACCTGGACCACGTCCTTGAAGCCGCCCTCGACGCTCGCCGCCGTCACCGGCGTCGCCACGCCGAGCAGGAAGGGCGTGCCGAGCGCGCTCAGGCCGTCGACGTTGGGGACGACCTGCATCTCGTTGCCCGGAGAGGGGCCGGGCTGGCAGGTGGCGCTCCCGCACAGGTCGGTCTTGAAGGCGGCCACGTCGAGGGCCTGACGGCTCACGACCTGGTGCCGGACGAGGTGCGGGTGCATCGGGTGGGTGTCGACCGTGAGGTTGATGAACTTCCAGATCTCCCGGGTCCCGAAGTTCGGGGTCTCGGTCACCCTGTACTCGAAGGGCACGCCGTTCAGCTGCATGCCGAGCGGGAAGAGGGTGACGCCGTCGATCCGCTCGTTCAGGTAGACGTGGCGGACGATCTGCTTGGCCTGGCCGGCCGGCAGTGCGGCGTTGGCGGCGCGCAGGTCGACGAAGGTCGGGTCGATGACCTTGGTGGGATCGGGCGGCATGCAGCCGGTCAGCACGTTGGTGGCGAGCGGCTGGGCGGGATCCCAGGTGAGCCGCTTCGGGGCACCCGCCGCGCCGCAGAAGCGGACGCCGGGCCCCTTGGCCGCGCGCACGTCGAACCGCATGATGACGTTCAGGTGCGGGAACGGGGAGGCCCCGAGCGCGCTCTGGTACGGGGGGAAGCCGGCCGGGAAGGGGGCCGGCGCCGAGTTGGTCATGTAGACCGCCGCGTCGGAGAAGGCGTTCACGCCGCGGACGCCCAGGTTGCCGAAGTCCACGAGGATCTCGTAGCGCTCGCCCGGGCACATGGTGAGGCTTTGCGTGCGAACCGGCTTCTGGAGGTAGCCCTGGTCGTTGGCGATGACCCAGAACCAGGTGTTGCCGTTCACGAGCGTGTTGGGCGCGGGAGCGGGCGCGCTCACCCGCTGGGTGAGGAGGCCCGAGGTGTAGCAGCGCGAGTCGGAGCCGTTCGCGAAGCGGATGCGGTAGTAGCCCGTCTCGACCGTCTTCTTGGGCCAGAGCACGCCGTTCACGAGCACGTGGTCGCCGAAGTACTCCGGGACCCAGGTCGGGTGCACCTGGGGGTTCACGCCCGGGATGACCGGCGTCTGGCCGACCACGCCGAGGCCGGGGGGCGGCGGCAGCGGCGTCTGGCCGAGGCCGTTCGAGAAGTTGATGCTGCCGTCCTCGTTGAAGGCGCGGTCCTGGATGGCGAAGAAGAGGTCGTACTTGGGGATGCCCAGCGCGTCACGGGGCTCCGTGATCGGATCGAGCCAGGTGTAGGCCGAGGCCGCGGGAAGGGCGGTGGCGCCGTCCCAGTTGGCCACCGCGCCGTGCTTCGAGGGATCCCGCACGGGGAAGAAGCCCGCCGGGCCGGCGATCACGTTGTGGTGGGTCTTGCCGAGGGTGTGGTCGTGGAACCAGATGGTCGCCTCCTCCTGCACCATCGGGTACGTGTAGACGTCGGCGTTCCCGGTGGGGCGCTTGAGCGCGATGTTGGAGGGGTTCTCGAAGGCCGGCTGCACGTAGTTCCCGGCCACGCCGGCGTACTTCGCCGCCGTGTTGGCGTTGCCGAACCACTTCTCGGCGAAGCCGTCGGTGGAGGGCGGGATCTCGCCGCCGTGGAGGTGGGTGACCCAGGAGTTGTCGGGCTGCTGCGGGCTGCCGTACTGGTTCACGCCGTCCGGCGGCACGTTCGCCGTGGCGATGGCCGGGTCGATCCGGGTCTTCACGCCCATGAAGGTGCGGTCGATGGCGCAGGGCCAGTCGGCGGCCTCGGGGTGCGGGCAGAGGACGTGGTTGTTGGGGAACTCGTTCACCCACTTCACGACGACCGGCCTGCCGGTGGTGCCGCGGATGCTGATGGAGGGCCAGGTGGCGACGTAGTCGTTCTTCGACCAGCTGGAGGCCTTGCCCGGGGCGAAGAGCGGCGGGTTGAAGATCACGCAGGTGTCACCGGCCGGGCAGGCCCAGGGAGCCGTGGTCGCGCCGGCGATGCAGGTCTGGGTCGTCGCGATCTGGCACGTTCCCAGGTTGGAGAGGACGCCCGTGACCGGTCCGCCGCCCATGTTCTTCTGTCCCACGCCCCAGATCGGGGTGAGGAGCGCCTTGCCGCGGGGAACCTTGGTGCCGGCGGCGGTGCAGTAGGTGGCCTTGAACTGGGCACTGGCGTCGGCCGGACAGGCGCAGCCGCCCACGATGTTGCAGGTGAGGCCGGTCCACTGCATGCCGTTCGGCACCGGCGGGCACGCCTTCGGGGCCAGCAGGGTCCCGCAGTTCAGCGTGGTGGGGTTGGGGAAGAGTCCGGCCGAGGCGAGCCCCTGGAAGCCGAAGGACTCGTGCAGGCCGATCTCGTAGTAGTCGGCGCCCGAGTAGGTGGCGGTGTCCGGCGTGTAGTCGGGAGGATTGAGCACCTCCCAGGCGAACTTCGGCGTGCCGATCGGCAAGTTGATGAGGCTCGGGAGGACCGGCGCGAGGGTCTTGAAGGGGAAGGCCGAGGGGAGTCCGCATCCCGCCCAGCCGCCGGCCGAGCGCTGGCTGATCACCGGCGCGGCGGAGTCCTCGCAGCTGAAGCTGGTGGAGGGGAGGGCATCGCAGGCATCCGCCCCCAGCGACGGGAACATCCCGCTGTTGGCGCTGCTCGCCAGGCACTGGCCCGGGTACGGGTAGTTCGCCTGGAGGTTCGACCCGGATGGGCCGAGCGGATTCTGGACCGGGAAGGCGGCGTTGGCCGCCCTGGGATCCGTGTTGAGCTTCGTGAACGTCATCTGCGCGCTGGCCGCCGACGCCCACGCCAACCCTCCAGCGGCTGCCACTGCCAGGAATGCCCCCTGCAACTTTTTCACGGCTCTCTCCTCCACGATTTCCGGTCTGGCGAAGCTTCCACTTTTCGTGAACCGCTTCCCCCTTCCGGGGACTCGCCGGCCTCCCTGCGTTCGCCCTCCGCGCGCGCTGGCACCCGGCTTCGAACGCAATTTCTGCGAGGTGCGCCCTTGCGCACACGTCCCGACTCTTCGGTACATCGTGTGAGAATCTCATTTGCTGCTGGTCAATTCGGGCCAGTCCCCCCAGGGTGGCCAACACACCGACTGGAAAGGAACATTTGTGGAGAGTTGCCTGAAAATGGCAGGCTTGCCATGTGTTTATGATGAGATTCCCTTACGTTTCGTTTGCGCCCCAAAGGGGCTACGCCGGGTCGCCAGCCCCTGCCGAGTCGGCGAAGTCCGCGACAATCGGATCATGGAAAAAACACGCTTACACCCCAAGATGGACCTACGAAGTAGATTTTTACGGAGCTCCCCCGAGCGGGTGATCGCCCGGAACCGCCCCGGAGCAGCCGTCGCGCCTTCGCGCGCGTCGATCTGGTGCTTCACCGTCCGTGAATTCGGATCGTGCACCCATCCGCGACCGCATTCGGCCGGGTCGCGCCGCGGCGGAGCGGCTAGAGTTCCCCCGGTCAACCTGGAGCGGAGGCAACGGATGAGGAAGAACTTCCTGGGCGCCCTTCTGGCAGTCTCCCTGGCTGCATCACCGGCGGTTCCCGGTGCGGCCGGGCCGGCCTGCACCGGGACGCTCTCCGGTTCGGTCGTCGGCAAGTTCGAGTGCACGGCCTCGGTGGTGGGAGGGAGTGGGGACGGCGCCTACCTGGTCATCTCCGCGACGACCACGGTCGACGGCGTGCCGAGCCTCGTCCCCGGCTCCTTCGACGTGACCGGGCTCCTCCGGCCCGGCACCTACACCCTGGAACAGCTCGGCCTGGGCAAGGCCAGCGTCGCGGCGGACGGCGGCACCCTCTACACGGCGACCAAGACCACCAGCCAGCGGGGCGAGGTGACGCTCGTCCTCTCGAAGGTGCGGAAGGACGGCACGGGGAAGGCTGCCTGGGAGGTCCACGGGACCTACCGCGCGCGCCTCATCCCGGCCGGGGGGGGGAAGACCGGCGAGGTCGTGGTGGACGTGACGTTCTAGTCGGCCCACGAGCCCCATCTTCCCGCCGATGGCCCGCATCCGGCATCGCGGTGGCTGATAGCATTCTCCCTTCCCCCAGCCACCGCCCGCGCCCTGCGTGGCGCCCCCGGAGATGACCATGTCGAACGGAATCCTGGCCGTACTCGCCTCGCCCGCGCTCCTCGTTTCCCCTCAGGCGCGGGCGGAGGGTCCCGCGACCGGCGCCGACTCCGAGTGCTCCGGCGACGTCAGCGGCGCGGTGGTGGCGAACTTCAACTGCACGGTGAAGGTGGCGAAGGCGGCCGGCGGGACGATGACCTTCACGGTGACGCCCAACGCCCCGGTGAAGGGGCTCAAGAGCTTCGCGCCCGCCACCTTCTCGATCAAGCTGCCGATCACCGTCCAGACCTACACCCATCGTGACCTGGCCAAGGCCGAGGCGCAGGCGGTCACCGCGGCCGGCAAGAAGTACCACGCCTCGGGCAAGGTGGCCGACCGGGGCGACATCGAGGTCGAGGTGGTCTCCACCGAGCACAACCGCGGGATCACCATCGGCATGCTCCGCGTCCACGCCCATCTCGTTCCGGCGAACGCCAAGGATGGCTCGGAGATCCAGCTCAACATGAACGTCCTGACCAACTGGTAGTCCCGCCCGCCGGGCCGGACACCGAGGATCCATGCGACACGCCATGATCGCTGGAGCACTGCTGGGCGCCGTCGCCACGTTTGCCGGCGGCGCCTTCGCCGAGCCCCCGGCCGAGCCGCCGCCCTTCCAGGAACCGGATCCGATGCCCGTGCCTCCCGGGACGCCGGCCGATCAAGAACTCTGGAGGGCCACGCGCGACGCCACGCACGAGGTGATCGCCGTGCGATGGCAGGCCAACGCCCTTCACCTCAAGATGAAGACGACCGACCTGGTGAACCGGCTCAACGAGGAGGCCAGGGCGAACCCCGCCTCCGCCGACCGGATCGCCGGGATCCGCAAGAGGCTGGGCGCCGCCCAGGTGGAGAACGTCGAGATCTACTCGAGCCGCTGGCCGGTCGACACCACGCGCGTCTGCCAGTACCCGCTCCTCTACCTCACGAGCGCCATGAACGGCGGCAACTCCGCCGACGAGCGGGCCGCGCTCGCCGAGGCCCGGGACGGCGCGAAGAAGTGCGTCGACCTGGCACGAATGGCGGCCGCCCGCATGGAACGCTCCAACGTCTCGCTGTCCGGCGTCATCGCCGAAGCCGAGGCGGCGCTGAAGAAGGGCTAGGCGGTGCCGTGAAGAAGGCGCTCATCGCAGGCGGTGTCATCCTCGGGGTGGGTGCGGGAGCCATCGGGGTCATCCTCCTCGTCGACGGTTCCACCTCCTTCGAGAGCTTCCTCCCCGCCGGGAGCTCGAGCATCCCCTCGAATACCCCTCCTCCTGCGCCCCTGACCCCGCTCCCTCCGCTCAAGCCCCTGCCCGACGCGCCGAATCAGGCCGGGCCAGGGCCCCAGGTCGTCTTCGAGCCGGCTCCGCCGAAGCCCGAGAAGGGAACCTGGGCGGCTGTTCCCGCGGCCACGCGCGCGGCCGGCCTGGGGGCCGCCGGTGCCGTCGTGTCGGAGTTCCTGGCCGAGGCCCAGGAGCAGATCACCGAGTGCTTCGACGAGGAGGTCCAGTCGCGACACGGCCAGATCCCCGTCAGCCGCTCGCCGACCGACCGCAGCGAGGACGCCGACGGGCCGACGCTCCTCGTGCTGCATCTCGAGACCCGTCCCGGGGAGATCCGGATCGCCGACGCGCCGGTGGAGGTCCAGGGCGGAGCCTCCGACGGGCTCGTCGCCTGCGCGCAGCGCGTCCTCCGCGGCCAGGTGATCTCCACGCCCGGTTCGACCAAGGTCGGTCGGGCGCGCCTGGTCTTCCCGCTCGTCCCATAGAAGAAGGGCGGCACCTTGCGGCGCCGCCCTCCGGTGCTTCGGGCTTCGGTCCTGTCGTCCCGCTACGGGACCACGAGGCTCGTGCGCATCATCTCCGAGTCCTCGTGCG
>JBAXVO010000195.1:0-6343 GCA_037129355.1 Deltaproteobacteria bacterium | reverse complement strand
CCACGTGACCGGACCCCCAGTCCTTCCGCTGCGCTGAAACGGCGTGCGGGCAGCCTGCAGCGTGTACAATCCGGGTTCTCGGAGATCCACGCTGATGCTCACTCGGTCGCGCCCCCCGCATCGTCTCAGCGCGATTCTCGCCCTCCTGGTCCTGGCGCCGTTGCCCGTCACTGCAACGCCCTGAGCCAGCGCTCCAGCCGGGGGCATGGCAAGGCTTCCGGGTGGCACCTACACCATGGGAGAGACGAAGAAGATCGTCACGGTGCAACCGTTCCTGATGGACGAGACGGAGGTGACGATGGGGGCGTACGCCGCGTGCGTGAAGGCGGGGAAGTGCATGCCAGCGCATGCCACCGTCGACTGGCCGGACATCAAGGAGACGGATCGGACCAGGTGGTCCCCGTACTGCAACCAGGAGAAGCCGGACCGGGTGAACCACCCGGTGAACTGCGTGGACTGGAACCAGGCGACGGCGTACTGCGCGTGGGCGGGCAAGCGGTTGCCGACGGAGGAGGAGTGGGAGTGGGCAGCCCGGGGAACGGAGAGAGGATCAACCTATCCGTGGGGGAACGAGGCTCCTGGGAGCCAGCTTTGCTGGAACGGGGACGGGAACGACCTCGGGA
Organism: Deltaproteobacteria bacterium; assembly: GCA_037129355.1. GTDB lineage: Bacteria > Myxococcota > Myxococcia > Myxococcales > Anaeromyxobacteraceae > CAIOAK01. The sequence continues at coordinate 5,720 of JBAXVO010000195.1, read as the reverse complement.
AGGGGCAGCGCCAGTCCACCTGCCCCGCTGGCAGCTACCCGGCGGGGAACACTCCGCAAGGATTGAAGGACCTTGCCGGGAACGTCTGGGAATGGACGAGTTCCACTCCGGATGCATCTGATGCATCGCGTCGCGTCATCCGCGGCGGCAGCGGGTCCAACGTCAATCCGGCGTTCGTCTCCGCCGCCATCCGAGACAGGTTCACCCCCGTCCTCCGCGCCAGCAACCTGGGCTTCCGTTGCGCCCGGACCCCGTGACGACGGCCAACGGCGACAGGTTGGGGGGGGCCGGGGCCGGTTTCCATGCGTTCAACCGTTGAACCGCGACCTTCCAGTCGCGGTTCGCCTGGCGAGCACCCCGTGCGCTAGCTCTTCCCCTCGCCCCGCGCCTTCGCCTCTGCCGCCAGCTCCCGCACCGAGAACCCCGGCGTCTGGCAGTACTCGTCGGTGCCCAGCGTCCCGAACGGCCGGGCCGCGGCGCGGTTGGCCTTCTGGGCGGCGTCGGTGAGCTTCGACGGCCGCACCAGCCAGGGGTCCTTCTCGTAGGAGACGGGCGGCCCGCGCAGCAGCCGCTTCTCGTCGTAGATCTGCCCCTCGCGCGTGTAGGTCGGCGGCGGGTGCTCGCCGGTGTCCATGCGGATGGCGTCCTTCGGGCAGGCCTCCACGCAGAAGCCGCACACCACGCAGCGCAGCTCGTCGATGACGAACTTCACCGGGTACTTCTCGATGGGGTCGCCCTCGACCTCGGCGGCCTCGATGTAGATGCACTGCGCCGGGCAGGCGGTGGCGCACATGTAGCAGGCCACGCAGCGCGGGCTGCCGTCGGGGCGGGGCACGAGCCGGTGCAGGCCGCGGTATCCGGCCGGATACGGCGCCTTCTCCTCGGGGTACTGCAGCGTGGTGACGCGGTTGCGCACCCGGTCGCGCTCGAGGATGTCGGGGTTGGGGTCGCGCGAGAAGAAGGCGTTCCGCCAGAAGGTCGAGACCACGAGCCCGATGGCCCGGAAGATCTCGGGGAAGTAGAGGCCCTCGCGTACGTCGGCCGGACGGTCGTCGATCTGGTAGGGCATGGCGTCAGTGTCCGGCGGCGTGGGCGGCGTGCCCGTGGGCGTCGCCGTGGGCGTCCCCGTGGCCGTGCCCGCCGTGGGCCGCCTGGGGCTTGGAGTACGCCAGCGTGATCCCGAAGATGGCCGCGATCTCGGCCACCCCGATCCAGGCGAGGACCTGGAGGCTCGGGTCGACGAGGACCGCGGCGCCGGTCACGAACACGTTCACGAGGGCGGCGGGGAGGAGCAGCTTCCAGCAGAGCCCCTGGATCTGGTCGTAGCGGAAGCGGGGCAGGAGCCAGCGGATGACGAGCTGGAGCCAGGTGAGCAGGATGACCTTGGCCAGGAAGGCGGTGGCGCAGATGGCCCCGTAGAGCAGCGGGTCGAGGTTGGCCCTCATCCACCCCTCGAAGAAGATGGGGTGCCACCCGCCCAGGAAGACCGCCGTGGTGACCGCGGCCAGGATCACCACCTCGACGAACTCGGCGAGGAAGAGCAGGCCGAACTTCATGCCCGAGTACTCGAGGAAGTAGCCGACGATCTCGCTCTCCCCCTCGGGCAGGTCGAAGGGGGCGCGCTTGGTCTCGGCGAAGGAGCTGGTGAAGAAGACCAGGAAGCCGAGCGGCTGGAGGAGCAGCCCGAGCGCAGGAACCGGGCCGATCACCTCGGCCCCCTGGGCGAGGGTCATCGCCTGGAGGTTCAGGGTCCGGTAGGCGATCATCACGCCCACCAGCGACAGGCCGAGCGACACCTCGTAGCTGACCATCTGGGCGCTGGCCCGGACCGCGCCGAGCATGGCCACCCGGCTGTTGGAGGCCCAGCCGGCCAGCGTGGTGCCGTAGACCGAGAGGCCGGCCAGCGCGAAGATCCAGAGGAGGCCGGCGTCGGGGTTGGCCACCCACATCCCCACCGTCTGCCCCATGGCCCGGATCTCGGGCCCCACCGGGATGACGGCGAAGAGCGCGAAGGTGGGGGAGAAGGCCAGCACCGGGGCGAGCTCGAAGAGGAACTTGGAGCGGGCGACCGGGTAGATCGACTCCTTGGTGAGCATCTTCAGCGCGTCGGCGAGCAGGTACGGCACGCCGCCCAGCGGGAACTTGCCCGCCACCAGGATGCGGTTGGCGCCGATGCGGTCCTGCATGGCGGCCGACCACTTGCGCTCGGCCACGGTGAGGAGCGCGGCCAGCGTCATGAGCGTCACCGCCATGAGGGTGACCGCGTTCACGATGGAACTGCCGAAGAAGCCGGGGAAGCCCAGCGCCACCGCGCCCTTCGCCGCCAGGGCGGCCAGCGCGTAGAAGGCGGCGAAGAGCCCCACCAGCCCGACGAGGACCGCCCCGATGACCAGCCACATGCCCACGAATCGCTTCACGGCGGTCTCCTCTCAGGGGTTCGGCAGGCGGTTCCACTCGACGTTTCCACTGCCGTCGAGGGGCATGCGCTCGCGGTGCCCGGGCAGGCGCCCGTCCACCGTGCCGGCGGCCAGCGGGACGAGCCCCTTGCGGCGGTCGACCGAGGGCAGCGAGTTCCACTCGAAACCGGGGAGCTCGGCGGCCACGCGCCGCCCCACGTCCTCGAAGACCGCGCGGGCGCTGGCCCATCGCGCGGAGAGGCCGAGCGCCCCCCCGATCTCGGCGGCCAGCCCCCAGTGGGGCAGCGACTCGCCGCGGGGCCAGTAGGCCAGCTCGAAGCGCTGCGCGCGCCCCTCGAAGTTCACGAAGGTGCCGTCCGATTCCGGCGCCGGCGAGGCCGGCAGGAGCACCGTGGCGGCCGCGGAGAGCTCCCCCTCGTTCACCGCCTGGACCACGAGCGCCTCGGCCCGGGAGAGCGTCTTCACGATCTCCGGCGAGGGCAGTTCCGCCCCCACCGCCCAGACCGCCTTCACCTTGCCGGCGGCCACCGCCGCGGCCAGGTCGGCGACGGGCTTCACGGTGATCCCGAAGGCGCGGGCCACCAGCGCGAGCCCGGCCCGGTTGGGGTTCTGGTCGGCGCGGCGCAGGAAGTCGTCGCTCCAGCCGTCGGGACGGCCGCCCACGAAGACCTCGGAGAGCTTGAGCCCGTCGCGGGCCACCATCGCCGCGGCCAGGAGATCCTCGAGCGAGGCGTTGGGGGAGGCCAGCCAGGCCAGCGTGCCCGCCCCGGCGTGGGCGCGCAGCACCTCGGCCGCCTGGGCCACCGCCGCGCCCCGGGTGCTCCGGGCCTTGCCGATGCGGGACTCGAGGACGCGCCCGTCGTTGAAGGGCTTGTAGGAGAGGCGCCCCTCGTCGCACATCCACTCCTGGTTGACCTGCTCGTTCTCCCGGGGGCGGTAGCGGTAGGTGCCGTCCCGCATGTAGTCGAGCGAGACGTTGCAGCCGCGGGCGCAGCCGGTGCAGATCGAGCGGGCGCTGGAGAGGAACCAGACGCGCCCGCGGAAGCGGAAGTCGGTGGAGGTGAGCGCGCCCACCGGGCACAGGTCGACCACGTTGCCCGAGTAGCGGTCGTCGAGCGGCTGGCCCGGCACGGTGGCGATGACCGAGTGGCTGCCGCGGGCGTCCACGCCGAGCTGCGGGTTGTTGCGGACCTCCCGCATGAAGCGGACGCAGCGGGTGCAGAGGATGCAGCGCTCCTGGTCGAGCACCACCAGCTTGCCGAGCGGGACCCGCTTGCCCAGCTTCAGCTTGGGCACGTCGAGCCGCGACTCGGTGGTGTCGTACTGCATGTAGTAGTCCTGCAGCTTGCACTCGCCGGACTGGTCGCAGATGGGGCAGTCGACCGGGTGGTTCACCAGCAGGAACTCGAGCGTGGCGCGCTGCTGGTCCTTCACCTTGGGTGAATCGGTCTTGACGGCCACGCCCTCGGCGGCGGTCATCTGGCAGGCCGGCATGAGCTTGCCGCCCGGGGCGTTCGACATCTCGACCAGGCACATGCGGCAGTTGGCGGCGATGGAGAGCCGCTTGTGCCAGCAGTAGTAGGGGATCGACACGCCCACCGAGGCGGCCGCCTCGATGAGGTTCGTGCCGGGCTTCACCACCGCCTCGCGCCCGTCGACGGTGAAGGTCACCATGCCCGGGTTCCTGGGCGGCGGCGGCCCCGGGGGGGGCGCCGGCTTGGGGGGCGCGGCGGCGGCGGCGGGCTTGTTCTCTTCGGCCATCTCGGGCTCCGGGATCGCGGGTCGGGCGGGGCGCTACTGCTCGACCTCGCCGCCGATCATGTTGACGGTGTCGAAGGTGGGGATCAGGTCGGCCAGCATCTGCCCTTCCATGATCTGCGGCAGCGCCATGAGCATGTTCCAGCCCGGGGCCCGCACGCCCAGCTTGTAGGGGCGGCCGCTGCCGTCGGAGACGGCGTAGAAGCCCAGCTCCCCGTTGGCGGCCTCGACGTAGGCGTAGGCCTCGCCGGCCGGGACGCGGATCCCCTCCATGATGATCTTGAAGTGGGCCATGGCGCCCTCGATCGAGCCGTAGACCTCGGGCTTGGGGGGCAGGACGAAGCGCGGGTCGTCGGAGGCGATGGCGCCGGGCTGCATCTGCTCGAGGCACTGGCGCACGATGCGGTCGGACTGCTTCAGCTCCTCCATGCGCACCAGGTAGCGGTCGAAGTTGTCGCCGTTGACGCCCACCGGGACGTCGAAATCCAGCCGGTCGTAGACCAGGTAAGGGGAGGCCTTGCGCACGTCGTAGGGCTCGCCGGAGGCGCGCAGGCACGGACCGGTGAAGCCGTAGTCGATGGCGTCGGCGCGGGAGATGACGCCGGTGCCCCGGGTGCGGTCGATGACGATCCGGTTGCGGGTGAGGAGCCGGTCGATCTCGTCCACCATCTCCCGGCTGCGCTCGAGGGTGCGCAGCACCTTGTCGGCCCAGCCCTCGGGGATGTCGCGGGAGACGCCGCCCACGCGCGCGTAGTTGGAGGTGAGGCGCGCGCCGCACAGCTCGGTGAGCCGGTCCCAGATGAGGTCGCGGGCCTCCATCCCGTAGATGAGCACGGTCATGGCGCCGAGCTCGAGCCCCATGGCCGAGACCAGCGTGAGGTGGTCGCACATCCGGTGAAGCTCGGAGGTGATGACCCGCAGGTACTTGGCGCGGTCGGGGATCTCGAGGTCGCAGAGCTTCTCCACGGCCATCGCGTACCCGACGTTGTTCATGATCGACGAGACGTAGTTGAGCCGGTCGGTGTACGGGAAGACCTGCGTCCAGGTGACGTTCTCGCAGGACTTCTCGAAGCCGCGGTGGAGGAAGCCGATGTCGAGCTTCATCCCGTGGATGGTCTCGCCGTCGAGCTCGACCACCGCGCGCACCGTGCCGTGCATGGCGGGGTGGCTGGGGCCCAGGTTGACGAGCATCCGCTTCGCCGGGAAGGGCGCGTCGAGGGGGCTCTCCGCCGGGGCGGGGGGCACGACGAGGAGGTTGTCGGTGTCCTTGGCCATGATCGCTCCGTCCTATCCGCCGGTGGGGCCGGGGCCGCGGAAGGGCTCGTCGACGGTGCGCTCGGGCATGTTTCCCGGGGCGACGGACAGGGCGTCGTCGGGATCGACCCACGCCTGGAACGCCGGGGCCTCGGCCGCCTGACGGTACAGGTCGGCCCAATCGAGGGGTCCCGACTCGCGTTCCCAGGTGAGTTTGGACTCCTGGGTCAGCCACAGTCCCATGATGTTCTTGAGCAGGCACACCTTGCCGCCGAACGCGGACTCGTTCGA
>JBAXVO010000194.1:0-6353 GCA_037129355.1 Deltaproteobacteria bacterium | reverse complement strand
CCGACTGCGCGTAGGTGACCTGGAGGTAGGGGAAGCCCACCTCCCCCATCACCGCGGCCCCGCCCGGACCGAGCGCCCCTGCGCCGAGCAGCGTGATCGGCGGCGGCACGGCGGGGGCAGCGGTGGCCGGGGCGGCGGTGGCGGCGTCCGGCGGAGCGGCGAGAAGGGAGGCGACGAGCAGCGTGGTGGCGAGCGTCATGTGCCGTGAATCCTAACGTCCCCGAATGGCGTTGACACGGGGCAGCCCTGCCCGCTAATGAGGGGCCCACCTCTGCCCAGGTGGCGAAATTGGTAGACGCACTAGATTCAGGGTCTAGCGGCTGAAAGGCCATGGAGGTTCGAGTCCTCTCCTGGGCACCAGGTTTTTTCCGGGGCGGCGGGCCGCAAGGTCCGCCGCCCTCTTCGTTCCCGGCCCCGCCCGGCCCCGCCCAGTTGACCGGCCGCCCCGAGTTGCATATTCATGCAACTCCATGCATACGCGAACCGTCGCCGTCGTCGGCGCCTCGGGCTACTCCGGCCTCGAGCTCACCCGCATCGTCGCCCGCCACCCCTGGCTCCAGCTCTCGTCCCTCTACTCCGACCGCTGGGCCGACGAGGCGGTGGGATCGCGGGTCGCCCTCTCCGGCCCGTCGGCCGCCCTGCGCTACCTGCCCCAGGCGGCCGCCGCCGAGCTCGCCGCCGACGTCGCCTTCCTGGCCACGCCGGCCGAGGTCTCGCTGGCGCTCGGGCCGGTGCTGCACGCCCGGGGCGTGGCCGTGGTGGACCTGTCCGGCGCCTTCCGGCTCCACGACCCGGCCGCCTACCCCACCTGGTACGGCTTCACCCACTCGGCCGTGCCGCTGCTCGCCGAGGCCCGCTACGGCCTCCCCGAGCTCGATCGCGCGGCGCTCCGCGGGGCCCGCTTCGTCACCAACCCCGGCTGCTACGCCACCGCCATCGCGCTGGCGCTCTCGCCGCTGGTGCGCTCCGGGCTGGCCGCCCGGGAGGGCATCGCGGTCTCCGCCATGAGCGGCGTCTCCGGCGCCGGCCGCAAGGCCAGCGAGGACTACTCCTTCTGCGAGGTGGACGAGGACCTGCGCGCCTACCGCATCGGCCGCCACCAGCACGTCCCCGAGATCGAGCAGACGGTGGGGCGCTTCGCCGGCGGCGTGGGCCCCATCTCCTTCACGCCCCACCTCGTCCCGCTCCGGCGGGGGATCCTGGCCACCTGCGCCCTGCGCGCCGCGCCCGGCGCCACCGAGGCCGCCCTGCGCGGGGCGCTCGACCAAGCCTACGGCTCCGAGCCCTTCGTGCGGGTCATGAAGCCGGACCAGGTCGCCGTGAAGGACGTCACCCGGACCAACCGCTGCCACCTCGGCGCCACGCTCGACACGCGCACCGGGCTCGTGATCGCGGTCTCGGCCATCGACAACCTGGTGAAGGGGGCCGCCGGCCAGGCGGTCCAGGCCTACAACGCGACGCAGGGATGGGACGAGACCCTCGGGCTCGATCTCCAGGGGGGCTAGCCTTGAAGATCCCGAAGGGCTTCCGGTTCGGCGGCGTCGCGGTGGGCATCAAGCCCCAGCGGCGCGACGTGGCGCTCGTGGTCTCCGACGTCCCGGCCGCCGCGGCCGGCCTCTTCACCGTGAACAAGGCCGCGGCCGCGCCGGTCAACGACGCCCGCGACCGGGTCCCCGCCGAGGGCATGCGGGCCGTGCTGGTGAACAGCGGCAACGCCAACGCCCTGACCGGCCCCCGCGGCCTCGAGGACGTGGCGACGCTGCGCGGCGCGGTGGCCGACGCGCTGGGCGTCCAGAAGCGCGCCGTCCTCACCGCCTCGACCGGGGTCATCGGCGTCCGGCTGCCGACCCAGAAGATCGTCGACGCGATGCCGGCCCTGGTGGAGCAGCTGGGCGCCCGCGCCGACCACGCGGCCGAGGCCATCATGACCACCGACACGCGCCCCAAGATGGCGTCGCGCGAGGTGGTGGTGGGCGGGAAGGCCGCCACCGTGTCCTGCATCGCCAAGGGCTCGGGCATGCTGGCGCCGCAGCTCGCCACCATGATCTGCGTGGTGGTCACCGACGTGTCGGTGACGCCGAAGGTCCTCCAGGAGGTGCTCGGCCGCGCGGTGAAGCGCACCTTCGAGATGCTCACCGTGGACGGCGACATGTCCACCAACGACACGCTCATCGCGCTGGCCAACGGCCTGGCCGGCAACGCCCGCATCAGCGAGTCCGGGCCCGATCAGGAGATCCTGGAGACGGCCATCACCGACCTCTTCCGGGAGATGACCCGGGCCATGGCCGCCGACGGCGAGGGGGCCACCCGGCTCCTCGAGGTGGTGGTGACCGGGGCCCCGTCCGACGCCGCCGCCCGCGACGTGGCCCGCTCCATCGCCAATTCACCCCTCGTGAAGGCCGCCCTCTTCGGCGCCGACCCCAACTGGGGGCGCGTGCTGGCCACGGTGGGCGCACGGGCCGGGACCCGCGGCTGGCTCATCGATCCCTACAAGGCCCGGGTGTCGCTGCAGGGAGTGGCCGTCTTCGCGGGCGGCACCCCCACCGAGTTCGACCGCGACGCCCTCAAGGTCCGGATGCGCGAGCCCTCCGTCGACCTGCGGGTCGAGCTGGCCGACGGCGACGTGGCCGCCACCGCCTGGGGGTGCGACCTCTCCTACGACTACGTGAAGATCAACGCCGACTACTCCTCCCAGATCGTGCAGAAGCCCGACGGCGGGGTGGCCCGCGAGGACCACGTGGCCAACTACTCGCCGGCCTTCAAGCGGGCGCTGCTGGCCGAGGCCCTGAAGTACATCGCCGCCTTCTCCGGCCAGGTGGCGGTCATCAAGTACGGTGGCGCCGCCATGGTGAAGGAGTCCCTCAAGGAGGCCTTCGCCGAGGACGTGGCCCTGCTCAAGCAGGTCGGGCTGAAGCCGGTGGTGGTCCACGGGGGCGCCCAGGAGGTGACCCGCACCATGGAGCGGCTGGGCGAGCGCTCCGAGTTCGTGGACGGCCTGCGCATCACCGACGCCACCTCGCTGCCGGTGGTGGAGATGGTGCTCACCGGCAAGGTGAACCAGGAGCTGGTGGCCCTGCTCAACGCGCGCAACGCCTCGGCGGTGGGGCTCTCCGGCAAGGACGGGCAGCTGTTGCGGGCCCGCAAGATCATCCACGAGAGCGGCCGGGACCTGGGGCACGTCGGCGAGGTCGTCGAGGTGAACAAGGACTTCCTGAAGATGCTCCTCAAGTCGAGCTACGTGCCGGTCATCTCCCCCATCGGAAGCGCCGAGGACGGAGGCGGACTCTCGGTGAACGCCGACGACGTGGCCGCGGCGGTGGCGGTGGCGCTGGGGGCGAAGAAGCTCATCTACCTCACCGACGTCCCGGGCATCCTCGAGTCGGCGCCCGACGGCGGGATGGTGCGGCAGATCTCCGGCCCGGACCTGGAGAAGCGCATCGAGGCGGGCGCCATCACCGGCGGCATGAAGCACAAGGCGCGCGCCATCCTGCGGGCGCTGGCCGGCGGCGTGGAGCGGGTCCACGTCCTCGACGGCCGCGTCCCCCACACCGTCATCGCCGAGCTCTTCACCGACCGCGGCGTGGGAACCCTGATCTACCGATGAGCGCACCCGAGGCCAGGCGGCGTCGCGACGCGGTGGCGCGCATCCTTCGGGCCGGCCGGGTCTCCACCCAGGAGGAGCTCATCGCCGCGCTGCGGGAGGAGGGCTTCCAGACCACCCAGGCCACCCTCTCCCGGGACCTGGCGCGCCTCTCGGCGCGCCGCGTGTCCCGCCCGGACGGCTCCTACTACGAGATCGGCGACGGGGCCCCGGCGACGGTGGCCGCCGCCGTCTCCGGCCTGGTCTCGGAGGTGGCGACCAACGGCTCGCTGGTGGTGATCCGGACCTTGCCCGGCAGCGCGCCGGCGGTGGCCCGGGCCATCGACCTGGCCCGGCTCCCCGGCGTGCTCGGCACCATCGCCGGGGACGACACGGTCTTCGTGGCCCCCTCGCGCGGGCGCGGCGCCGGCGCCCTCTCCGGGCGGCTGGCCGGGCTGTTCGAGGCCTAGCCTGTGGCGACCCGGGCCCACTCGCCCCGGGACCGCTGCACGCAGTCCTCGATGGCGAGCCCGTCGAAGTAGTTCCCGGTGAGGGCCAGGCGCGACCCGGAGAGCATGCGGTCGAGCTCCCCCACCACCCGGTCGTGGCCCAGGGCGGGCGAGGGCAGGAGCGTCATCCGGCGGGTGACCTCCTCGAAGTCGGAGCGCGCCACCTGGAGCAGCGCGGCGATCCGGCCCAGTCGCTCCTCCTCGGTGCGGCCGGTCCGGAAGTGGAAGGCGAAGGCGCGCCACTCCGGATCGGGGACCGGGTCGCGGGTCACCGCCGACCAGAAGATGTCCTCGGCGGGGACGAGGAAGGCCATCTCCGGCAGCTTCAGCCGGTCGCGCCGGACCACCACGCCCACGCTCTCGGTGGCCGCCATCCCGATCCGCGCCAGCTCGGAGGCGAGGTCGGGGAAGTCCGCGCGGAGCTGCGCCGCCGCCATGGAGGGAGGGACCGCCACCGACACCACCGGAGCGTCGAAGGAACGCCCGTCGGCGAGGTGCACCTCGAACCCCTCGCCGCGTCGGCGCACCTCCCGCACCACCGCCCCGGTGACGGTCTCGATGCCGGGCACGGCGGCCACCGCCGCGGCCACCGAGGCCAGCCCGCCGTCGAGCGTGAAGCTCTTCACCACGTCCTTGCGCCGCGGCCGCTTCTTGAAGAGCGAGCCCGGGCCGGCGGCCGGGAAGGAGTCGACGTTCTGCGAGGGCACGGCCGAGAGGAACGGGGCCAGGATGCGGGAGTAGTTCCGCTTGCCCACCACGCCCGAGTACCAGCCGCAGGTGGTGGCGCCCTCCTTGGACGCGCGCATCCCGCGGAACACGTTGCGCAAGAGCTCGCCCTTGTCGAAGCGCAGGAGGACCGAGATCGGGCCCAGCATGTCGATGGCGCCGTCGCGCAGGAAGGCGAAGCGCTTCCGGGCCTCGCCGCGCGGGACGATCCGGTCCTCGAGCCCCGTCCCCTCGATGATCTCGAGCAGCCCGGCGTAGGAGTTGTAGCAGGTGTGCGCGCCGAGCTCGTACCAGTAGCCGGCGGGGGTCCGGCGCGAGTCGAGGCATCCGCCCAGCCGCTCGCTTCCCTCCAGGACCAGCACCTTCCGTCCCGCCCGGGCCGCGTTCCAGGCGAACGACAGGCCGCTCACCCCACCCCCGACGACGACGACATCCCTCGATTCCATCTGGACTTTCCGACCTCCCTGCGTTCGTCGATCCGGCCGGCCAGCGTCGCATGGCGCGCCGCGCCACGCCAGGGCTTTCGCCCCTCCGGTGCGCGTCGGATCACCCTTTCACGCCCCGCCTCCTTGGGCTACAAGGGTCGCACCATGAAGATCGGCTTTCTCGGAACGGGGACCATGGGCGCGCCCATGGCCAACAACCTCCGCAAGTCCGGCCACACCGTCACCGTCTGGAACCGCACCGCCGCGAAGGCGGAGCTCCTGGTGAAGAAGGGCGCGAAGAGCGCGCCCACTCCCCGGGAAGCGGCGGCGGGCCAGGACCTCGTCTTCCTCTGCCTGTCCGACGAGAAGGCCGTCGACGCGGCGCTGGAGGGACCGGACGGCGCGCTGGCCGGGCTCGGCGCGGGCACGGTGCTCGTCGACGTCTCCACCGCCGGCGTGCGCTGCGCCAAGGCGGTCGAGGAGAAGGTGCGCGCCCGCGGCGCCTCCTTCGTCGCCGCTCCCCTGCTCGGCTCCAAGACGGCCGCCGAGAAGGCCCAGCTCACCATCGTCGCCGGCGGCCCCACCGAGGCCCGCGAGAAGGCCCGCCCGGCGCTGCGCGCCATCTCGGCGCGGGTCATCGAGCTGGAGAGCGCGCCGCACGCGGCCCTCATGAAACTGGTGGTGAACTCGGTGGGTGGCGCCATGATGGCGGCCTACGCCGAGGGACTGGCGCTCGGCGCCTCCGGTGGCCTCGACGTCGCCAAGGTGGTGGAGACCCTGCAGGCCTCCAGCTTCCACTCGCCGTTCTTCCTGATGAAGGGGGAGCAGATCCTGGCCCGCGACTGGGCGCCCCGCTTCGCCATCTCGCTCGCCGAGAAGGACCAGCGGCTGGCGCAGGAGGCGGCCTCCGACCAGGGCGCGAAGATGCCGGTGAACGCCGCGGTGCGGGGGCTCTTCGCGGACGCCATCCAGGGCGGCCACGGCGGCGACGACATGTGCGCGGTCGCGGAGCTCTACTTCGGGTGGGCGGGGCTGAAGAAGAAGTAGCCCGTCGTCGCCTAGTGGGCGAGGGCGTCCTTCACGGTCTTCCAGAGGTCGTCCAGGTGGAAGGGC
>JBAXVO010000193.1:0-6379 GCA_037129355.1 Deltaproteobacteria bacterium | reverse complement strand
TCGTTCACCTCGGGCATCGGCTCGATGCTGGCGATCTCCAGGCCGGCCTTGCGCGCCCGCTCCTGGAAGAGCTGGAGGAGCTCGTCGATCTTCTTCTGCTCGGGCAGCTCGGCCAGGGCCTCCTGCAGGCGGGCCTCGAGCAGTTCCTTCTCCCGCCGGAACTGGTTCAGGTTGTTGGCGATGGCGGTCTTCTCGATCAGGTCGTTGTCGAGCTTCCGCTGCTCCCCGTCGGCCCGGGTGATGCGCTGCTCGACCTCGGAGATCGAGCTCCCGAAGGTGGGGACGGAGAAGGCGAAGTAGTTGACGACGGTGAGCAGGACGACGATGGCCGCGACCACGCCGGCCTTGGCCGTCATGGGCGCCTTCGCGATCGCGTCGAGGATCCGGTCCATGGCCGTCACCTCTTCCCCGGCGCGGTGGCCGCCACGGGCGTGTAGTTGGCCTGCGCGCTGACCGTGAAGTCGACGATGCGCATGCCGCCCCGGTTCACCGCGGTGGTCTTCTTGAGCTCGACCTTGGAGAAGTACGGGGTCTGGCTCAGCGCCGACATGAAGGCGGAGACGTCGTCGATGGTGGCGCTCGAGCCATCGAAGGTGACGACCCCCCCCTTCTCCTCCATCTTCTTGATCTCCAGGCGCGGCGGGATGACCTGGGCGAGGGTGTCGAGCAGCTTCACCGGGCCGGAGCGGCCGGCCTTGAGCCGCTCGAGCGCGTCGAGCTTCTCCTTCAGGGCGGCCTGCTGGGCCTTGATGTCCTTCACCTCGCCGATGATCCGGTCGAGCTGCGCGATCTCGTCCTTGGTGCGGCGCAGCTTCGACTCGCGCGCCGCCAGGTCCGCGGCCCGGGAGGAGGACCAGACCCAGTTGGCGACGACGGCCAGGACGACGATGAGGGCCAGGAGGAGGATCTGCTGCCTCCCAGCGACCTTCTTCTTCGAGACCCGGACGGGCAGCAGGTTGATGCGGATCATGGCTACTTGTCTCCGGGGCGGCGGAGGGCGAGGCCCACGGCCACCGCCGCAGCGGGCGCTGCGTTCATGATCACGGCCGGGTCGAACTTGCGGTTGTCGACCTCGATGTTCTTGAAGGGGTTCAGGATCTCCACGGGCACCCCGGCCCGCTGCTCGATGACCTTGAAGAGGGCCGGGATCCGCGCCGTGCCGCCCGAGAGGTAGACCCGGACGGGGTGGACGTCGGGGGCGGTGGCGGCGTGGAAGTCGAGGGAACGCTGGATCTCGCCGCCCATCTGGTCGGCGACACCCTGGATGACCCGCTCGACCTCCTGCGGCACGACCGCGTCGGTCTCCCCGTGGCCGCCCACCTTGAGGGCCTCGGCCTCCTCGGCGGAGATGTTGAGCTGCTTCTGGATCTCCTCGGTGAAGGCGTTTCCACCCACGGTGATGTCGCGGGTGAAGGTCGCGAGCCCGTTGTTCACGATGTTGATGTTGGTGACGGCGGCGCCGACGTTGATGAGGACGACGGGCTGGCCGGGAATCTGGGGATAGTTGGCCTCGAAGGCGTTCTGCACCGCGAAGGCGTCCACGTCGACGACCGTCGCCGTCAGGCCGGCCTCGGCGCAGACCGACGTGAAGTCGTTGATCATGTCCTTCTTGGCGGCCACCAGCAGGACGTCCATCTGACCCGCCGCGTCCCCCTGGGGCGTGAGGATCTGGGTGTCGATGTTCACGTCCTTCACGTCGAAGGGGATGTACTGCTCCGCCTCCCACTGGATGGACTCGTCGAGGTCCTCCTGGGACATCACCGGCATGGAGATGCGCTTGATGATGACCGAGTGGCCGCGGACCCCGATGGCCACGTCCTTCACCTTCACCCGCTGCTGGGCCACCAGCTCGCGGATCGCCTCGACGATGGCCGAGGAGTTCATGAGCTGGTTGTCGACGACGGCCTCGGCGGGCAGCGGCGCCTCGCCCCATGCGAGCAGGGTGTAGCCTCGCTTCCCCTCCCTGAGGTGTACGAGCTTGACGCTCGAGGAGCCGATGTCGAGGCCGAGGGCCAGCTTGTTCTTCGCCATCAGATTCCCCCTAGAACCTCTTCCGGCTTGCGTTGCGGGCCGGTTCCGACTGGGTCAGGGAACGGCGCAACGAGACTGGTGTGCCACGGACGGGCATCGTTGGGTCACGGTACGCTGGACTTCCAGTCCGAATCAAGAAACCTGCAGGGAGCCGGTGTCGTTTCGACGCCCACATCCACCGGGGGTTGCAAGAAAAACGAGCCGTCATCGGTCGATACCGTACTCCTTGATCTTGTAGAGGAGTGCCCGGTACGAGAGGTCGAGGAGGTCGGCGGCCCGCGTCCGGTTCCCGCCCGTCCGCTCGAGCGCCTCCCGGATGAGCTGCTCCTCCAGGCTGCGGAAGGCCCGCTTCACCGACAGGTCGGCACCCATCTGGGGAACGGGGGCTACCCGTCCGGGTCCCGCCCGGACGTCGTCGGGGAGGTCGGACTCCTGGATGGTGGGGCCGTCGGCCAGGACCACCGCCCGCTCGATGGCGTGCTCGAGCTCCCTGACGTTGCCGGGCCAGCGGTAGGCCCGGAGCAGCTCGAGCGCCTCGGGGGAGACCCCCCGGAGGGGTGCGTCGGGGCGGAGGCGCCGGTGCTTGGCCAGGAAGTGGTCCACCAGGGCCGGCACGTCCTCGGGCCGATCCCGGAGCGACGGCAGCCGGAGGTTCACCACGTTGAGCCGGTAGTACAGGTCCTCCCGGAAGAGCCCCTCCTTCGTCGCACGGGAGAGGTCGCGCGCCGTCGCCGCCACCAGCCGGACGTCCACGCGCTCGGACCGCGTGTCGCCCACCCGCCGGACCTGGCCGTCCTCGAGGAAGCGCAGGAGCTTCACTTGAAGTTGAAGGGGCAGCTCGCCGATCTCGTCGAGGAAGAGCGTCCCGCCGTCGGCCTCGGCCGCCAGCCCCTTCTTGTCGCGGCTGGCATCGGTGAAGGCGCCGCGCACGTGGCCGAAGACCTCCGACTCGATGAGCTCGGCGGGGATGGCCCCGCAGTTGACCGCCACGAAGGGCATCGCCGACCGGGGCGAGAGGTCGTGGATGGCGCGGGCCACGAGCTCCTTGCCGGTGCCCGACTCCCCGGTGACGAGCACCGTGGCCCGGGTCGGCGCCACCTTCCGGACCTGCCGGAGGAGTTCCTCGACCGGCGGCGACCCGCCCACGAAATTGTCGAGGCGAAAACCGGCCGAGAGCTCCGAGCGCAGGCGACGGTTCTCCCGGGAGAGGCGGAGCCGTTCCTCGGCCTTGCGGAGGACGAGCAGGACCTCGTCGGGCTTGAAGGGCTTCGAGACGTAGTCGTAGGCCCCGGCCTTCATCGCCTCGATGGCGGTGTCGTGGGTGCCGTAGGCACTCATCACGATGAAGGTGATGGCCGGGTGGAGCTCGAGCGCCCGGCGGACCAGCGTGAGGCCGTCCATCCGGGGCATGCGGACGTCGGAGAGCACGAGGTCGTACTCCCGGGCCGAGAGCTCGCGCAGCGCGTCCTCTCCGTTGCCGACCGCCCGGACGTCATATCCGCGATCGGTGAGGATCACGGTGAGCAGGTGGCGCATCGACTCTTCGTCGTCGACCACGAGGACGTTCTGGAAGGCCACGGCGCGAGCCTATCAGGGAACGGCGATCTCCCGCCCCTCCCGCACGGCCTCCTCGGGCACGGCGAGGTCGACCGGCGGTGCGTCGCCCGCGGTGATGCGCCAGGTCGGCGCGGTGCGGATGGTGTGGGTCAGGAAACCGCTCGGAAGGGCCACCGCGAGGACGGAGCGCCCGTCCTGGCCCGCCACCGTCCAGGCGCGGTACCGGTGGGCCCTGCCCCACTCCTCGAGACCGATCTCCCCGACCACCATGGTGCCGGGCGCGGCCTGCCCGGTGATCCGCGCGCCGGGCACGAGCTCGTAGGTCCAGACGATCGGCAGCGGGAAGCTCAGCCCGCCGGCGACCGCCTGGCTGGCCCGGACGGGCATGAGCCGCTCCAGGTGCGGCAGCTGGGCGGCGGGGAGCCCCGAGCCGGCGATGAGGAGCTGCGACATCGGGGTCCGCCTCATGAACTTCACGTTCAGCGCGGGCGGATCCCCGGCCACCGGCCCCTCGTCGGAGGGCATGGCGAGGTGCTTGGAGAGGACGAAGCCGCCCCCGATGACGTGGCCGAGGTCGTGCTTCTCCATCGTCGCGACGAGGCGGCGCTCCTTCCCCTGGAACGCGTCCCGCACCTCGGCGAAGGACTCCGGGTCCATGTACGACCCGAATCCGTTCGAGGCCACCGGCCTGCCGGACAGCTGCATGGCCGCGTGCCCGGTGTCCCAGGGCACGAGGATCCCCTCCCGCCGCCCGTGGACGGGCGGGCGGTCGAGCTTCAGGTCGAGGACGGCCTGGGCGAAGGCCGGGACCTCCCGGGCAGACCCCACGTGAACCTGGGACCGGAGCTCACGGCTCGAGAGGACGATGACCACGGCGCCCAGGAGCGGCGTGGCGCCCGCGAGGCGCCCCGCGACGGGGAGGCGGGCGAGCAGGTTCCCCAGGCCGCGCAGGGAGAGCGCGATGGCGATGGCGAGCACCGGGACGACGATCCGCACGAACCGGATCTGCAGCACCGCCATCGCCGAGAGGACGGTGGCCGCCATCGCGAACGAGGCGGCCCGCGCCGGGGAGTGGCGCCAGGCCACCCATGCGCCGAGCGGAAGCGCCACGGCCCCGAGGACGCCGACCGGGCCGAGGAGCGAGTCGACGTGGACCATCGACCAGCGACCCGTGTCCCTGTTCCAGAAGAGGGGCTGGAACTCGGCGATGCTGGCGATCCACGGGTCGCGGTGGAGCACCCATCCCTCGATCGCCGCCCGGACCTCCCGCCACAGCCCCGGCACGACGGCGAGCGTCACCACGAGGACGCCGAGCGCCGCCGCCAGCCGCACCAGGGGTCGGCGCCAGCCGCCCGGGGACCCGGATCGCCCTCCGGCCATGACCGCGGCGCCGAGGGCCAGCCCGGCGAGCGCGACCAGGATCGGCTGCATCAGCGAGGGGAAGACGAACGAGAGGAGCCGTCCGTGGACGCGCATGGAGGGAACGCTCGCGACCGCCCCGAGGATCGCCCCCCCGACCAGCGCCGGGGCGCCGCTCCCGACGATCCGGTTCCCGCCACCCGACGCGAGCGCCGCCACCCCGAGCGGAACCGCCGCCAGGGCGACGTAGAACTCGCCGCCCGAGAAGACCCAGAGGGCCATCCAGACGGCGACCCCACCGACCGCCTCCCAGGCGATCCCGGGGAGGTCCTCGCCCTCCACCGGGAAGCGGCGGAGCGACCAGGAGAGGAGGACCAGGATCGACAGCGCCTCGGCGACGTGGTGGTCGACGCGGCCGATGGTCGACGCATCCACGAAGTAGGGGACGAAGGCGGCGACGAGCCCCGCCGCGAGCGGCGACGCTCGGTCCCGCCGGGGGACGAGCCGCCTGGCCAGGTCGATGGTGGCCCAGACGGCGAGGATGCCGAGGACCACCGGCCAGAGGAAGACGGCGACGTGGGTCCCCGGGTTGCTCCGCCCCCCTCCGGCGATGGTGGCGAACCAGGCGCCGAGGAGATCGAATCCATCGGCCCAGTGGGCGATGCCCCCCGGCGGCCAGTTCATGAGCGGGTCGAAGGTGGGGATGCCCCCCTGGAGCGCCGCCTCGATCCGGCGCACGTGGTAGTGGCAGTCCCCGTCGAGGGCGATGAGCTCGCCGCCGGCGAGGGGGTCCGCGAACTGCGCGACGCGGATCCAGGCCGCGAGCCCGAGCACGAGGAGGAAGCCGAGCGCGGCGGCGGCCCCCCGGAATCCCCGTGATCTCGCCGTTTCGGACATGCGCTTTCCGGATCAGGGCGCGGCGCGGCGCAGCCGCAGCCGGAAGGCGGCGCCCCCGCCCGTGGAGTTGCCGGCGTCGATGGTCGCCCCGAACGACTCGACGATGGAATGGACGATGGCGAGCCCCAGGCCACTGCCGGCTCCCGGCGCCTTGGTGGAGAAGAAGGGGTCGAAGACCCGGGGAAGGTCGCCGGAGGCGATGCCGGGCCCCGTGTCGACCATCGTGACCTCGATCGCCGCGTCCGTCGCCGCGGCGTCCACGTCGATCCTTCCGCGGCCGTCCATCGCGTCGGCGGCGTTCAGGAGGAGGTTCAGGAACACCTGGCACAGCTCCCGGTCGCGCCCGACGGCGCGCGGCAGGTCGTCGTGGACTCGGGTCGACACCTCGATCTCGCGGAACCGCGGCTGGACCCGGGCGAGCTGGAGCGCCGCGTCGAGCGCGGCCTGGATGGAGACGGGGCCGAGCTCCACCGAGGCGGGACGGGCGAAGTCGAGCAGTCCCCGGACCGTGTGATCGATGCGGGAAGCGGCGGAG
>JBAXVO010000192.1:0-6384 GCA_037129355.1 Deltaproteobacteria bacterium | reverse complement strand
CGGTCACGGCGGGCCTCCTCTACGGACTGCGTGGAAGCCTGCGGGACGAGGTGGAGCAGGAGGTGGCGCTCGCCGACCTGGTGTTCGCCCAGCTCATCGGGCGCCTCTCCAGCTTCTCCGACTCCGCCTACATCCTGCAGGAGCCGGCTGAGTTCACGGGGGCGGTCGCCGAGATGGAGGCCACCTTCTTCCAGCGGCAGATCCTGGGGAGCCTGGTCCACTCGAGCTTCCTTCCCACCACGACGCCGGAGCGGATCCTCGTGGCCGCGAGGACCGGAATCGAGCTCGAGACCGTGAACCACATGCCCGGGGTGCCGGGCACCCTCGCCCTCTCCTGGATGAGGGGAAAGCCGGTCTTCTTCCTCAACCTCGTGACCCTGGTGCTGACGGTGGCGGGCATCCTGTATGCGGCGCAGCAGTTCGCCCATCCGGCGCTCAAGGACTCGGGGATGCTTCTCCTGCTCTACCCGCTCACGAGCGGCGTGAGCTACGAGTTCTCCAACGTGCTCTTCGTCCTGGTCTCGGTGCTGGGGGTCTCCTGGTTGGCCCGACGGATGGGCTCCGAGGCGTGAGCATGCGGGTCGACCTCGTCATCCTCGACTACAACGCTCCCGCCGACACGCTGGCGTGCCTGCGGAGCGTGCTCTCGAGCGGCGACCCCGACTGCCACGTCATCGTCTGCGACAACGGTTCCCTCCCGGAGTCGGTGGCGGCGCTGCGCGCCGGCCTGTCCAGCGTGACGGGCACGTCCCCCGAGGAGGACGCGGTCGTCCCAGGGCTTCCGTCCGGCGCTCGCACCGCCCGCTACGGCCCCGGCGTCACCCTGCTCGCGCTCGAGCAGAACCTCGGGTACGCCGGAGGAAACAACGCGGCGCTCCGGCTCGCCCTGGCCAGGGGTCCCGACGCCGTCCTGCTGCTCAACAACGACGTCACCGTGGAGAAGGACACCCTCCGGCGGCTGCGGGAGGTGCTGGAGTCGAACCCGGACCTGGGCATCGTGGGGGCCGTGAACGTCGACGCCGAGGACGGGACGACCATCCTGGAGGAGGGCATCCGGATGGACCTGGTCCGCTTCGACGGCATCCGGGTTCCCCTCCGGGAGACAGGGTTCGACCGCGTGGACAAGGTGATCGGCGCGTCGATGCTCATCCGGGGCGAGGTCCTCCGGGACGTCGGACTCCTCGACGAGCGGTACTTCCTCTACTGGGAGGACACCGACTACTGCTTCCGCGTCCGGGCGAGAGGGCATGGCGTGGCCGTGTGCTACGACGCCCGGGTGCGCCACAAGCGGCACGGCACCTCGAACGAGTGCGTCCGGAGCTACTTCATGACCCGGAACAGCTTCCTGTTCCTCTCGTCCCACCTCCCGCTTCACCGCCGGCTGATCCCGGGCTTCCTCGTGACCGGCCGGGGGGTGAAGGATGCGCTGGTCCACGGCCTGGGGAAGCACGACTGGCGCCGGGCGAGCGCCATCGCCCACGGCCTCCTCGATGGCCTTCTCGGCCGGACGGGCAAGGGGCGCCTCGACGAGTACTACGCATGACCTCGCCAGTGCCGAGCATCGCGGTCCTCCTCGCCACCCACGACGCGGTGGGGCTCGTCGAGGAGCAGGTCCGCTCGATCCTCGACCAGAAGGGCGTCTCGGTGACCATCGTCGCGAGCGACGACGGCTCGACCGATGGCACCCTGGAACTGCTTCAGCGTCTGTCCATCGCCGAGCCCCGCCTCCAGATCCTGCCGCGCACGACACGGTTCGGCAGCGGTGCGCCCAACTTCTACCACCTGCTCCGCGAGGTGGACCTGTCCCCGTTCGACGCCATCGCCTTTGCGGACCAGGACGACGTCTGGTTCGACTGGAAGCTGGCCACCCACCTCGAGTTGCTCCGGGAGAAGCGGGTGGGGGGTGTCTCCTCCTCGGTGCTCGCCTTCTGGTCGGACGGGCGGGAGCGCGTGGTGGAGAAGGGGGGTGCCCAGCGCCGGCACGACCACCTGTTCCAGAGCCCCGGTCCCGGTTGCACTTTCCTCGTCACGCCGGAGCTCGCCACGGTGGTGCGCACGTGCCTGGAGCGGGAGGAGCTCGGCGCATCGCGGTTCGCCTTCCACGACTGGCTGGTCTACGCCATCGCCCGGTCCAGCGGGATGGGCTGGCACATCTCGGACCGGCCGTCGCTCAGGTACCGCCAGCATGGCTCGAACGAGTGGGGGGCGAACTTCGGGCTCGGCGCGGGGCTGCGGCGGGTGGGGCGTCTCGTCGACGGGACGTATGGCCGCTGGGTGAGCGAGATCCTCCTCGTCGCCCGGGAGGCCGCTCTCCTCACCGGGGCTCCCCCGCCTCCGCGGCGCATCTCCGCCGTCCAGATCGCGCTCGAGGGGCGCCGCCGGCTACCGGACCGCCTGCTCCTTGCCGCGACCCACCCGCTTGGCGTGCGTGCCCGTGGCACGAGCCGCTGACGTCACCGGTAGTGCTTGCGGAAGATGAGCCCCGTCCAGGTGAGCAGGACACCCACGGTGACGAGGACGTACAGGATCATCGCGGGCAGGATCCCGTGCGGCGTCACCAGCAGGATCATGCTCCCGATGAGAACGGCCCCCACCGCCGAGGTCACCAGCGTGGGTTCCCGCTTGTGGGCGCGCATGTAGGTCGACGCCGCGTAGATCAAGGTGTTCGCGACCGACACCGTGCCGATGCAGGCGAGGACGGGGAGGTCGGCGATGCGGGCGGCGATGGGGAGCCCCAGGACGCGCAGGCCCCACACGGCGAGGACGATCCCGGTGGCGGCGGCGAGCACGAAGACGGTCGAGCGCGCCGTTGCCGCGCGGAACGTCCGGTTGAGCGCGGTCCGGTCTCCGGAGGCGACGAGGGCGGTGAGGGTCGGGGTCCTCGCGTGGATCCAGCTCATCCCCAGCAGCTGGACGGCATTGAAGACGGAGAAGGCGAGGCCGACCCGGCCCGCCTCGACGGCCCCCTGGTGCGCGAAGATCACCGGGGTGAACAGGTTCAGGATGACGTAGTTGCTCGCCCAGGTGACGCCGATGCGCCACTGCAGGGGGAGGATCTCCTCGCGCCAGCGGATCCGCTCCGTCGCGGGCGCCACGGGGCGTGCCGCGAGGCCGGGCAGGGCCCGGTCGTGACGGAGGAGCCAGTAGGCGGTGCCGGCCACGGTGATCGCCGGAAGGATCCAGACGCTCCAGAGGCTGCCCCCGAGAGAAAGGGCGGTCCACATCGCCAGGTATCCCAGGACCGAGAAGATGGCGCGCATCCGGGCGACCTGCCCGACCCGCCCCAGCCCCTCGACGAAGGCCAGGATGGGGCTGAAGTAGAGGATCCCGGACGCCGCGGCCACGAGCAAGAGCCACGGGGCCACCCACTCCCGGGGTGGGAGCGCCGGGTTGCGGGAGAAGAAGAGCAGGCCAGCCGCTCCCACGCCGAGGAAGAAGAGGGCGGAGGCCACCCGGTACCAGCGACGGAGGAGACGGGCGAGCGACGCCAGCCGGTCGAGGTGACGGGGGTCCCCCGAAAGCGCTCCATCCAGACCGAATGTGAGGTGCGCCCGTTCGTGACCGACGAGCTGCGTGACCACGACGTGGAGGCCGAGCTCGAAGAAGACCGCCAGGGCCACCAGGCTCGCGAACGTGTAGTAGTAGCCCTGCGCGACCTTGGTGAGCCAGACGGGGAGGAAGAGGATCATCACCCCGCCCGCCACGATCTGCCAGGATCGCAGGAGCAGCGTGGTGAGGACGTGGAAGTCGAGTCCGCCGAGCCGGTGCAGGCGCGAGAGGAGGGACCGGTCGCCGGTCATCCCGCGCTCCTCAGGAAGAAGCAGGCCTGGTCGCCGTCGCGCTGCTCGTTGAGTCGCCGGGCGCGGGCCTGGAAGTCGCGGATGGCCGCCGCGTCGAACCGGGACGCCTCCGGGTTCCTCGAGTAGGAGTTCGGGGCGTGCATGGGGACGCCCTCCCGGTACTGCTCGCTCCCCCAGAACTGGAGGGCGGTGGAGTCGTACTCGGAGTGGGTTATCTCGAGCCCGGCCTTCGCCGCCAGGGCCCGGAAGCCCTCCTCGGAGGGGATGCAGAGGTGGCGGGGCGCGTCGAGCTGGACCCAGTCGACGCCGTAGTGGCGCCACGCCCAGCAACCGGCGATGGGGATGCGGACGAGGAGCGTCCCTCCGGGGCGCAGGTGCGCCCGCATGTCCCTCAGGGCCTGGAGCGGGTCGGCGACGTGCTCCAGCGAATGGTGGGCCATGACCAGGTCGAAGGTCCCGTTGACCGCAGGGAGCTCCGACCGGACGATCCGGAGCCCGGGAAGCTGGACGGGGGAGGGAACGAACGGGTCGATGCCCGTCAGGTTCCGGAAGCCGTCGGACCGGAGGAGGTGGAGGAGGGAACCCGAGCCGCACCCCACGTCGGCGATGGCCGAATCGAAGCCGACGCCTGCCCGGCGGAACCAGCCGGCGTAGTGACCAGGGCCCATCACGCGGGAAACCAGCCAGCCGATCGGGTCCAGGCGTCCGAACAGGTGGGCGGCCCGTCTCCGGCGGAGCATGCGCTCCGCCCATCCGAGGTGACCCACCTCGTCGCCGAGGGAGTAGTAGCCCTCCCCGTAGTGGTCGCCCAGGTTGGCGGGGACCTCGCGGATGTGGAGGCACCGGCAGGCGCCGCACTCGACGTACTCGAAGGGCTCCCGCGTCCCGTTCATCATTTCACGGGCGGTATGCAGGTGGTTGCCGGTCCGATTGCCGCAGAGCCGGCACGCGACCTCGGTGGGGGAACCCATTCCCGGGCGATGCTAGCCGGGAAGCGCCCGGACGCGAAATGCCCGTGCTGGAGGACGGTCCGGGGCGATGGTACACAGGAACCGCAGCGCGGGAGCCCATGGACGGCGAGCGAAGGTCACAGAGCCGGAACGTCGTCACCGGGGCGGGCGGAGCGCTCGGCCGGGCGCTCGTCGGACTACTCCGCGAACGCTTCCCGGGGGTCGAGGTCATGGAACTCGACCTCCCTCGATGTGACGTCGTCACCGCCCGCTTCGCCGACATCGTTCGCCCGGGCGACGTGGTCTACCATCTCGCCGCCTTCGTCCACCGCCTCCCCCGTACCCCCGACGAGATCCGGCAGGTCCACGAGGTGAACCACCACGCGACCGCGCGCCTCGCCGCGGCCTGCCTCGAGGTCGGGGCGACGCTCGTCTTCACGAGCACGGTCGCCGTCTCGGCAGGGACCGAGTACGGGAAGAGCAAGGCCGCCGCGGAGGAGGCGATCCGGGCCCTCGGGGAGAAGGGGCTCCGGTACGCGATCGTGCGCTTCCCGCTCCTCTACGGGCCACACGGCCACGGCAACATGGAGCGGATGCTCACGGCCATCCGGACCGGCCGGTACTGGCCCATCGGCGACCCGTCCACGCCGAAGAGTTGCCTCTACCTCGACGATGCGGCGCGGGCGCTCGTGGCGGCTTCCGAGCGTGGCCTCGGCGGGACCTTCGTGGCCGCGCCGGACCCGGTCACGACGCTCGGTGAGATCCACGCCGCGGTCTACGCGGCGGCAGGGCGACGCCTGCCCAGTGTTTCCGTCCCCCGGGGTGCGGCCCTGGCCGCGTCCCGCGCGCTCCAGGCGGCCCTGGCACTCGTCGGCCGGGCGACCCGCCTTCCCGAGCAGGTGGAGACCCTGACCTCGCCGGCCGGGTTCGACGGCCGTCCCTTCGCCCAGGCCACCGGCTTCTTACCGGAGGTCGGGCTCGAGGAGGGGATGCGTCGGACGGTCCAGTGGATGGAGGGGAGGGCGGGATGATCCAGTTCCTCCTCGTGGCCGCCTGCGCCGTCGCCTCGTCGCTCCTCGTCCGGGTGGTTCGCGACTTCGCGAACCGGCGGGCGCTGCTCGACCACCCCAACGACCGGAGTTCCCACGGACTGCCGAAGCCGCGCCTGGGCGGGGTGGGGGTGGTGGTTCCGGTCCTGGCCGTCGGCGCGTGGCTGCTCATCACGGGACGCGCACCGGGGTCGCTCGCGGTGCCGCTCGCCGCCGCGGGATGCATCGCGTTGCTTGGACTCGCCGACGACCTCAGGTCCCTCCCTGCCCGCGTTCGACTGGGCGTCCAGACGGTGCTGGCGATCGTCGTCGTCGCGGCGGCCTGGAGCCGGCTTCCCGCCGCGGCCGGGGTCCTCGGCGGACTCCTTCCCGCGCCCGTCCTGGCCGCGCTGGCCGTGCTCTGGATCGTCTGGCTCACGAACCTCTACAACTTCATGGACGGGATCGACGGGATCGCCGGCGTGCAGGCCATCGTCGCCTCCCTGGCGCTCGCCTCGGTGGCCAGCGCCGTCGGCGCCGGCACGAGCACCTGGCTCCTCCTCGCGCTCGCCGGCTCTAGCGCGGGCTTCCTGCTCTACAACTTCC
>JBAXVO010000191.1:0-6451 GCA_037129355.1 Deltaproteobacteria bacterium | reverse complement strand
TCCCTACTTCCAGGACGCCTTGGCCGGGGTTCCGGGGCGATTCGTGGGGAAGGGGAGGGCGAGCGAGACGCCGGGCTTCTACGCGAGCGAGCCGATCCTGGACGCCGGCGGGAGCGTCGTCGGCGTGGTGGTGGTGAGACAGCGGCTCTCCGCCGAATCCTTCGGGCCTCTGGGGACGGGAACCTCGTTCCTGGTCGGATCGGACGGGCGCGTGCTCGTGACCGGCGTGGACGACTACCAGGGTCGACGGATGTGGCCGGCCCCGCCCGGGACGGAAGGCGCCGACTCGGGGCAGACACCGCTCGTCGCCGCTGGCTGGACGGGGACGGACTGGGTTCGCGTCGACGGCGCCCGGCACGTGGCCGTGCGCATCGCCCTTCCGGCGCTCGACTGGTCGGTCGTGACGTTCCGGAGGGAATCGCTCCGCGGCTCGAACCGGCTCCTCGGCATCGTCATCACGCTGCTGCTCAGCCTCGTGATCGTCACGTCCTTCGTGATCGCGCAGCGGCACCTCGGCACCGAGTCCCGCCTGGCCCAGAAGCAGAAGGAGGCGGAGGGGCGCGCCCGCGAGATGGCCCGGCGGGCCGACACCGACGTGCTCACCGGGATCGCGAACCGGCAGGGATTCAACGAGGTGATGTCCCGCGAGTTCGCCCGGGCACGGCGGTTCCGCCATCCGCTCTCGATCGTGATCCTCGACCTGGACCACTTCAAGCGGGTGAACGACCAGCACGGTCACCCGGCCGGGGACCAGGTGCTCGTCGCCACGGCCCGCCTGCTCTCCACCCGCGTGCGCGAGTCGGACTTCGTGGCCCGGTGGGGAGGCGAGGAGTTCGCCGTCATCGCCTCGGTGACCGACGCGGCCGGGGCGGCGCGGCTCGCCGAGAAGCTCCGCTCCCTGATGGAGGTGACCCACCTCGGCCCCACGGGCGCCGTCACCGGAAGCTTCGGGGTCGCCGAGATGCGCCCCGACGACACGGCGGAGAGCCTGCTCGAGCGCGCCGACGAGGCGCTCTACGCGGCCAAGGCCGCCGGGCGCAACCAGGTGCGGTGTGGCGAGGCCTGGGTGGACATGGCCGCGGTGGCCGCCGCCGGGGCGGAGGGCGGCGACCCGGGCGTGCGACGGATGTACATGGAGACCGGATTCCCGCCCGTGGACGGGGAGCACCAGGAGATCGGCGGAGCCATCGAGGAGTTCGTCTCCCTGGTGGCCGCCGGCGACGTCGCGGTGGTCCGCCCCGCCATGGCCAGCCTGATCGCGTCGATCGCCGACCACTTCGCACACGAGGAGGAGCTCATGCGGCGCTGGAGCTACCCCTCCCGGGCGCGGCACGAGGAGGCCCACATGCTCTTCGTCGGCGACGCCCGGCGCTTCCACGCCGAGCTGGATCGGGGCGGGGTCACCCCCGCCTTCCGCCAGTGGGCGGCGAGCCGCCTTCCGGACTGGTTCCGCTACCACATCCTCGCACACGACGTGGCCCTCGGGAGGTTCCTCCTCGAGGATCGCGGGCCGGGGCGGTCAGGGAACACCAAGCGACAGGGAGTGCCGACATGACGAGGACGGCGATGCAGATCCTGGGGGCCGCGACCCGCATCGAATCCCAGGCGCAGGACATCTACGCGGGACTGGCGGCCACCTTCGAGCACCAGCCGTTCCTCCGGGATCTCTTCCGGCAGCTCGCCGCCGAGGAGGGGCAGCACGCCATGCGCATCCGGTTGCTCGACCGCCATGCGGGCAAGGCTCCCTGGCCCTCCGGCGTGCTCGAGCGCATCGGCGCGGACCTGGATGCGCTGTCCGTCGAGATCGCCGAGAAGCAGGTGTCGTTCCGGAAGCTCCACGCCGCAAGCGACGCCCGGGAGGTGCTCCAGTCGCTGGCGGAGATGGAGGTGCGCTTCGGATCGGTCCACGCGGAGGAGCTGGCGAGCAGCGGGGACCCCGAGGTGCAGAAGCTCTTCGGGTCACTCGCCCAGCAGGACGACCGGCACCGGGAGCTCATCGCCCGGGCGCTCGGCGTCGCCCGGAGCGCGACGAGGCCGAGCTAGCGCTTCGTTCCGCGGAACAGGGCGAACGCGCTCGTGTAGCCGTGGAGGAAGGTGGTCCCCCCGACCGGGCCGATCTCGCCGTTGCAGAAGAACCCGCCGAGCGGTGCGGGCCCGAGCAGCTCCTGGAAGAGCCCGGTGTCGTGGTCGGGACGGCCGAAGAGGCCCGAACCTCGCCCGGTGCAGGAGAAGAGCAGCGCCCCCGCCGGTCGCGGCGCGCCGGTGGACTGCCTCACCCCGAGCATGCGCCGGAGATCCTGGGCCGCCGCCGCCGCGTCGCGCAGCACGAACTGGACGGCCTGCACCGGGTGGAGCACCTCGCCCACGGAGAGGGCCCCCGTGTCCGGGTCGGCGCCCACGATGTTGCGCACCAGCAGCTCGCCGGGATCGTACTCGACCCGCTCCTCCCGCATGTCGAGCCCGAGGAAGAGGGAGTGGCGCATGAGCTCCTGGTCCTCCGGCGGGAGCTCCGCGTAGATCTCGGCCAGCACCTCGAGCGGCTTGCCGCGGTCGAGTTCCTGGAGAACGCCGCCGCGGCACCGCGTGACCAGCATGGGTGGGCCGACGGGTCGGCAGCCCTGGGCGATGAGGGTGTCCACCTCGAGGTCGCCGGAGAAGGCCACGCCCACCGCCCCGCTCCGGTGGACCTCCCCTCCGAGCAGGAGCCGGTGCTCGCCCGCGCGCCGGCCGCCGCTGGCGAGGCCGCCGAACTTGGGCGCGCGCGGGAAGGCGCGGTCGAGCCCCCGGACCAGCGCGTCGGCGTCCATCGTGAAGGGGTCGGCGAGGAGCATGAACTTGGGGCGCGCGCGCGGCCCGAGACCGGCGAGGGCGTGCCAGGAGGCGGCCCCGGTGTCCGCGTCCGGGAGCGAGGAGATCTCCACGTGGAAGCCCTTGCAGGCGACGCCGGGGAGCCAGGCGCCGGTGAGGGAGAGCGCCGGCCCGTGCTCCACCTCGTGCGAGTCTCCGATCACGCCGCCGCCGGTGCAGCCCACGAGCAGGGCACCCGGGTGTCGCCCTGCCGCGAGGCCGGCGAAGGACTGGAAGTCCTGTTCGTGGTGGGGGGAGGCGAAGGCGACGAGCAGGTCGGGCCGCTCGCCGCCGAGACCCGCCTCCACCGACTGGATCGCCTCGGCGAAGGCGCCGGACGGGTCGGGGCGGCGGGAGAGGGCGGAGGCCCAGCGCATGGTCGGGGATCGTTATCGCCGGGGCTGGGTCCCCGCACGTCCCGTTGGTGCACCGGCACGCATTCGAGCCGAAAAACCCTTTCATCCGCTGGACAATTGCGAGGTCAGCGACGCAGGTCGTCGAGCGATTCGCCGATGGGGACGTCGCGCACCAGCGTGGCGAGGCGCCGGTAGAGGAGGACCGCCTCCCGCTCCGAGGAGAGCGTGGCGGCGAGCCGGGTGGCGCCGCGGATCCCCGCCGGCCACGACGCGCCGTCGGAGGGGATGGACTCGAGGTGGACGTGGCGCGCCAGGAGCGCCGCCGCGGTCCGCTCCCCGAAGCCGGGCAGCCCGGGGATCCCATCGGCCGCGTCGCCCACGAGCGCGAGGAGGTCGGGGATGCTTCCGGGACCGACGCCGCGCCGGACCCGCAGCGCCTCCTCGTCGATCTCCACGCCCCGGATCCGGTCGACCTGGACCACGCGGCGGCCGGAGATGCATTGCCCGAGGTCCTTGTCGGGCGTGAGGATGCGGACCTGCTCCACCTGGTCCTGGAATCGCGTCGCCGCCGTGGCGAGGGCGTCGTCCGCCTCGAAGTCGCGCATCGACCAGACCGTCATTCCGAGCGCCCGGACCGCCTCCTCCGCACCGTCGAACTGGGCGAGCAGCCCGGGCGGCACCCCCTCCTCGGTCTTGTAGCCGGCGAAGAGGTCGTTGCGGAACGAGCGGATCGGGTTGTCGAAGGCCACGGCCACGTGGGTGACCGCCTCGGCGGGATCGCGCAGCAGCGCCCCCATCGACTGCACGAGCCCGTGGGTGGCCTTGACGTCGCGACCATCCGGGGAAAGCCGCGCCGGGCGCTTCGAGAAGTGGGCGCGGAAGAGCTCGAAGGTCCCGTCGACGAGGTGGAGGCGCATCCACGCTACCCGGCGTAGAGCCGCTCGAGCTCCGCCACCCGGCCGCGCAGCTGCTCCCGCACGTCGGGGGGGTCGGACACCTCGGCCTGTCCGCCGTAGCCGAGGACCCAGCCGAGCAGGTAGTTCCCGGGGGAGAGGCGGGCCACCACCGTCACCGAGCCGTCCGCGTTCCGGGTCGCGCGCTCGGGCCACTGCTCCAGCGCCAGCAGGGCCCCCTCGCCGGTGAATCGGACCGAGACGTCCCGCTCGCTCCCCGACTGGAAGAAGAGGTGGCGCGCGCGGTAGCGGTCGAGCGGCGGCCCCTTGTGCTCGCCGAAGAAGCGGGTCCCGACCGTCACCCCGGCGAT
Source organism: Deltaproteobacteria bacterium (assembly GCA_037129355.1). Classification (GTDB taxonomy): domain Bacteria; phylum Myxococcota; class Myxococcia; order Myxococcales; family Anaeromyxobacteraceae; genus CAIOAK01. The sequence goes on along the minus strand of JBAXVO010000191.1, from coordinate 1,984 downwards.
CCGGTCGAGCCGGTAGAGGTGCTCCTCGGACTTGGCCACGTTCCAGGCCGCCAGGTACCAGTGACCGTCCTTGTGGAACACCGCCCGCGGCTCCAGCGTGCGCCGGGCCACCGTCCCCGACGCCTCGGCGCGGTAGTCGACCGCGACCTCCAGGCGGCGCTCGACGGCCCCGCCGAGCGCGTCGGCCCACTCGCCGGGCGGGTCGACCGGGTAGTCCATGGCCCGGGCCAGCGCCTCCGCCGTCTCCCGGAAGGGCTCGGGAACGGCGCGCCGGAGCTTCCGGGAGGCGCTCTCGACGGTCCGGCCGGCGTTGCCCTCGAACGGGCGGAGCGCGGCGAGCAGCGCGGCCCCCTCGCGCAGCGAGAGCGGAGGAGGGGAGGAGAGGTGCATGGCGCGGTCGACGATGACGCGCCCATCCTCGACGGAGACGGAGAGCATCGCCTCCGGGAGGGACGGCCCGAACTCCATGTCGCCGAGCGCGGCGACGATCGCCTCGACCTCCTTGGGGCCGCGGGCGCCGGTGACCCGGACGGCCTTCTCGAGGGGGAGGCCGCGCGTCCCCGCGCGCCAGGCCTCGGGCACGAGGAGGAGCATCTTGCGGACCTGGCCGACCGGGCTCGTCACCGGGGCACCCCCTCGCCGAGTCGCGCCGACAGGGAGGAGAGGATGGCGCGGGCCATGGTCCTGCCCTCGGCCGGCTCGAGCAGTTCCGCCTCCGGCCCCCAGGCGAGCGCCTGCCTCACCAGCCCGCCCAGGTTGCGCACCACGAGCCGCGCGCGGCGCGAGCCGTCCGGCTCCCGGGTGAACGAGGCGCGGGGCAGCAGCCGGGACGCGATGGTGGCGAGCGAGCCGCGGAAGCGGACGACGGCGTCGACGGGTTCGTGCTCGAAGTACTCCCAGGTCTCCTGGCGGGACCAGGACCGCAGGTCGAAGTCGGTCGGGACCTCGTAGTCGTGCCCCCGGGGGCGCGCCGGGGCGATGGTCATGGAGCGGACCCGGTCGAGGTAGAACATCCGGAGGCCGCCGCGCAGGTGGCAGTGCCCCACGAAGATCCAGTGGCCGCGGCGCCAGGCGTAGCCGTAGACGTCGACGAGCCGATCGGTGACCGAGCCGTCGGTCTTCCGGTAGGCGATCTTCAATCGCTTCCGGCGCTCCACCACGTCGGCGAGCCGCCCGAGCAGCTTTCCCGGCGACTCCATCGGGCCCGCACCCCAGTCGGCCTCGAGGAGGGCGGCCCTGGGGGGCATCCCCTTGGCCCCGACGGCGAGCTTGCGCAGCGCGGTTTCCAGATCTTCGGCGAGGGGGTGGTCGTGCGTCCGGAGCGCCGCCTGCCCGGCGGTCCAGAGCACCGCCGCCTCCTCGGGGGAGAACTCCAGCCTGGGCAGGACGCAGGCGTTCGAGTCGACCAGGTAGGCGCCCTCCTTCCCCTCGTCCTCCTCGAAGATGAGCGGGATGCCCAGGCGGCGCAGGTCGGTCTTGTCGCGCGTCCACTTCTTCTCCCGCGCCGCGTCCCCGCCGGCGTAGTCGCCCGGGAAGGCCTCGTAGATGGTCTCGCGGGTCACCGGCTCGCCGCGGGAGGCGAGCCAGGTGGCGAGCTTGAGGAGTCGCGTCTCGGCCGCAGCCGATTTCCGACGGGGGGTGGCCACGAGGACGCTGAGTGTAGCCCACGGAACGCGGGCGGGCGAGCACCTACGGCGCGGCGCCGAAGGTGTCGCAGGCATCGACCCGGCCGCTCTCCAGGCCTCGGCGGAACCACTGGCTGCGCTGGGCCGACGTCCCATGGGTGAAGCTCTCCGGGGAGACCCCGCCCGTGGCGTTTCGCTGGAGCCGGTCGTCCCCCACCGCCGCCGCGGCCCGGAGGCCGGCCTCGAGGTCGCCCGGATCGAGGAACTGGCGCGCCTGGGCGGAGTGGGCCCAGACCCCGGCCAGGCAGTCGGCCTGGAGCTCCATCTTCACGGAGAGCGCGTTTCGCCGCGCCGGGTCC
>JBAXVO010000190.1:0-6451 GCA_037129355.1 Deltaproteobacteria bacterium | reverse complement strand
TTCGCGCGCCGCCCGCTCCGGGACGACCTCGTCGACGCGGCGGTCCTCGAGGTGCTCGGCCTGGTGCGGGAGCAGGGCTGGCTCGCCGACCGGGCCCTGGAGGCCGTCCTGCGCCGGCAGAAGCGGCTCTACTCGGTGGAGCGGCGTGCCGCCGCCGAGGCCCTCTACGGCATCCTGCGCGCCCAGGGGCGCATCGAGTGGCTGCTCGGGCACCGCGCGGGCCCGGCGGAGCTCTATGCTGCCTCCCTGGCCGCCTCCGGGGCCCTCACGGCCGATGCCGCGGAGCGGAGGCTCGGCCTGGAACGGGGGACCCTGGCGCCGCTCGCCGGGGCCGAGGCCCGCATCGCCGCCATCGAGGACCCGATCCGCCGGCTCGGCGTGGAGGGATCGCTCCCGGCCTGGCTGGCCGAGCGGCTCGCCGCCGAGATGGGGCTCGACGAGGCCCGGGCCTTCGCCGCGGCGGTGAACGTCCGCGCCCCCCTCACCGTGCGGACGAACCTCCTCAAGACCACCCGCGACGACCTGGCGCGCCAGCTCGAGCAGGAGGGGGTCGAGGGGAAGGACACCCCGCTCTCCCCCTGGGGGCTCGTCCTCGACGGCCACGCCAACGCCTTCGGGCTCGACGCCTTCAAGGGCGGCCTCTTCGAGATCCAGGACGAGGGGAGCCAGCTCATCGCGCTCGCCTGCGGCGCCCGGTCCGGGATGAAGGTGGTCGACGCCTGCGCTGGTGCCGGGGGCAAGACCCTCGCGCTCGCGGCCGAGATGAGGAACCGGGGCGTGCTGCTCGCCCTCGACGTGGACGGGGACCGGCTCGAGGAGGCGCGCCGGCGGGCGCGCCGGGCCGGCGTCGACAACCTGAGGACGAAGGCCATCCCGGCCACCGACGCCGAGGCCGACGAGGCGCTCGCGGGCGAGGAGGGGAAGGCCGACGTGGTCCTCGTCGACGCCCCCTGCAGCGGCCTGGGCACGCTGCGGCGCAAGCCCGACGCCCGCTGGCGGCTCGGCCCCGCCGATCCGGAGCGGTTCGCGAAGATCCAGCAGGCGCTCGTCCGGCGCTTCTCCCGCCTCGTGAAGCCCGGTGGGCGGCTCGTCTACGCCACCTGCTCGGTGGCGCGTGCCGAGAACGAGGAGGTGGCGAGCACGGCGGCGGCGCTGCCCGGCTTCTCCCCCATGCCGCTCGAGCGGACCCTCGGCGCCGCCCTGGCCGGCAAGCTCGGCGTGGCCGGGAACGAGCTCCGGCTCTGGCCCCACCGCCACGGGACCGACGGCTTCTTCGTGGCCGCCTTCGAGCGGCGCAAGGAGTAGGCGGTGCCGGAGCTTCCCGAGGTCGAGATCGCCGCCCGCAACCTCCGGCGATGGGCCGAGGGACGGCGGATCACCCGCGTCTCCACCGACCCCCGCGCGGCCCGCATCTTCCGCCCCGGGGACCGGGCCTCCTTCGCGCGGAGCCTCGCCGGTTCGCGGCTCGTCCGGGTGGACCGGCGCGGCAAGCACCTCCTCGTCACGCTGGCCGACCGGCGCGAGCGCGCGATCGGCCTCTGGTCCCACCTCGGCATGACCGGCAAGTGGGTGCTCCGGGAGGGCTCCGGCGCCGAGCCGCCCCACGCCCGCGTCCGGCTCGAGCTCGACGACGGCCAGGCGCTCCTCTACCTCGACCCCCGCCTCTTCGGGCGGCAGCGGATCGTCCCGGGCGCCGACTTCGCGGCGCTCCCCGAGGTGGCGGCGCTCGGGCCCGACCCGGTCCACGACGGGATCGACCCGGAACGGCTCGCCGCCAGGCTCCGCGCCACCCGGCGCGCGGTGAAGGTGGCGCTGCTCGACCAGGCGGTGCTCGCCGGCGTCGGGAACATCCACGCGAGCGAGTCCCTCTTCGCGGCCCGGATCGACCCGCGGCGCCGCGGCGCAGCGCTCTCCGACGCCGAGGTCCGGGGGATCTGCCGGGCCATCGCCGCCTCGCTCCGGCGCGGGATCGAGATGCAGGACGGCCCGGAGATCGCTTACGTCGAGGAGCCGGGCGCGGAGAACCCGTTCCGCGTCTACGCCCGGGCCGGGGAGCGCTGCCCGCGCTGCCGCAAGGCGGAGATCCGGCGCATCGTCCAGGCCCAGCGCTCCACGTTCTTCTGCCCGGCCTGCCAGGGATCGGCCGCCGGCCGCCGGGCGTGACGGGGCGCGCCCCGGCGGGCTACCATCCGAGCCCGATGCGCCCCGAAGAACTGGCCGCCGCTTCCCTCGCCGAGCTCCGGGCCCGCTACCTGGACGAGGGGCGGTCGCTCCCCGCCGCCGCCGAGGCCGCGCTCGCCGCCGATCCCCGCGCCGGGGCCCGATCCGTCCTCGAGGCGGTTCGTCGCCGCCGGAAGGCCAACCGGGCCGAGGGTCAGCGGCTGCGAAATCTTCTGAAGCACGAGACCCGGCTCTGGGAGAGGGGCGTGACGCTCGTCGCCGGGGTGGACGAGGCCGGCATGGCGCCGCTCGCCGGGCCGGTGGTGGCGGCGGCCTGCATCCTGCCGCGCGACTACCGCCCCCGCGGCGTCGACGACTCGAAGCAACTCGACGCGGCGGAGCGGGAGCGGCTCGCCGAGGACATCAAGCGGAACGCCGTCTGCTGGGCCGTGGGGCGCGCCGAGGTGGGGGAGATCGACCGGCTCAACATCTACTGGGCCGGGATTCTCTCCCTGCGCCGGGCCGTGCTCGGGCTCGACCGGCGTCCCGAGCACCTGCTCATCGACGCGCGGCGCATCCGGGACCTGGACATCCCCCAGGACGGCATCGTCCACGGGGATGCCCTCTCGCTGACCATCGCCGCGGCGAGCATCCTCGCGAAGACCACCCGCGATGCCCTCATGGCCCGGATGGACGAGGAGTACCCGGGCTACGGCTTCGCGAAGCACAAGGGATACCCGACGCCGGACCACGTCGCGGCGCTCCGGGAGCGAGGCGCCTGCCCCATCCACAGGCGCTCCTTCGCCCCGGTCCGGGATGTGCTCGGCCTGGAGGCGGAGCAGGTGGAGATGTTCCAGGAACGTTGACGCGGCGCGTATCCCGGCATAAGTAATCGCTACAAAGGAAATGCCCGACGGCGAAGGTGCGTCTCGCGGGCCCGGTGGATGAGCCCCGGGCGAGGCGCCCCCCGACTCCGGCGAACAAATGGAAGAAATCCAGAACCGAGACCCCCAGCAGCAGCAGGCGCAGGACCCCCGACACGAACAGAGCCACGGCGAAGCGACGCCCGAGGGCGGAGCGAGCGGCACCCGTCCGCCCGGAAAGCGCCGCCGCCGGTCCCGCCGCGGACGCGGCCGGGGTGGAGCACCCGGCGAGACCCGCGAGGGGGGGGAGAAGCCGGCCATCCGCGAGGTCTCCGCCATCCGGGAGATCTCCGCGGTCCGGGAGGTTCCCGCCACCCGCGAGCCGTCCCGAGCCCCGCGCGGCGAGCCCCGCGGGGAGCCCCGCCCACCCCGCGAGCCGCGGGAGCACCGACGCCGCGACCGGCACGAGCCGGAGGGGGAGCGCCGCCCGTCCGTGCCGAGGGGGCTCACCCTCGACCCGGAGATGCCCAGCCCGGACCGGGAGCAGGAGATCCCGCTCGACCGGCTCGACCGCGACGCGGTGAAGGTGATCGCGCGGCTCCGCTCGGTCGGGCACAAGGCCTACTTCGTCGGCGGCTGCGTCCGCGACGCGCTCCTCGGCCGCACGCCCAAGGACTTCGACCTCGCCACCGACGCCCACCCCGGCGAGGTGCGCGCCATCTTCCGCAACTGCCGGCTCATCGGGCGCCGCTTCCGGCTGGCCCACGTCTTCTTCCGCGACGGGAAGATCATCGAGGTCGCCACCTTCCGGCAGAACCCGGTCGACGTGGGGGACGACGTTCCCTCCGACGCCGACCTGCTCATCACGCGCGACAACGTCTTCGGCACCGCCGAGGAGGACGCCCGGCGGCGCGACTTCACCGTGAACGGCCTCTTCTACGACCCGTTCCTCGGCGAGGTCATCGACTACGTCGGCGGCCGCGCCGACCTCGACGCCCGCCGCATGTCCACCATCGGCGACCCCGAGGTGCGCATGCGCGAGGACCCGGTGCGCGCGCTCCGCGCCATCCGGTTCGCGGCCCGGCTCGGCTTCACCATCGAGCCCGAGGTGTTCGAGGCGATGCGCCGGCACGCCGGCGAGCTGGCCCGCTGCGCCCCGCCCCGCGTGCTGGAGGAGACCTTCAAGATCCTCCGCTGCACCGGCTCGAGCCGGGCCTTCGAGCTGCTCCGCTCCGCGGGGCTCCTCCAGGTCACCTTGCCCGCCCTCTCCCAGGCGCTCGACGCCGGGGGGATCGAGGCGCGGACCCGTTTCCAGGCCCACCTCTCCGCGCTCGACGGGCTGGTGCGCGAGGGCGACGAGGTCTCCGACGCCGTGCTGCTCGGCGCGCTCCTCGTCCACCTCCGGGCCGGACCGGCCGGCGAGCCCGCCGCCGACCTCCTGCTCGCCGAGCTGGTCCAGACGGCGCGGCTGCCCCGCCGGATGGCGGAGCGGGCCCGCATGGCGCTGCAGGCCCAGCGCCTCTTCCGCGGACCTCCCCGCCGGCGTCGGCGCGGTGGGCTGGCCGGACAGGCCTACTTCCAGGACGCCCTCCAGCTCCTGCGGGTGACCGTGAAGGCCACCGGCGAGGGGGCCGAGGCGCTCGCCCGCTGGGAGGACGAGGGGCAGGGCGGCCGCGGCGAGGGCGCCGAGGAGATCGAGCCCTCGATGCTCGCCGAGGCGGAGTCCGACGATGCTGCCGGCCCCGCCACCACCGCCGGCGCGTCCGCCCGGACCGGGGATGCGCCCGCCGGGCCGGAGGACGTCGGGCCGGACGGCGCACACCGCCGCCGCCGGGGCGGTCGCCGTCGCCGCCGTCGCGGAAAGGGAGCCGGCGGAGCCCCGCAGGCCGCGCCTTCCGCCCCACCCGCCGGCCCGTAGCGGCCAACCATTTCGAGTACAATGCGCAAGCCCGAGCGACCCCCCATGAAGACCTCGACCCAGAGCGGAAGCGAGAAGCAGAAGGCCCGTTACCGGCGCGTCCTCCTCAAGCTGTCGGGCGAGGCGCTCATGGGCGACGGCAAGTACGGCATCTCGCCCAAGACCCTCATCGCCATCGCCCAGGACGTGAAGGAGGCGGTCGAGCTGGGCGTGCAGGTGGCGCTGACCATCGGCGGCGGCAACATCTTCCGCGGCGTCTCCGGCGCCACCGAGGGCATGGACCGCTCCAGCGCCGACTACATGGGCATGCTCGCCACGGTCATCAACGGCATGGCCCTCCAGGACGCCTTCGAGAAGCTCGGCGTGGAGACGCGGGTGCAGTCGGCCATCGAGATGCACCAGATCGCCGAGCCCTACATCCGCCGCCGCGCCATCCGGCACCTCGAGAAGGGTCGGGTGGTCATCTTCGCGGCCGGCACCGGCAACCCCTACTTCACCACCGACACGGCGGCGAGCCTCCGGGCCATGGAGGTCCACGCCGACGTGCTGCTCAAGGCCACCAAGGTCGACGGCGTCTACAACGACGACCCCAAGAAGAACCCGGCCGCGACCAAGTTCAAGCAGCTCTCCTACCTGGACGTGCTGAAGAAGAACCTCAAGGTGATGGACTCCACCGCCATCAGCCTCTGCATGGACAACGACCTGCCCATCGTGGTGTTCGACCTCACCGAGCGCGGCAACATCCGCCGCGCGGTTCTCGGCGAGGAGATCGGCACCACCGTCGGGAAGATCCCCACGCGCGCGGCCTAGCCCGCCGCGCCGACCTTCCGCCGGAGGGAACATGAGCGTCGCCGACGACATCCTGAAGGACCTCACCGACCGGATCGCCAAGACCATCGACTCGTTCCGGGGCGACCTGCAGGCCATCCGCACCGGTCGCGCCAACCTGCACGTGCTCGACGCGGTGCGGGTCGACTACTACGGCCAGATGACCCCGCTCTCCCAGGTGGGGACGCTGGCGGTGGCCGACGCCCGGCTGATCACGGTGAAGCCCTGGGAGAAGAACCTCATCCCGCTCATCGAGAAGGCCATCCGCGACGCCAACCTGGGGTTGAACCCCCAGTCGGACAAGGACATCGTCCGCATCCCCATCCCCCCGCTCACCGAGGAGCGGCGCCGGGAGATCGTGAAGCAGGTGAAGCACAAGGGGGAGGAGTTCAAGGTCGCGGTGCGCAACGAGCGGCGCGACGCCAAGGAGTTCGTCGAGGCGGCGGAGAAGGACGGCGACATCTCCCAGGACGAGGCCAAGAAGGCGCTCGAGAAGGTCCAGAAGGCCACCGACGAGGGCGTGAAGAAGATCGACGACGTGGTGGCCGCCAAGGAGAAGGAAGTGATGCAGGTTTGACCGGCCGCGCCGCCGTGCATGACCTACGGTGAGCGCGGGCCGAGCCCTGCGCCGGCGGTTCCGAGCCGTCTGGCGTCGCGGGGAGCCTGCCGTGGTGCCGGCGGT
>JBAXVO010000019.1:0-24041 GCA_037129355.1 Deltaproteobacteria bacterium | reverse complement strand
CCCACCTCCCGGGCCCGGTCCCATCGCCGCGCTGAGCCGGCGGATCTCCGCGTCGCGGGAGCGCAGGCCAGTCTCGATCCAGTCGTCGTACGAGCCCTCCGGGTAGGCGGGGAGCGTGCGGTAGAGCTCCCGGCGCTCCTCGACCGCCGGAGGGAAGAACTGGAAGCGGGCCCGGAACCGCCCGAGCCCCTCGAGCGCGCGCGGGTCGCCGATCGCCGCCAGGGCGCGGATCGCCTTCAGGCGCACGGGCCGCCGCTTGCCGAGCGGATCCCGGGAGCGGAGGTATTCCACGATCGGGTCGACGGCCTCCCGGATCCCGTACTTGCCGGCGAGTTCCATGGCGGCCTCGGCCTGGCGAAGGTCGGCGTCGTTCAGCGCCGCCTTCAGGAGGTGGCTCGGCGCGGCGCGGTCGAACGCGAAGAGGTTGTGGATGGCCTCCAGCCGGACCCGCAGGTCGGGGTGCTCCACGCACCGGCGCACCGCCGGGACCGACTGTGCGTCGCCGACGCGCCGGAGCAGGAGCAGCATGTTCCGGACGACGTACCAGCGGGGGTCGGAGAGGAGGGCCTCGGCGTCGCGCGCCACCACCGCTCCCAGCTTCGAGAGCAGGTCGAGCAGGCGGAAGCGCATCCGCCGGTTCTCGGTCCGGGCGAGGACGTCGAGGAGGTGCCGGACCGCCCCCGCGTCCATGCGCTGCACCACCGCCGGGACGAGGGCGAGGGTCCCCTCGGGGGCCTCGGCGAGCGACGCGGCGAGCGCCTCGATCGACTCGCTGCTGGAGAGCCTGCCCGCCGAATCCCGGAAGGCGGCGGCCGCCACCCCCGTCCCCGCGGCGCGGCGCTGCACGCGGTCCAGGAGGACCAGCCCCTGCTGGAACTGCCCGCCGGCCAGGAGCCTGCGGTGTCCCGCCTCGAACCGGCGGAGGATGGGCGGAAGCGCCGCCGGGGAGATCTCGGCGCGCTCGGCGAGATCGAGCAGGGCGCCGGCGGGATCGCGCTCCAGGGCGGGCTCGCCGAGTTCCCGCCGGATCTTCTCCGTGGCCTGCGAGAGGGGCAGGTCGGCGGGGTCGTCCGGAAGGACGAGCAGGGAGGCGAGCGACGCGGGGGAGAACGCGACGTCGCGGAAGGTGTCGACGTCCTCGGTGGCGAAGGCACGCCGGAGGGTGGCGAGCCGCTCGGGATCGATGGCCTGGGCGGGCGGGACCGGGGCCGCCTCCTCCCCGCGCCCCCGGCCGACGACCTCCTCGATCGCCTGCCGCAGCCCGGCCGCCGCCGCGACGGGGAGCGACGCGGCGAGGAGGGCCAGGGTCTCGGCCTCCGTTCCGTGGCCCACCGCGGCCGCGGCGAGGTCCTCGATCAGCCGGCGTCGGTCGCCGGCGCGCAACCGGGCGTGGATGGCGGCCACCGCCGTCGCGCGATCGGCGTCGGGCGATTCGCAGAGATCGGCGGCCGCCTCCTTCAGCGCCGCGACGAGGGCCGCCGCCCCCCATCCGGCCGCGGTCGAGGTCTCGCCGCCGGTCTCGAAGAGGAGTTGCAGGAGGTCGGCGCCGCTCCGGCCGGAGCCCACCCATTCCGACGACGTGTCCGCGGGGATGGCGCCGTTCGCGAGGAGACGACGGAGCACCCGGTCCGGAAGCCCCCCCGTCTCCGGGGCGGTGGGTTCCTCGTCCCCGTCGACGAGGGAGAGGGAGGAGAAGTCGAGGTCGCTCACCCGGAGGTGGACGAGCCCCGCCGCCGCCAGCTCGGCGGAGAAGGAGCCCACTTCACCAGCGGTACGGGCGTCGATCGCCAGCGCGCGGAGCAGGGTCTCGAGTTCCTCGGCGGTCACCCCGGGATCGAGGAGGAGCCCGGCGGCCCGGCGGCGGCGCAGGAGCTTGGCGAGCTGCGCCGCGGGGGCGGCGGTGAACCGCCTGTCCTCCCAGAGGATGGCGTCGCGCGCCGCGCCCAGTTCCACCGGCCCGGTCAGCGCGAGGAGGGCCGCGACCGACGCGTGGGCCCGGGCCAGCCCGGCCCCGGTCGACGGGTGGCCGGGCGGGTAGGACGCGACGGCGCGTCCGGCCACGGCCAGATCGCGGAACACGTCCCTGAGTCGCTCCCCCCTCGGATCCACCGCTGCCTTCCTGGCCTCGAGCAGGCCCATCTTACGTCCGATGGCGCCCTTTTCCACGTTGCGACCCCGGGTGGACGCGGGTATATGCCCGCAATGGACCGCATCGCCTGCCTCTGCACCAACGTCCGCCGCGCCGCGCTCGCGCTCACCTCGATCTACGACGAGGCCCTCTCCCCCCACGGCCTCAAGGTCACGCAGTTCTCGCTCCTGCGGGCGGTCGAGCGGCATGGCCAGCCGAACCTCACCGCGCTCGCCTCGGCCACGGGGCTCGACCGGAGCACGCTCGGCCGCAACCTTCGCCTCCTCGAGGGGGCCGGGCTCGTCCGGCTCTCGCCCGGCGAGGACCAGCGCGAGCGCGCGGTGGCCCTCACCACGGAGGGGGCCGCCCGCGTCCACGCCGCCGCCCGGACCTGGCGGCGCCTCCAGGATTCGCTCGCGGCCTCGCTGGGCGGCGAGGCGGAGCGGCTCGTCGCGGCGGCGGAGCGGGTCACGGCGATGGCCCGTCCGGGGCGCGGGCACGGGGAACTGCGATGAGCCGGCCCGGCGGCCGCGACTGGCGGACCCCGACCCTGGTGCTCGTCGCCGGGGCGGTGCTCCTCTCCCTCTCCCTCGGGATCCGGCACAGCTTCGGGCTCTTCCTCGCCCCGATGTCGAAGAGCCACGGCTGGACGCGCGAGGTGTTCGCCTTCGCCATCGCCCTGCAGAACCTGGTCTGGGGCCTGGCCCAGCCCTTCGCCGGCCGCATCGCCGACCGGTACGGCGCGGGCAAGGCCGTCCTCGGCGGCAGCGTCCTCTACGTCGCGGGGCTCGTCCTCATGGCCCAGGCGCAGACCGGGACGATGCTCGCCGCCTCGGCCGGGGTGCTCATCGGCATCGGACTCTCCGGCACGACCATCTCGGTGGTCTTCGGGGCCATCCTTCGGGCCACGCCGCCGGCGCGGCGAAGCATCGCCATGGGCATCGCCATGTCGGTGGGATCGCTCGGCCAGTTCGTGATGCTGCCCGGCGCCCTCCTCTTCATCGAGTCCCTGGGATGGGCCAGCACGCTGCTCGTGCTCGCCGGGCTCGGCGTGGCCATGGCCCCGCTCGCGGCCGTGCTCTCCGAGAAGCCCGCCGCCGCCGTGCCGGGCGCGCACGTCATGGGGCTTCGCGCCGTGCTCGCCGAGGCCTTCGCGGTCCCCGGCTTCTGGCTCCTCTGCTTCGGCTTCTTCGTCTGCGGCTTCCACGTGGCCTTCATCGCCATCCACCTCCCGGCGTTCCTGACCGACCGGGGGCTCGGCCCCTCGACCGGCGCGGCGGTGCTCGCGCTGGTGGGGCTCTTCAACGTGGCCGGCTCCTACGCATCCGGGGTCCTGGGCGGACGCGTGAGCAAGCCCGCCGTGCTCGTCGGCATCTACTCCGCCCGCGCCGTGGTGCTGCTCCTGTTCGTCCTCTTCCCGGTGACCGAGTGGAGCGCCTACCTCTTCGGCGCGACCATGGGGCTCCTCTGGCTCTCCACGGTGGCGCCCACCAACGGCACCGTCGCCACCCTCTTCGGCGTGGAGAACATGGCGCTGCTCGGCGGGATCGTCTTCCTCTTCCACCAGATCGGCGCGTTCCTGGGCGGATGGCTGGGAGGGCGCCTCTACGTGGCCACCGGGAGCTACGAGGTGGTCTGGTGGATGTCCATCGCCCTGGCGGTGGTCGCGGCGCTCCTCAACCTCCCCATCCGGGAGGTCCCGGTGGCCCGGCTGCGCGCCGCGGCGGAGGAGGGGGCGCGGTGATCCGGAAGTCGCTCCTCGCGACGACGATCGCGCTCCTCTCGCTCCTGGCACTCTGGGCCTTCGTGTCCTACCTGCAGCCCGGCTTCACCGGCGAGATCGCGGACCTGCTGCGCTGCAACTGACCAGCCCGGAATTGAGATTTACTTAGAGTGCCCAACACGGGGCTCCCCCAAAGGGCACGGCCCGGCCCGGGGCGGGCGTGCTATCCGTCGGATCCCCACGCGCGTGGGACGGTTCGGCATCCCGGAAGGAAGTGGCAGGACCTGCCTGGATCCCCCTCCTGGACAGTTCTGGCCCTTCCTGACCGCAGCCGCGGCGAGGGCCCGCCGGCCATCGCCGCCCTCCCCCGCGCGTGGGGAGTTGTTCCATGCCTCCGGGAGGGCACGCACATGAACCAGCCCATTCGCATCGCTGCCCTGGCGGTCCTCCTCGCCCTGTGCGCCTGCTCCACCACCCGGCTCGCCGGCACCTGGCGCGACCCGACCTACAAGCCCGAGCCGGTGAAGCGGATCCTCGTCGTCGGGGTCCTGCTCCGCGAGCAGACCTTCGACCCCTACTTCGAGAACGCGCTCGCCCGCGCGCTCACCAGCGACGGCTACCTGGTGGTGACCGGCTCGATGGCCTTCGACCCCTGGGATCTCGACCGGGAGAAGGTCGTGAAGTACGTGCGGGACCACCGCCTGGACCTGATCATCCAGCAGAAGATCGCCACCAAGACCACGTCGAGCTACACGCCTCCCTCGACCGCCTACGTCCCCCTGCCCACCAATGCCCCGGGCGCCTACGGCGGCTGGTACGGCAGCCCCACCCCCGCCTACCTCGCCTCCCGGCCGGGGTACGTGAGCGAGGAGTCGAGCGTGACCACGGAGATCAAGGTCTTCAGCGCCCGCACCGAGGGGCTCGTCTGGAGCGGCAACTCCGCCACGGCGAACGTGCTCGGCGACAAGGATTCGGCCCGCTCGCTCGCAGTGGAGGTGGTGCGGGAACTCACCCGCGCCGGGATCCTCCAGCAGTAGCGCTACTCGGTCGCGCGGTCGCGGGCCGTCACGTCCTGCACGTCGGTGATGAAGTACCTCGGGCTCCCGTCCGGCGCGCGCACCAGCGACACCGCGACCTCGGCCCAGACCACGCCGCCGTCCTTCCTCACGTAGCGCTTCGAGATCTGGACGGTGGAGGTCTCTCCCGCCAGCGCACGGCGCGCGGCCTCCTCGCTGGCCGCCCGGTCGTCCGGGTGGGTCAGGTCGAGCGAGCTCATCCGCACCAGCTCCTCGGCGGAGTAGCCGAGCAGCTTGCAGAGGGCGCGGTTCACCCGGACGTAGCGCATGTCGATGCCGGTGAGGGCCTTGCCGACCAGGGCCTCCTCGAAGGCGGTGCGGAAGAGTTCCTCGCTCGCCACCACCGCCTTCTCCGCCTCGTCGCGCCCTACCCGCTCCCGGAGCGCGCCGACCCCGAAGGCCAGGTCCTCGGCCAGGCGCGAGAGCAGCTCCTCCTCGTCGGCGTCGAAGGCGTCCACCTTGGCCGAGTACACGACCAGCGCGCCCAGCTTCCCCGTGGAGAGGACCAGGGGCAGCGCGATGGCCGAGGCGAATCCGCGCTCGATGGCCTGCTCGCGCCACGGGGCGAAGTTGGGGTCGGTCTCGCTGTTCCGGTTCACCACCGGCTTGCCGGTGCGGATGGCGGTGCCCGTCGGCCCCCGGCCGTGCGGGGCGTCGGCCCAGCTGATGTGGACCGAATCGAGGTAGCCGTCGTCGAAGCCGGCCTGGGCCATGCAGCGGATGCTGTGCTCCGCGTCGTCGATGGCGTACCCCACCCAGGCCATGTGGTACTCCCCGACCTGGACGAGGAGCCTGCAGATCTGCTGGAGGAGGTCTTGCTCACAGGTGGCCCGGACGAGCGCCCGGCTGGCCTGGGCGAGCGTCCAGTAGGCCCGGGCCATCCGGCGCTCCCGGTCCTGGCGCTCCTGGACCGTCGGCGGGAGCCCGGCGATGGACGGCACGGGCGTCTCGGCCTTGGGCGGTTTTCCTCTGGGCCGGGGCATGGGGGCGCAGTCTCCCCCATCTTGGGCGGGTTCCAAAGTCCCGGGACCCGGGCGGGACCCGGGAGGCCGAGTGATCGGGTGCTACCCTTCGTGGATGGCCCGACTCCGTCTCGCGTCCGCCGTTGCGACGATCCTCCTCGTGATCCCCGCGCTCGCGTGGTCCGCGGGCAGGTCCCTGCCCAGGCCACCGAAGGGAAAGTCGGTCTACGACGCCCCGGCACCGCTCCCGCCCGGCATGCATGGCGACCTCATCTGGGCGGTCGAGCTCAACACGCAGGTGCCGAACGCCCGGGCCTGGAAGATCCTCTACCGGTCGACCGACCTGCACGGCGCCGAGTTCGCGGTCTCCGGGATGGTCATCGCCCCGCTCGGGAAGGCCCCCGCGGGCGGCCGGCCCGTCGTCACCTTCGCCCACGCCACGACGGGGCTCGCGCGCGCCTGCGCTCCGTCCCTGGCCGCCGATCCGGCGAAGGACGCGCTCATGTACTTCACCCCGGGGAGCGGCGACCTCATGGACTCGGGGGTCCCCTCGCTCTCCCGCATGATCGCGGCGGGGTACGTCGTGGTCGCGACCGACTACATCGGCCTCGGAGGACCCGGGGCCCACCCGTACCTCATCGGCCCCACCCTGGCGCGGAACACGCTCGATGCGAGCCTGGCCGCCCGGAAGATCCCCGGCGCTGGCGCCGGGCCGAAGATGGTGATCCTGGGCTGGTCCGAGGGAGGGCAGGCGGCCGTCTGGGCGGCGCAGCTCGCCGGCTACGTGGAGGGCTCGGTCGAGGTCCTCGGCGCCGCGGCGCTCGCGCCGGTGAACTCGGCGGAGCAGATCAAGATCGAGCGGGCGGTCCTGGCCTCGGGCAGGAAGCTCCCGACCATGACCGGCGCCGAGACCCTGATGGCCCTCTACGCCACGGCCGGCACGTTCCCGGAACTCAGCCTGTCCGACGTGCTCACCCCCTTCGGCGTCGACTTCGTGACCGCCTCGGCCGGGGTCCAGTGCAGCAAGCACATGGGGCAGGCGCTCGAGTACCAGCAGGCGCTGAACGGACCGGCGGTCCGCCCGGATCCGCAGAACGAGGCGGCATGGGCGAAGCGCACGCGAGAGATGGCGCTGGGGAACCCGCCGGCGAAGGTGCCGGTGGCGGTCTACCAGGGGGACGCCGATCCGACGGTCTTCCCCGCCGCCAGCGAGGCCTACGTGAAGCAGGCCTGCGCCTCGGGCACGGTCGCCCTCTACACCCACTACGCGGGGACCGACCACGTCCAGGTGCCCTTTCGGGCCGCCGACGACTACCTGGCCTGGATCGCCGACCGGTTCGCCGGACGCCCTGCGCCGTCGAGCTGCCCGTAGGCGTCAGTCTACCGGCAGGGCTCCTCGGCGATGCAGGCCCGTGGCGCGGCCACCGGGCAGCTACGGACCGGGCCGGGTTCCGACTCCGGTGGCTCGCGGAGCGCACGCCGGGTCGCCGCCAGGATCTCCTCCACCCAGTCCCGGAGCGGGCCGGCGGGAACCCGCTCCGTCCGCGCCGCCGCGACCTGGAGCCGCGCCAGCCAGCGCTCCGCATCGCGGAGGATGGCCGCTCCGCGCTCCCGGAAGAACGGGTGCGCGCCGAAGGGCCAGTAGTTGCAGGGGCTCACGGCGAGATGGGTCCGCATCTCCTCGTCGGTGGGGGCGACGCCGGCCCAGGCGAGGACGTCCCGCCGGATCCGCGTGCTGTCCGAGGAGAGGTCGTCCCCCATCTCCACGGTCATCTGCCGCGGGTGGATGCGGTAGCGCATCACCACCGGCTCCACGTTCTCCACCCGCCCCAGGCGCAACGCCGCCGCCGAGAGCGCCCAGTCGACCCCGAGCCGGAGGGTCTCGTCGAACCGGACCCCCTCCCGGGCAAGCCGCTCCCGGTCGAAGGTGATGGCCCCGGAGATGACCTCCGACTTGAAGAGCGTCCGGGCGCGCACCTGGCCGTCGTCGGTGGCGTAGCGCCAGATCTGCCCCTCCACCGCGTGGCGGTCGCAGAAGGTGGCGACGGCGCCCCCCACGAGGACCAGCCCCGGGTCCCGCTCGAACGCGGCGACCTGCCGGGCCAGCCTCCCGGGCGTCGCCTCGTCGTCGGCGTCGAGGAGCGCGAGGAAACGCCCGCGCGCGGCGTCGAGCCCCACGTTCAGCGCCGCGGCCTGGCCCCGGTTCGCATCGAGCCGGACCACCTGGAAGCGCGGGTCGGCCCGCGCGAAGGCCTCGGCCACGGCCGAGGTCCCGTCGGTGGAGCCGTCGTCCACCACGATCACCTCGAGGTCGCCCTGCGTCTGGGACGCCAGCGAGGCGAGCGCGCTCCGGAGATGGCGAGCGGCCTGGTGGGCCGCCACGACGGCGGTGACGAGCGGGCGGCGGGGCACGCCGGGCGGCTATCGCTTCGATTCCAGGGCGTTCCGCTGCGCGAAGGCGGCGGGCATGTGCACCTGGTGGCAGGGGAGGCAGCTCATCTCGTTCACGTCGTTGAAGAGCGGCGTGTAGTCGGCGACGTTGGTGTCCCCGCGGCGGAGCAGGCCGCCGATCTTGAAGAGGCGGGCCTTCACCGTGGAGTCGATGAAGTACTGGCGGGGCTGGTCGTGGCAGTTCGCGCAGAGCTGCTCCATCATGCCGAAGCGCTCCATCAGCCGCTTGTAGGCCTGGCTGGCGTCGGCGAACTGCGCCGCCTCCACGTCGGAGCGCACGGCGCCGAGGTCGCTCGCCAGGTCGAGCATCACCTGGTGGAAGGAGATCGTCCCCGAGTCGGCGGTCACCACCGCGTCGGCGAAGCTGCCCCACCGGTACTGGGCCTGCACCTGGAACATGTACTTCGCGTGACAGCCGGTGCAGGAGCTCTCCAGCTTGCCCACGAGCTTCTTCCGGGTCGCCAGGTCGGCCTTGGCGGTCACGGCGCGGTCGAGCTCGTCGACGACGCCGGTCCCGAAGTAGGGCTTCCAGGAGGGCACCATCCCGCCGACCTTGTTCATCTGCTCCCGCAGGCTCTTCAGCGCCGCCCTGGCCCGGTCGGGGTCGGTGCGCAGGACCGCGGTGGTGGCCGCCCCCGTGCGCATGCCCAGCTCGAGCATGGCCAGCGTGTAGGCGTGCCCCTCCCTGCCGCCCTTGAAGTACGGGTTCAGCTCGGCGACCGGGATGCCGGGGTCGGCCGCCCGCGCGGGCCCGGCCGCGGCCATGACACCAAGGGTGAAGAGAACGGCGGCCAGCCTCTGCCTGCGGTTCGGCGCCATGCCTGCCTCCCGGGTCCGGAGAGGCGCTAGCCTAGCAGCCACCGAACGTGGATGTCTCCCGGGTTCACCCCGGGGCGAGGGATCTGCGGCGCGCGCCGCGCCGCGTCATGATCTTCTCGAACCCCATCGCGGGAAGGATCACGATCCCCACCAGCGCGGCACGCCCGAGATCCCAGGGATCGAGCGGCGCCGTGCCGAAGACCCGGTGCATGAAGGGCGTGTAGACGAAGACCGCCTGCAGGCCGAGGATGGCCCCCACGCCGAGGAGCACGGCAGGGTTCTCGCGGATGCCGGTGGCGAAGAGCGACCGGTCGAAGGAGCGGGACTCGAGCAGGTAGAAGACCTGGAAGAAGATCACGCTGGTGACGGTGAGCGTCTGGGCCTCGGCGAGCGCCTTCACCGGCTCGATGCCGGCGGCCAGTTCGCGGTGCCACTCCCAGAGGAAGAGCCCCACCGCCCCGGCCGTCATGAGGGTGGCGGCGAGGGCGGTGCGCCGGAGCACGAGCGCCGAGAGGATGGGCTCCGACGGGGCGCGCGGCGGGCGCCGCATGACGTCCCGCTCCTTCCCCTCGAAGGCGAGCGGGAGCGCCAGCGCCACCGCGGCCACCAGGTTGATCCAGAGGAGCTGGGTGGGGCGCACCGGCAGGAGCAGGGCCTGGGTGGCGGCGTCGAAGGGGAAGGCGAAGACCGCGCAGACGAAGATGAGCGCCAGCCCCAGGTTGGTGGGAAGGACGAAGGCAAGCGACTTGACCAGGTTGTCGTAGACGCGCCGCCCCTCCTCGACGGCGGCGACGATGGTCGCGAAGTCGTCGTCGGTGAGCACCATGTCGGCCGCCTCCTTGGAGACGGCGGTGCCGGTGATCCCCATGGCGACGCCGATGTCGGCCTGCTTCAGCGCCGGCGCGTCGTTGACGCCGTCGCCGGTCATCGCCACCACCTGCCCCTCCTTCTGGAGGGCGCGCACCAGGCGCAGCTTCTGCTCGGGCGAGACGCGCGCGAAGACATGGGACCCGACCGCCGCCGGGCCGAGCGCCTCGTCGGTCAGGGCGGCGATGGCCGTCCCGGGCACGGCAACGTCCCCCTCCCCGATGAGCCCGAGCTGCCGGCCGATGGCCTGCGCCGTCCCCGGGTGGTCCCCGGTGATCATCTTCACGCGGATGCCGGCCTCCCGGCAGGCCGCCACCGCGACGACGGCCTCGGGGCGGGGCGGGTCGATCATCCCCACCAGGCCGAGCAGGGTGAGGCCGCCCGCGGCGTCGGCCGGGGTGAGGGCGTCGCCGGCGGCCTCCCACGGGCGCGCCGCCACCGCCAGCACCCGCATGCCCCGGAGCGCCCGGGCCTCCACCTCCGCCATCGCGCGGGCCGGGTCGATCCGGGAGCCGCCGGCCAGCGACGTGCACCGCGCCAGCACGGCCTCCGGGGCCCCCTTCACGAGGAGTCGACGGCTCCCGTCGGGAAGGCGGTGGAGCGTGGCCATGTACTGGTGCTCCGACTCGAACGGGAGGACGTCGAGGCGCGGCGAGGCCGCCCGCAGCGCCTGGGCCTGCAGCCCCGCCTTTCCCGCCGCCACCACCAGCGCCGCCTCGGTGGGGTCGCCGGTCACCGCGAAGCCGCCGCCGGCGGGCTCGACGCTGGCGTCGTTGCAGAGCGCCGAGGCCGAGAGCAGGTCGGCCGCCTGCGCGCCCGGCGCGACCGGCGCGCCCGCCGAGAGGAAGCGCCCCTGGGGCGCCCAGCCCGTGCCCTCCACCTCGAGGGAGCCGCCTGGGGTCCAGAGGGAGAGCACCGTCATCTCGTTGCGGGTGAGCGTCCCGGTCTTGTCGGAGCAGATGACCGTGGTCGAGCCGAGGGTCTCCACGGCCGGAAGCTTCCGGATGATGGCGTGGCGGGCCGCCATGCGCTGGACCCCGATGGCGAGCGCGATGGTGACGATGGCGGGGAGCCCCTCGGGGATGGCGCCGACGGCGAGCGAGATGGAGAAGACGAGCATCTCCCGGAGCGCCTCCGCGACCGGCACGCCCTGCCCGACGCTCCGCCAGGTCCCGACCGCCATCATGACGGCGGTGAGGGCCAGGATGGCGACGGTGATCGTCTTGCCCACCTGGGCGAGCGCACGGGTGAGCGGGGTCGCGAGCGCGTCGGCCTGGCGGAGGAGTCCCGAGACCTTGCCCAGCTCGGTGCGGTCCCCGGTGCCGACGACGAGCCCGATGGCGGTGCCGGAGGCGACGAGCGTCCCGGCGAAGGCCAGGCAGCGCTGGTCGCCGAGGGAGGTCTCGGCGGGGAGCGCCGCGGTGCCCTTCTCGGCCGGGACCGACTCGCCGGTGAGGGCCGCCTCCTCCACCCGGAGCCCCTTCACCGCGAGCAGGCGAAGGTCGGCCGGCACCTTGTCGCCGGAGGCGAGCGCCACGATGTCCCCGGGGACGAGCCCGGCGAGCGGAACGGCGCGCCGCTCCCCGTCCCGCATCACCGTCGCCGAGTCGGGGACCAGGTCGGCGAGCGCCTCGATGGCCCGGCTGGCCCGGTACTCCTGGAAGAAGCCGATGAGCGTGTTGACGACCACCACCGCGCCCACCACGGCGGCGTCGGTTCGCTCCCCGAGCACGGCCGCCACCACGGCCGCCGCCACGAGGACGAGGATGAGCGGGCTGTCGAGCTGCCGCCAGAGGATGCGCCACGGGCCGTCCCCGGCGGCGCGCGCGAGCAGGTTCGGTCCGTGGACCCCGAGCCTCCGGGCGGCCTCGGCCGTGGTGAGGCCGTCCGGGCCGCTCTCGGTGAGCGCCAGCGCCTCGTCCGGGGAGAGTGTGTGCCAGGCGGGTGGGATGGGCTGACCCTGGTTGGTGGTCGCAAGCTGGACCTTAACGGGATTCGACGCGCCACGTCATGGGGCGGGGCGGAATTCACGCCCCGCCCGGTGGTGCCGGCGGGTCCCCCTGGCGTAATCTCCGCGGTCGGTCGACTTCAACCAACCCCATCCGCCGCCCCCCTCCCGGGGCTGGCCCGGAGGAACGAAATGTACGGGACGATCCGGCGCTACAAGCTCGCCAAGCCCAAGGAGTTCAACGACAAGGTGAACTCCTCGTTCATCAACGTGGTCCGGAAGGTCCCCGGGTTCATCTCCTACATCGCCATCGACGAAGGTGACGGGTGGTGGGCGTCGCTCTCCCTCTTCGAGACCCGCGAGGGGATCATCCAGTCCGACCGCGCCGCCGCCGAGTGGGTGAAGGCGAACGCGGTGGGCATGGTCTCGGGCCCGCCGGAGATCACGGCCGGCCCCGTCGTGGTGAAGTGAGGCGTCAGGGACAACCGTGTTCTCCATCCACTCCACCGAGCAGCTCCTCAAGGCGATCGCGCTCGCCAGCGCGGTCCTCTCCGTCCTCGTCTGCGTCTGGTACATCGTCCGTCGCCCCCACCTGAACCGGGTCACGAAGTCGATGCTCCTGCTCGGCCTGGGCGCATTCCCGCTCATCGTCTCGCTCACCGGCAACATCGCCAGCTTCGAGTACACGCTGTCGCGCCCGTTCTGCGGCTCCTGCCACGTCATGGGCCCCTACCTGCGCGATGCCGAGGACCCGAAGTCGAACAGCCTGGCGGCCATGCACAGCCGGAACCACAAGTTCGGCGAGACCAGCTGCTACACGTGCCACGCCGACTACCAGATGTTCGGCGCCATCACGACCAAGCAGAACGGCATGAAGCACCTCTTCAAGTACCTCACCGAGTACGCGTCCACCGGACCCGACGGCGAGGGCGGCCCCACCATCCACCTCTACAAGCCGTTCAAGGCCGCGGCCTGCATGCAGTGCCACTCGGCCACCGCCAAGAAGTGGGTCGAGACCCACGGCGACTCGGCCGAGGCCATCCGGTCGGGAGAGATGAACTGCATCGACTGCCACAACGACATCCACCCGCTCGCGCTGTCGCGCCGCCCAGGCGGCGCCGGGAAGGGGGCCGCCAAGTGACCAAGCACGACATGGCCAAGAAGATGGTCCTCTTCTCCGTGCTGGGGACCATCGTCGCCATGATCTTCATGGCGTCGTCGATCCTCTTCCCCCACCCGCTCCTGCTCGTGCTCGCCATGAGCATCGGCCAGGGAATCGCCATCTTCGCGCTGGTGCTCTACCTGCTCGCGGTGGCGCTCGACCTGCAGGCGAGCGGTGCGACCTACATCCCGGCGGACGAGCCTCCCGCGTACGAGGAGCCCCCTCCGGCCGAAGGAAGCGAGCCTCCCCCGGCCTAGCGTGACCCGAACCCTCGCCACCCTGCTCCTGGCCCTCTCCGCACTTCCCGCGGCGGCCCAGGTCCAGGGCGGCGGGGGTTCGCCATCGGCGCGACCCGACCCGGGCTTCCCCCGGATCACGCTGGCGGCCCGATCGATCGGTTCGCGTCGGGGCGATGCCCCGGAGCGGAGGGCCCACGCGGCCCTGCTCATCCGGCTCGACGCCGGGTCGGGCGGCTTCATCGTGCAGGGCGGGAAGGAAGCGGTGCCCGGTTGGCTGCCGGGGCGCGCCCGCGTCGTCGGCTACGTCATCCCCTGCGCCGACCCTTCGCAGGAGTTCACCCGGGCCGCGGGGGCGTGGTGGGGGGAACCCGACGTGCGGGTGCTCCCGACGCGGGAGCTCGCCACCTTCGTCGAGCCGGGACTCACCGAGGCGCGCCTCCGCGCCATCGTGGACTCCCTGAACGAGGAGCTCCGTTCCCGCGATTACCGGCTCGAGGGCGGGCCGAGCTCCAACAGCCTGGTGAGCAGGTTCCTGGAACGGCTCGGACGGGCGCTGCCCCCGGTGGGCGGCGAGGACCTCCCCGGCTGGGGTTGGAAGCCCTGATTCGGAAAGGATCCGGTATGGCCGAGGCCCCGCGACGCAAGATGTGGCTCGACTGGCAGCGCGGCCTGGCCGTGCTCTACATGCTGCAGTGGCACACCTGGGATTCCTGGCGGGCCGACGCCGTGGCCCAGGGGCTGGTCCACGACTTCCTCGCCATCGTCGGGGGGTTCGCCGCTCCGTCCTTCCTCTACATGGCGGGCATGTCGCAGGTCCTCGGCGACGCCGCACAGGAGCGCAAGGGCATCGCCGTGGGGGTGCGGCGCCTGGGGGCCATCCGGCGCGCGCTCTGGCTGCTCGGCGTCGCCTACCTGCTGCGCCTCTTCTGGTTCCTGGCCGGCGGGGCCTGGCGGGTGCCTGACGGCTGGCATGGGTTGCTCAAGGTCGACGTCCTGAACGTCATCGCCGTCTCGCTGCTCGTCTCCGCGCTCTTCACCGTCGGCGTGAAGCCCAGGGTCCACACCGTGATCGCGGTGGCCGCGACCGCGGCCGTGGCCCTCCTGGCACCGGTGGTCGCCGGCTGGCAGCACCCGCCGAGCCGCATCCTCGACTACCTCTACTCGGAGTGGCCGCGCGGCATCTTCTACCTCTTCCCCTGGGCCGCCTTCTGCTTCGCGGGGAGCGCGCTCGGCCGCCTGGCCATGGCGGACGCCAAGCCCTTCACCTGGATCGCCATCGGCATCGCGCTGGCGCTGGCCGGATGGGCCGGCGACAAGCTCCCCACCTTCTACGCGCACCAGGACTTCTGGCGGATCTCCCCGTGCTGGTTCGCGATCCGGCTCGGCGGGGTGGTGGCGACGAGCGGCCTCCTGCAACTCGTCCCGGCCAGCGCCGACCGCTGGCTCGCCTGGCTCCGGCTCATGGGGAAGCACAGCCTGCTCGGCTACTTCCTCTCCATCGAGCTGCCCTACGGCGTGCTCTCCCGCCCCCTCCACAAGGCGCTCGGCACGTTCGCAGGGGTCGTCGGCGTGGTGGCCATGGCCGTCCTCATCTGGGCGGCGTCACTCGCCGCCGAGCGATACGACGCCTGGAAGGCGGATCGGGCGCGGGCCGCGGCTTGAGCCTCTTCCGGGCGGCGTCGCTCGTCGTGGCCCTGGTGCTGGCCGGGGTGGCGGCAGCCGCGCCGGCGCCGGCCGGCGGCCCGCTCGTCGCCGCCCCGATCATCTCGCGCGGGAAGCGCGTCGAGTCCCGTCCGTCCGGCGGGAAGGTGCTGGTCGACGGGGTCTACCGGACCAAGGACGCGTGGGCCGGTGGCCATCCCACCCCCGCGAAGCCCTCCTGGGCGGCCATCGACGTGGGCACGGGCCCGACGCGGATCCTCGTCTCCTGGACCTCGTCGGGCAACCACGACTACACCGACCGGAAGTACGGCGCGCCGGTCGACTACCGGATCGAGACCTCCGCAGACTCGACCGACGGCTCCGACGGACACTGGCGCACCGCCGTCGACGTGAAAGGCAACCCGGTGCGGTCCCGGGCCCACGCCATCGACTTCCGGGGTCAGCGCTGGGTCCGGATGGTGGTCACCGGGCTCTCCCCGGACGTCTTCGAGTGGGGGCTCTACCTCGACGAGATCGACGTGCACGACCTCTCCCGAGGCGGGGACGACGTCTGGGTCTTCCTCGGCGACAGCATCACCTCCCAGGTCTTCGACCGGGCCCCGGCCCACCAGCCGAGCTTCCCGGAGGCCATCGCGCGCCGCCACCCGGGCTACTTCCCGGCCGTGATCGGCGCCGGCTTCGGAAGCCTGCACCACACGGACGCCGTCCGGCGCATCGACGAGGTCCTGGCGCTCAACCCCGACGCGAAGGTGATCGCGCTGGCCTTCGGCTCGAACGACTGGGACCCGGTCGCCTTTCGCAAGGACCTGCTCGAGGTGATCGGCAAGGTCCGCGCGGCGGGACGCATCCCGGTGGTGGCGCGCATCCCCTTCCGGGCCGACAGCCCGGTCGACCACGCGGCCCGGCTCAACGTGGTCGTGGACGACGTGACGAAGCGCCTCGGGCTCCTCCCCGGCCCCGACCTGTACGGATGGTTCGCGGCGAACCGCGGGCACCTCCCCGACGGGCTGCACCCCGACGACGTGGGATCGCAGGAGATGATCCGGCGCTGGGCGGAGGCGGTGGCGCCGCTCTACCGGTGATTCACTCGCACCGGTAGTCGCGCGGGGCCACGCGCCGGCAGCCGTCGGGCGGACCGTTTCGGTCCCAGAGGTCGGCGAGCCCGACGCGGCGCAGGAACTCCGGGAACGCGGGCGACGCCCGGGCCGCGCGGCCGTAGGGGCCCCAGAGCACGCCGAAGACGAGCGCGTCGTTGCCGGTGGGCTCGGCCTGGAGGATGGCGAGGGCTCGCTCCGGCTCGCCCAGCCGCAGGAGCGCGTAAGGAGCAACCCCCGTGACGACGGCCGGCTTCGTGGCCAGGTAGGCCTCGACGACCTCGACTGCCCTGGTGCGCGCGCCGGCATCGCCGAACATCCCCTGGACGATCACCTCGGCCGAGCCGGGCGGAAAGTCGCCCAGGAACGCGCGGAGGGCGGGGATGAGCCGCTCGGCCGCCTCCTCCTTCCGTCCTCGCGCATCCGACACCGACGAGAGCCCCAGCCCGACGTAGGTCAGGCCGAGGTCGCTGGCGCGGCGAAGCAGGCGCTCCGCGCCGTCGAGATCGCCGACGTTGAAGCACTGGGTGCCGCGCCACATGAGCGCGTTCGGCAGGATGGGATCGAGCACCAGCACCCGATCCAGCACCTCGGCGCCCTGCCGGGCGTATCCCCCCACGACGAGGGTGGTCGCGTGCCAGAAGTTGGCGGTGACGTCGTCGGGGTCGAGCGCCAGCGCACGCTGGAAGGCGACCTGCACCTCCTCCCAGCGCCGCTGCTGGCTGAGCAGGAGCCCGAGCACCGCATGGGGCTCGGCCAGGTTGGCGTCGAGCTCGATGGCCCGGCGCGCGTGCCGCTCGGCCGCCGACCTCGCACTGGTGATGTCGTGCGACGAGTAACTCGGGGTGATCGCATGGAGTGCCGCCAGGCGGGAGTGGGCCCTGGCGTAGCCCGGGTCGAGCTTCAGGGCCTGCTCGAGCTGGGCGATGGCGTCGGCGATTCGCGATCCGTCCCGCCGGTTGAAGATGGCGGTGGCCTGGAGGTAGAGCGCGTAGGCCTCCGGGTTCCGCGTCGCCACCGGGACGAGGCGCTCCTTCTGGTCCCCCTGCAGGACCACCTTCAGCTCGCCGGTGATGGCCCGGGCGATGCGCTCCTGGAGCTCGAAGACGTCGGTGAGCTCGCCGTCGTAGGTGTTCGACCAGAGGTGGAACCCGTCCGATGCCTTGATGAGCTGGGCCGTGATCCGCACCTTGTTGCCCTGCTTGCGCACCGAGCCCTCGAGGACGTTGTCGACGCCCAGGGTCGCTCCGATGGCGTGGAGGTCCTCGTTCTTGCCCTTGAAGTGGAAGGAGGACGTCCGCCCGGCCACCCGCATCCCCTTAACGCGGGCCAGCGCGTTCAGGATCTCCTCGGCGATGCCGTAGGAGAAGTACTCCTGGTCCTTCGTGGGGCTCAGGTCGGCGAAGGCCAGGACCGCGATGGACGGTGTCGCGTCCCGGGCGGGCGCCTCGGCCACGTTTCGCGACGCGCGCCGGGCCGGGCCGGGCCAGACGAAGAGGTAGACGACGCCCGGCGTCGCCGCGAGCAGGCCGAGCGCGACCAGCAACCCCGCGAGGCGTGGTCCGGAGAGGGCACGGGCTCCTGTCTCCGGGGACGCGGCGGGCCCGGTCCGGGTGATCCCCGTGGTGGAGAGGTCGAAGACCCATGCCAGCACCACGGTGATCGGGAAGCCCGCGCCCAGCACCGTCACCACCGCGGTCAGGGACCACTCCGGCAGGTGGTAGGCGTGCAGCACCGGCTCGATGACCTGGAGGACGGCGAACGAGAAGATGCCCCAGCCGATGAGCGCGCGAATCACGCGCCTCCGCTTCAACTCCGCGACGAAGTCCCCGAAGCCGGCCAGGCATCCCCCCACGCGCTGCGGCTGCATCATAGCGGCAGGGGCCGGGAGCGCCACCGACGCGGCGGCACGACGCGGGGCGGGCTAAGGAAGGGGCGTCCGCCCCCGGAGGCCCCGTGAAGGAACGTGAAGCCAAGGATGTCGTCACCCCCGAGCTCGCCAGCGACGGCGCCGGCGTCCGCCTCGAGCGCAGCATCGCCACCCGTACGCTCGACCACCTCGATCCGTTCTTCCTCTTCGACCACTTCGGGTCGGAGAACGCCGACGACTACGTCGCGGGCTTCCCCATGCACCCGCACCGCGGCATCGAGACCATCACCTACATGCTCGACGGCAGCGTCTCCCACCGGGACAGCATCGGGAACTCGGGCGTGATCGGCGCGGGCGACGTGCAGTGGATGACCGCGGGGAGCGGGATCCTCCACGAGGAGATGCCGCGCGTCGGGCCCCGCCGGCTCGACGGCTTCCAGATCTGGGTGAACCTGCCCCGGAAGCTCAAGATGACGAGCCCGCGCTACCAGGACGTCCCGGCGGCGCGGATCCCGGACGTCGCCCGCCCCGACGGCGCGCGGATCCGGGTCGTCGCCGGGGAGGTCGACGGGGTGGAGGGCGCGGTCCGCGAGATCTTCGCCGGGCCCACCTACGTGGACGTGTCGCTGCCGGCCGGCGGGACCTTCGAGCAACCCGTCCCGCTGGGGCACACCGCGATCCTCTACGTCTTCCAGGGGAACATCACCGTGGGTGGAGGTACGGGAGGGCGCGGCGGGGCCATCCCCTCCCCGCGCCTCGTCGTCCTGGGGGACGGGGACGTCGTCCGCGTCCACGCGGGCGGCGCGCCGGCCCGGTTCCTGCTGCTCTCGGCCCAGCCGCTCCACGAGCCGTCCGTCCGCTGGGGGCCATTCGTCATGAACACGAAGGAGGAGATCGGCCAGGCCCTCCAGGAGCTGAGGGACGGCACCTTCATCCGGCGCTGACGGTCAACGCTGCGGGAGTGCCGGGAACTCGATCCGGAAGGTCGTCCCCTCCCCCGGAACGCTGGTCGCGACGATCGTCCCCCCGTGCGCGGTGATGATCGCGTGGCAGATGGGCAGCCCGAGCCCGGTCCCCTCCCCGGGGCGCCGCGTCGTGTAGAAGGGGTCGAAGATGCGGGCGAGGACGTCCGTCCCCATCCCGGTGCCGTTGTCGGCCACCTCGATGCGCGCCCGTCCCGGATCGCCCGGGCCGATCCGGATCACCACCCGACCCTGCCGGCCGGTGGGGATCGCCTTCGCGGCGTTGACGACCAGGTTGATGAGCACCTGCGCGAGCTGCCCCGACGAGGCCTCGACGTCGGGCGCTCCCGCGTCCTCGACCAGGAGGGCGGCGTTCCGGGGCACCGAGGCGGGGAGCCAGCGCATCGCCTCCTCCACCACGGCGGAGAGGCGGACGCGGGCCCGCTTCGCGTCGGGCTTTCCCAGCACGGTCAGGTCCTTCACGATGCGGGCGATCCGCTCGCTGCCGACCTGGGCGTCGGCGATCGCCTCCGCGAGCTGTCCCAGTTCCGAGGCGAGCGCGTTCGGATCGATGGGCGCGCCCCCGGGGAGCGCGTCCCGGAGGGCGCTCACGATCTCGGCGGCGGCCACCTGCGCCCCCATCGCCCCCGCCAGCGGGTTGTTGATCTCGTGGGCCACGCCGGCCACCAGCGTGCCCATGGCGGCGAGCCGCGAACTGGTGGCGAGCCTCTCCTCCATCGCGCGCCGCTCGGTGATGTCGATGAAGGAGCCGACGTAGTGGGTCGTGGTCCCCTCCGGGCTCCGCACCGCCTGGATGGTCAGCACCTCCAGATACAGGTCGCCGTTCTTGCGCCGGTTCCAGACCTCCCCCTGCCAGCGGTGCTCCTCGCGCAGGCTCCGCCACATCTCGCGGAAGAACTCGGGTGGGTGGCGGCCGGAGTTCACGATCCGCATGTTCTGCCCCCGGACCTCGTCGGCGCCGTAGCCGGTCACCTGCGTGAAGGTCGGGTTCACCGAGATCGCGACACCCTCCGGGTCGGTCACGACGATCGACGAGCCGCTGTTCTCGAAGACCTTGTCGGCGAGCAGGAGCCGCGCCTCGTTGGCCCGGAGCGCCTCGTTCTTCCGCTCGATCACCGCGGTCCGGCCGGTGACCCCGAGCATCAGCACCTGGAAGAGGGCGGCGAAGAGCAGCCCCACCACCCCGACCGCCCAGGCCACCCAGGGACGGTGGGCCTGGAAGTGATCTTCGGTGATGACCACGGAGAGGACCCAGCCCTGGTTGCCGGCGCCCAGCGTCTTCGTCCAGGTGGAGGCGCCGCGGCCGGTCTGGGACCACCCCTCCGATCGGAAGAGCAACCCGGTGCCGCTGGGGGCGCTGGGGTCGACGAGCTCGAAGGCCAGGCCGGCGGGGACGTGACCCCGGGTGGCGATCGCCATCATCTCGTCCACCTTGATGACCGCCACGGCGAAGCCGACGAGGCGCGGCGCCTCCCCCGACTCCGCGGAGAGAACCGTGGAGACGGGGAGCAGCTCGAGCATGCCGACCCGTTCCGCCCGCTCCTGCACGAGGCGGATGGGCGAGGTCACCGACATCCCCCCCGAGGACCGAGCCTGGGCGATGGCCTTTCGCCGGATCGGCTCGGACTGGATGTCGAAGCCCACCGCGGCCCGGTTGGGCTCGAGCGGCACGATGTACCGGACCGTGACGTACTCGGAGCGGCGACCGGCGCGCACCAGGCGACGCTCCGCGTCCCGCTCCGTGATCTGCCAGGCGCCGAGCGGGGAGAGGCGCCCCATGGTCTCCTCGAACCCGGGGCGCTGCTCGTCCGGGAGGAGGTCGTTGAAGCTCAGCGCGGAGATGTCGGCGTTCTCCTGGAGGGTGATCCGGGTGAATCGCTCGAACTGGGGAAAGGTGACGCCGGGCGTGGCCTGCATGAAGTTGCGGAGCGACGCCAGCACCTCCCGGTGGGTGATGAGCCGGTCGGAGATCCTCCGGGCGATGGCCTCCCCGTCGTCCTCCAGCTGCCCCTGCTCGGCCGTGGCCTCCCAGCGGGCGGCGGCGTGGAACGTCAGCGCCACCAGTCCGAGGACGAGCACCATCGGGCCGACGACCCGCCGCCGGCGCTCGTTCCAGAGCCGGTCCGGTCCCCCCAGGAAGCAGAGGACGAGCGGCGCGAAGACCAGGACGCCCAGCACGTCGCCGACGTACCAGGTCCACCAGGTGAACCGGAACTGGGCCCCGTCGATGACCCCGGCCGCGAGCAACCCCGTCACGCTCACCGACGCCGAGACCACGCCGGCGAGGAGCCCGCCGAGCAGCAGGAAGGCGACGGCGTCCTGCTCCCGCTCGAGTTCCTCCCAGGCCCTTCGCTGGAAGCGCACCACCAGCAGCCGTCCCGCGCCGGCCTGGGCGGTCGCGCCGACGGCGATCACGGCAGCGATCCAGGCGGTGGTCGACGACAGCCTCCCGGACAGGGCCGCGTGCGACAGGTTGAGGAGGAACGATCCCAGCCAGACCCCGGGCGCCGCCCGCCACCCGAAGCGGAGCAGGCAGGCCAGCGCGAGCCCGGCCGCCGGGAAGACCGGACTCGCATAGCCCGGCGGGATGGCCAGCACGAGCCCGCCCATCCCCAGGACGAGGTAGCCCACCATCAGCAGGCTCACGACGCGGGGCGTGGAGGGGGTGACGCTCATGGGGGGTCGCCGCCCATGATGCCCGGACGGTGGACCGGGAAGAAGCGGCGCGGCGCTCCCTGGAGGGTCGGGGCGCCGGGGCGCCGCCGGACTAGGATGTGTGCATGACCGCCAGCGACCCGTTCTTCGACGCCCAGGAGCGCGTGAAGAAGCTCTCCCGCCGCCCCTCCAACTCCGAGCTTCTCGACCTCTACGGCCTGTTCAAGCAGGCCACCGAGGGGGACGTGAAGGGAAGCCGTCCGGGCCTCCTCGACCAGAAGGGGCGCGCCAAGTTCGACGCCTGGACGTCCCGCAAGGGGATGTCCGGGGCGGACGCCAAGGCCCGCTACGTCGCGCTGGTCGGGGAACTCGTCCGGAAGCTGGGCTGATCCGGGAAGGCGGCCGACGGTGCGATACCGCAAGCTCGGGTGGAGCGACCTCGAGGTCTCCGAGGTGGGGCTGGGGTCGTGGTTGACGTTCGGTGGAGGGGTGGCCCGGGACCGGGCCCTGGCCTGCATCCACCGGGCCTTCGACCTCGGCATCAACTTCATCGACACGGCCAACGTCTACTCGGGCGGCGCGGCCGAGTCCTTCCTCGGCGAGGTGCTGGCCGGACGGCCGCGGGGCAGCTACGTCCTCGCCACCAAGGTCTTCTTCCCCATGCCGTCCGGGGAGCGGGGGCTGTCCGCCGCGCAGATCGAGAAGCAGCTCGATGCCTCCCTGGCACGGCTGCGCACCGATCACGTCGACCTCTACCAGTGCCATCGCTACGATCCTCAGGTCCCGCTCGAGGAGACGATGGGCGCGCTCACCCGCGCCGTCCGGAGCGGGAAGACCCGGTACATCGGATTCTCCGAGTGGACCGCCGACCAGATCCGGACCGCGCTCGCGCTGCCGGGCGAGCGCTTCGTCTCGAGCCAGCCCCAGTACTCGCTGCTCTGGCGCGAGCCGGAGGCGGAGGTCTTTCCGCTCTGCGCGCGCGAGGAGATCGGCCAGGTCGTCTGGAGCCCCCTCGCGCAGGGCATCCTCTCCGGGAAGTACCGGCCGGGGGAGCCGGCACCGCCGGACTCCCGCGCGGCCAGCGCGTCGATGGGCGCCTTCATCCAGCGCCGGCTCGATCCGGATACCCTCGCCCGGGTGGGTCGGCTCGGGCCCATCGCCTCCGGGCTGGGGCTCACCCTCCCCCAGCTGGCGATCGCCTGGGTGCTGCGACGACCCGAGGTGTCGTCGGCCATCATCGGCGCGACGCGCCCCGAACAGGTCGAGGAGAACGCAAGGGCCTCCGGCGTCACGCTCGACGTGGAGGCGCTCGGGCGGATCGAGCAGGCCCTCCAGGGGGGCTGAACGGGGTTCCGGGGCGGCACGATGGCCCGGAACGGGGGGCCACTGTACCGATCCGGGACGCGGACATGGACCGCGGGGCCGTTAATAGACGGCCCGGGACCTGCACCGTAGGCGGACCGTCGTCCACACCCCACAAAGGAAACGAGATTTCATGCCTCTCTCCAAGAAGCTCGCGGCTGAGTTCATCGGTACCTCCTGGCTCGTCCTCGGCGGCTGCGGCAGCGCCGTCCTGGCGGCCGCGTTCCCCGGGATGGGCATCGGCTTCGTCGGCGTCTCCCTGGCCTTCGGCCTGACCGTCGTCACCATGGCCTACGCCATCGGCCACATCTCCGGCTGCCACCTGAACCCCGCCGTCTCGATCGGCCTGTGGGCCGGCAAGCGGTTCCCGGCCTCCGAGCTCTTCCCCTACATCGTCGCCCAGGTCCTCGGCGCCGTCGCCGGAGGCGCGATCCTCCTCCTCATCGCCAGCGGGAAGCCCGGCTGGTTCGACGCCCCGCGCATGCTGGCCGCCAACGGCTACGGAGCCCACTCGCCGGGTGGCTATTCGATGCTCTCCGGCTTCGTCGCCGAGGTCGTGATGACCCTGATGTTCCTGCTCATCATCCTCGGTGCGACCGACGGCCGCGCGCCGAAGGGCTTCGCCCCCATCGCCATCGGCCTCGGGCTCACCCTCATCCACCTCATCAGCATCCCGGTGACCAACACGTCGGTGAACCCGGCCCGGAGCACGGCCCCTGCCCTCATCGCGGGCTCGTGGGCCCTCGAGCAGCTCTGGCTCTTCTGGGTGGCGCCCATCATCGGCGCGCTGGTGGCCGGTGGGCTCTACTCCTGGCTGGGCGGGCACGGCGCGCAGGTCACCGGCGACAAGTAGTTCACCTTCCACGGAACTGGAGAATCGACCATGAAGAAGATCCTGAGCTCGTTCGTCGCCGTCGCCCTCGTCGGCACCGCCGCCCCCGCCTTCGCCGACGACGTCGACAAGGCCGTCAAGGACACCAAGGACTGGACCAAGAAGGCCGCCGACGACACCGCCGACGCCAGCAAGAAGGCCTACCAGG
>JBAXVO010000189.1:0-6473 GCA_037129355.1 Deltaproteobacteria bacterium | reverse complement strand
CCGCACCTTTCTGGACTGGCTGCCTACCCCTACAGGAAGGTCGAAGCGGCAATCAAGCTGGACCAGAACGAAAGCCCCTGGGACCTGCCGGAAGATCTCAAGAATCGTGCGCTCGAGCGGATGCGCGGCGCACCCTGGAACCGATACCCGGACATGCACGCGGAAGGCGTCCGCGCCCTTCTCTCGCGGTTCCTCGAGTGGCCGGCCGAGGGGATCGTCGTGGCGCCCGGGTCGAACTTCCTGGTGCTGGCGCTGGCCACGGCGGCGAGGCGGGTGCTCGACACCTCCCCGTCCTTCGCATTCTACGAGGGAGCTGCGCGGGTGACCGGGACGCCCTACCAGGCGGTGCCGCTGGGGCCGGACTTCGCCCTCCCGGTGGACGGGCTGGTCCGGGAGATGGACCAAGGGGAGGCGGGGGTGGTGTTCGTGGCGTCGCACCACGCGCCGACGGGGGCTGTTTCCCCGGTGCCGGACGTGGAGCGAATTGCCGAGAAGGCCAGGGAACGCGGCTGGCTCCTCGCGATCGACGAGGCATACTGCCAGTTCTCCGGCACCGACCTCCGCCCCCTGGCCAGGACCAATCCGAATGTGGTCGTGCTTCGGACCTTCTCGAAGGCGTTCGGGCTGGGTGGAGTGCGGGCCGGGTTCCTCCTCGCGGTGCCGGACGTGGCCGCAAAGCTCCAGGCGATGCTCCCGCCCTTCGACGTTCCGGTGCACACCGCCGCGGTGATCGAGACCGTTCTCGAGTCCCCCGGCCGGGCCAATGAAGTCGCGGCGAGCATCGCGGCGGAGAGAGACCGGGTCATCGCGGGGCTCGCGCGCCACCCGACCTGGCGTCCCCAGCCGAGCCGGGCCAACTTCTTCCTGGTGCGAACCCCGGACGCGGAGTCCGCGTGGCGCTCCCTTCTCGCGCGAGGAATCCTCGTCCGTCGGCAGGACCACCTTCCGGGCCTGCAGGGATGCCTGCGCGTTTCGGTCGGGACCCCTGCGGAGAACGATGCGTTCCTGAACGCCGCGTTCGAGGCTGGCTCCGGCTGATCATCTGCGGGAAGCCCCCGGGGTACGGCTCGGTGCCGGCCCGGTGCCGGACGATCTGGAATGTGCGGGGCACGGCCCGAATCAGGACTGCGCCGGACGACTTCCTTCGCTAGAGCCCTCCTATAGGCCGATCGAGGCCCAACGCGATCGGCGCCAGGCGCCGACGACCGTGGAGGAACCCAACACTATGGCCATTCCGTGGACACCGGCGCTTGCCATCGGCGTCCCCGAGATCGACCACCAACACCAGGAGCTGTTCGTCCGCATCGAGCGGCTCGTGCAGGGCGTCTCGCGCGGGAATTCCGCGGACGTCGAGAGGCTCCTGGAGTTCCTCGGCCAGTACATCGTGAAGCACTTCGGAGCGGAGGAGCGCTGGATGCTGCGGAGCGCTTACCCCGCCTACGCCCAGCACAAGGCCGAGCACGAGCGCTTCATCCGTGATTACGAGCACATGACGCGAGAGGTCCGGGAGAAGGGGCCGAACGTGCTGGCCGGAATCCGGATCAACAACTGGATCGCGGAGTGGCTGCGCCAGCACATCAGCCGGTCCGACATGGAACTCGGGCGGTTCCTGGCCACGAAGGTGGCGAGCGGCGACCTCGACGGTCCGTGACGCGCCGGGTCGCCGCAGGGCCGGCCAGGGTGGCTAGCTCTCGACCTTGAAGCCGATCCGCACCGTCACCTGGAACTCCGAGACCTCGCCGCCCTTCACGGCTCCGCGGATCTCGGCGACCTCGAACCAGCTCACGTTCCGGACCGACTTGCTCGCGCTGGCGACGGCCGACTTGATGGCATCCGCGACGCTCTTCGAGGAGGTTCCGACGACCTCGATCTTCTTGTAGGTGGCCAAGGCTTGCTCCCTTTCATGGTGTCCGGGGGGGGGTAGGGGGATGGATTCGGACCCCCTGGATGTAACAGCCCGTTCCACGTCCGGCACCACGTCCGGCACCCGGAACGGCCTCCACGTCCGGCACCGCAGGGACACAGCCGGGCTCGGCGGGAGGCGCGACACTTGACTCGCTGCGCCTGCGGCCGGTAGGTAAGCGCGGGGGAGACCCGGTTTTTCCCGAGGGACCACGAGGGCAAATGGCTGATCTCTTTGACAAGTGTGCCAACTGGAAGGACGCGCAAGTCCTCAAGCTTGCCGGTCACTACCCGTACTACCGGGTCATCCAGGAGACGGACGGCACGGAGGTGGTCGTCGACGGCAAGCGCCTCATCATGGCTTGCTCGAACAACTACCTCGGCCTCGCCAACGACCCCCGCGTCATGGAGGCGGCCTCCGACGCAGCGCGCCAGTGGGGTGCGTCGACCTGCGGGTCCCGCGTCCTGAACGGCACGATGACGCTCCACGACGAGCTCGACCACCGGCTCGCGAAGTTCCTCGGGAAGGAAGCCGCCGTGTGCTTCTCCACGGGCTTCGGGACCAACCTGGGGACCATCTCGTCCCTCGTCCTCCGGCACGACCTGATCTTCGCCGACCGCATGGTCCACGCGTCGCTCGTCGAGGGCATGCAGGCGGCGTACGGGGAGACCAAGCGCTTCCGCCACAACAACATGGAAGACCTGGAGCGGCTGCTCGCCAACTCCAACCCCGAGGCCGGGAAGCTCATCGTCGTCGACGGCGTCTACTCCATGGAGGGCGACCTCGCGAACCTGCCGGCCATCGCCGATCTGAAGCGGAAGTACGGCGCCCGGCTGATGGTCGACGAGGCCCACGGTTTCGGCGTGATGGGGCCGAACGGCAAGGGCACCGGGGAGCACTTCGGCGTTCACGACGACGTCGACCTCATCATGACGACGTTCTCCAAGTCGCTGGCGTCGATCGGAGGCGTGATCGCCGGGCCGGCCGACGTGGTGAACTGGATCAAGCACAAGGCCCGGGCGCTCGTGTTCAGCGCCTCGATGACCCCACCGGCGGCTGCCGCGGCGCTCAAGGCCCTCGAGATCATCCAGCAGGAGCCGGAGCGGCGCGAGCGGCTCTGGGACATCTCCGAGCGGGTCCACCGGGAGCTCCGCGGGTTGGGGTTCGACACCCAGCCGTCCGTCTCCCCCGTGGTGCCGGTGGTGATCGGGGACCAGGCCCTGACCTTCAAGTTCTGGAGGAAGCTCACGGACCTGGGCCTCTTCGCGAGCCCGGTGGTGAAGCCGGC
Organism: Deltaproteobacteria bacterium; assembly: GCA_037129355.1. Lineage (GTDB taxonomy): Bacteria > Myxococcota > Myxococcia > Myxococcales > Anaeromyxobacteraceae > CAIOAK01. Next base: position 3,282 of record JBAXVO010000189.1, on the reverse strand, counting down.
GGTCGAGCACGAGCTCGTGCGGACCGTCTTCATGGCCACCCACACGGACGACCAGATCGACCGGGCCCTCGAGATGTTCCAGAAGGCGGGGCGCGACCTTGGCATCATCCCGGCCGAACGTCCCCATACCCGGGTCGAGGTGAAGATGGCCCGGCCCGGCGTGACCGGCTTCTACTCGTCCCACGAGGGGGCCACGACGGCCACCGGCACCCAAGACGGCGGGGTGCGCATCGAGATCCTCGACGTCCTGACCCAGGCCGACGAGCCGTGGTCGCGGCGGCTCTCCAACGCAGCCGAGATGATCACCTGGCGGGCCATCAACGCCGGGCCGGACGACGTGAAGCAGCTGAAGGAGCTTCCGGTGAAGCTCTGGGAGAAGCGGCGCCAGCTGCCCACCATGCTCCTCTCCGCCGGCATGAACTTCATGGCTCGACGCCAGCAGAACAGCAGCAACAGCCAGCGGGACGCCTGACGCGCTCCCCCACACGCCAGGAACCCGCCATGAACAGACCTGTAGTGGTGCCGGACGTCGCCGAGGTCGTGCAGCCCGCCAAGGACGTCGAGGTTTCCCTCGTCATGTCGGGCCTCGACAAGGACCGGTTCATCCGGCTGCCCTTCGAGCTCTACCGGAACGACCCGTTCTGGGTCCCCCCGCTCGTCATGGAGCGGCACGAGTTCCTGGATTCATCGAAGAACCCGTTCTTCCGTCATGCCGAGGTCGCGCTCTTCCTGGCCCGGCGAGACGGCAAGCTGGTGGGGCGCATCGCCGCCGTCGAGGACCGGAACTACAACGCCTTCCACGGCTGCAAGGTCGCGTACTTCGGGCTCTTCGAGTGCATCGACGACCCGGGCGTGGCCGCGGCGCTCGTCGCGGCGGCGAAGAACTGGTCCAGGTGGCGCGGGCTCATCCAGCTCATTGGGCCGATGAACCTGTCAACCAACCAGGAGTGCGGTCTTCTCGTCGACGGTTTCGACACGTCGCCCTACGTGATGATGCCGTACAACCCGCCCTACTACGCGGACCTCGTCGAGGCCTGCGGGTTCCGCAAGGCGAAGGACCTGTTCGCCTTCGAGCGGTCCGCGAAGGTTCCGGCGCCGGAACGCTTCGTCCGCGTCGCGGACAAGATCCGGGCGCACGAGGGGATCACCGTCCGCCCCCTGGACGTCGCCAACTTCGAGGCCGAGGTCGTCCGGATCAAGGCCGTCTACAACTCGGCCTGGGAGAAGAACTGGGGATTCGTCCCCATGACCGATGCCGAATTCGACAAGCTGGCCAAGGACTTGAAGCAGCTCGTGGTGCCGGAACTTGCGCTCATTGCGGAGGCGCACGGGGAGCCGATCGCCTTCTCCTTGACGGTGCCGGACATCAACCAGGCGTTCAAGAAGGTGGGCGGGCAACTCACGACCTTCGGCCTGCCGATCGGCCTAGCGAAGCTGCTCTGGTTCCAGAAGCGGATCACCAAGGTCCGGCTCATGGCGCTCGGAATCAAGGAGGGCTGGCGCCGGCGCGGAATCGACGCGGTTCTCATCGTCGAGACCATCCGTCGCGCGGACCAGGCGGGCTACGAGGGGGGCGAGGTCAGCTGGACCCTCGAGGACAACACCCTCATCAACAAGGCCATCGAGGCGGCCGGGGCGAGGCGGTCGAAGACGTACCGCCTCTACGAGATGCCGGTCGAATAGACCGTGCGCTGGCTCGTCACCGGGGCGACCGGATTCATCGGCACCACGCTCGTCGAGCGGTTGCTCGCCCGAAACGATGAGGTGCGCGCCCTGGTCCGGGACCCGGGTCGAGCCGGGGAACTGGCTGCGATGGGGGCACGGTTGGTCCGGGGCGACGTGTCGGACCCGGACTCGCTCCTCGACGCGGTGCCGGACGTCGACGTGGTCGTCCACCTGGCCGGGCTCGTCAAGGCGCTCACGCGCGAGCAACTCTTCGAGGTGAACGCCGAGGGAACTCGGTCCCTGGCTCGTGCCGCGGCACGGACTGGGGGGCCGAAGTTCGTACTCGTGTCGTCCCTGGCTGCGGCTGGGCCGTCGGCTCCAGGCCGCCCCCGTGTCGAGACCGATCGTCCGGCACCGGTGAGTTCCTACGGGCAGAGCAAACTCGCGGCCGAGGATGCCCTTCGCTCCTTCGCGCCCGACCTGGATGCCTCCATCGTCCGTCCCCCTATCGTCTACGGGCCGCGGGACAAGGAGTTCCTCCCGGCCCTCTTCCGGATGGCCAAGATGGGAGTCATCGCGAAGTCAGGTCTGGGGAAGAAGCACTACAGCCTGATTCACGTCGACGACCTGGTCGCCATGATCATCGACGTGGCTCGGAGCGGCGCTCGACTCGACGAGGCCGGCCCCGCGGGCGTCTACTTCTCGGCCGACGGAGTGGACTACACCTGGGAAGCCCTCGCCGCCGGCGCGATGGCAGCGCTGGGGAGGCGTGGAGCAGTGGTGCCCGTTCCCGAGTTCGTGAGCTGGATCGCGGCGGGTGCGTCCTCAGCTGCCGCCCGCATGACGGGCCGGCCTGCCATCCTCTCGCTCGACAAGATGATGGAGATCCGGGAAGCGGCCTGGACCTGCTCGGCGGACAAGGCGCGGCGAGAACTGGAATGGAGGCCGCGCGTCTCGTTCGCTGAGGGGATGCGGGACGCCGTCCGCTGGTTCCGGGAACACGGCCTGGTCTGATCGCACCCGCTATCCGCTGGGCAGTCCCTCCAGTTCGGCCATCGCAGAGGCAATCCATCGAGTTGGTCCGACGAATGGGCGAAGGACGAGGTCGGGGCGATGGCGCAGGACCCGATGCGCGAACCTCCGGACGAGCAGGCGCAGGTACGCGACCCGGCGAGCCGCCGGCGAACTGCCGAGCGAGACGTAGGCCGGGGAATCGGTGACGAGTGGGTCGGGTAAGCCGAGTGCGTAGTGGCCGTGGCTGGACCACGGCCAGTCCCGGGGAGTCGGGACGATTCCCGCGCGGACCGGATTCATGTCGCCGTAGAGCATCACCTCGAGTTCGTGGCGACCGCCGCCCTTGACCCTTGGCGATCCGAGGCGCTCCATCACGACTTGGCCGCGGCCGCCGGTCCGCCGATTGGTCCATCGCGCGAAGCACTGATTGACCACCTTCCAGAACGCACTGAAGGGGCCCTGGCCGCGGGCCGCCCGGCAAACGACGTGCGGATGTGTCGACATCAGGCAGTAACTGCGGACCTCGATTCCGTATCGGTCCTTGTACTTCGCGAGAAGGGCGAGGAATTTTCGCCGGGCTTCGTCGGAGTCGAAGACGGCTGA
>JBAXVO010000188.1:0-6525 GCA_037129355.1 Deltaproteobacteria bacterium | reverse complement strand
CACGATCCGCCAGTCGTCGCTCTTCATGGCGATCCACCCGGCGGTGAAGACGCAGAAGGCGCTCACCCCCACGCCGACCTTGGAGGCGATCCGACGGAACCTCTCCCGGCTGGCCGTGTCGGTCACCGAGGCGCCCTCCCGTCCGCGACGTCCTCGTCCCGCATCTCGGCGACGAGCTGCTCGAGCGCCTCCCGGGTCGTCGCGTCGGTGGCGAGGACGGCCGGGGGCACCCGGGCGAGCGCCTCCTCGGCGAAGTCCCCGATGCCGGCCATGTTCTCCGGGACCCACATGCGCGTGCCGGCCGGTCCGGCCAGGAAGAACCAGCGGGAGACGCCATTGTAGGCGATCTTCTCCACCTGCCCCCAGGGGATGACCTGCGTCCGGAACGGGTCGTCCCGCTCCACCGCCCGGTCGTTCACCCGGACCTGCATCTTCTTCTCCGCGAGGAGGAAGTAGGCGAAGACGCAGATCCCCAGGGCCACGGCGAGGGAGACGACGATCATCCCGGCGATGCCGATGCCCTCCCTGCGGACGGCGGTCCCGGCCACCACGGCCACGAGCAGCGTGGGGCCGATGGCCATGGTCGCGAGGATGGCGTTCCGGCCCCGAGGGGGGCGGAGGATCACGGTGCCCCCGCTGCGGACGCCACGGAGGCGCGCCGGCGGCACCGGACGGAGGAGCCAGCCGCCCCCCACGAGGAGGACGCCGAGGACGGCGAAGGCGATGATGAGCTGCATCGCGCGACTCTCGCCCGTGAATGGGCCCCACGCAAGGGGATCCCGGGCGAAAACGGACCGCGCGGCGGGGCGAGCGGTCGCTTCCCGACGGTCCGAGGGGCTATCCTGGGGCGAAGTCACGCGGGGGCGGGAGGCGCGGTTTGGACGAGGTGGACCTGCTGGAGGAGGAGATCCGGGCGCTGCTCGCCGCGGGGAAGGGGCACGCGGCGGCCACCCGGGCCATCCAGGGGTACGGCCCACAGGTGCTGCGCTACCTCCGCTCGGTCCTGGGCGACGAGGAGGAGGCGCGCGACGCCTTCGCGCAGTTCGCCGAGAACCTCTGGCGCGGCCTCCCGGAGTTCCGCGGCACGGCGCCGTTCCGCATCTGGGCCTACCGGATCGCCTGGAACGTGGCCTGCGACCTGCGCAAGCATCCCTGGTGGAGCCGGAGGCGTCGCCTCGAGACCGGGGAGGCCACCCGGATCGCCGAGACGGTCGCCACCTCCTCCGACGAGGTGCTGGAGCGCAGGCGCCTGGAACTGCTCGTCCTCCGCGAGTCGCTCTCCCTCGACGACCGGGCGCTCGCCGCCCTCCGCATCGACCAGGGGCTCTCCTGGGCCGAGTGCGCCGAGGCGCTCTCCCGGGATGGACGCCCCGTGAAGCCCAACACCCTCACCAAGCGCTTCGAGCGGATCAAGGAGCGGCTCGGTGCGCTGGCGCGGAAGCGGGGGCTCCTCTAAGGAAGGGGGACCCCGACCGGAGGTCCCATGCGCCGCGCCCGCCTCGCCGTCCTCGCCGCCGTCCTCCTCGTCGCGGCCGTCGCCGCGCCGCCGTCCCTCGCAGCCGACCCGCCCTTCGAGATGGAGTCGGTGCAGCTCGTCCTGCTCATGCGGGCGTCGACCTGGAAGAAGCTTCCCCCCGAGGAGGCCGAGGCCCTCCAGAAGCAGCACATGGCCCACCTCACCGCCATGGGGACCTCGGGCCAGATGGTCGCCGCCGGCCCCTTCTCCGACCAGGCCGACCCGGCCTACCGGGGCGTCTGCATCTACCGGGTGGGCTCGGTGGCCGAGGCCCGGGCGCTCGCCGAGCAGGACCCCATCGTGAAGGCGGGCCAGCTCCGCGTGGAGGCCATGACCTGGTGGTTCGGCAAGGGCTACGTGACCTTCCCGAAGGCGGTGGAGAAGACCCCGGAGAAGAAGGGGGCGCCGTGACGGCGGTCGGCACCGCCGCCCTGCTCGCCCTCCTCTCGGCTGCCTCCCCTCCGGAGACCCCCCAGGCGCTGGCGCGCGGGGAGGACCGGATGCGCGACTTCTGCTTCGCCTGCCACGTCTTCGAGCCCGGTCCGGGGGTGACGAACCCGCTCCACCCGCGCATCACCCCGGAGAAATGGGGCACCTACGAGCAGGCCTACGCGAACATCGGCAACCTGAGCCGCATCCGCCCGCAGATGTCCCACGCCTTCCGCGGGAACGACGACGACCGGCAGGCGCTGGCCCTGTTCCTGTCGAAGCTGGGGCGGGAGAACGTGGTCCCCTGGTGGCGGCGCGCCCTGCCCTACGCCGGCCTGGGGCTGGCGGTGGCGGCCGCCGGCGCGTGGTTCATCCGCGCCTCCTGGTCGATGCGCGCGATCCGGGTGAGCCCGGACAAGCGCACGGCCCGCCCGTAGCCCACCGCCATCGCCGCGACCTGCGCGAGGAGCACGCCGGCGACGACCGCCCAGCGCGGCCCGGCCGGGAGCCGCTCGCAGAAGGCCATCACCAGGAGACCCAGCACCGGCCCGGCCAGCGCGCCGGCGAGCCCCACGGCCAGCGAGGCGACGGGGTGGCGGAGCACGAGCCAGGTCCCGGAGAACCAGGCCACGAGCGCGCTGCGCCGATCGGGGCGTGCGGCCAGGCGCGCCCGCCCGGCGTCGAGCGTGAGGTGGGCGACGAAGAAGAGCGCGCCGATGACCAGGAAGGACCAGCGCGTCCGGGAGGCGGCCGCGCCCTCGGTGACCATCCGTCCCACCGCCATCGCGGTGGACTTCGAGACCAGCGCGGCACCGAGCCCCGCCAGCCCCAGCGGGATCGCCCCCACCACGGCCATCCGCACCATCCGGGCGTAGTAGCGCCCGACGCCGGTGAGGAGCGGCCGGAACGGGAGGGGGTGGATCGAGCCCGCCTCGGCGAGCATGGCGCCGGTGAGGGCCGGCGCGAGGAGGAGCGCGACCAGGAGCGCGCTGAGGAACCAGGCGGGGGTGGCGTGCCCCTGCGGGCTGTCCGCCATCGCCCGGGCCAGGTCGGGGAGCCACGTCCCCTCCAGCCCCGAGGCCAGCAACTCGGCGCGGGGCGCGTGGGCGAGCAGGCCGGAGAGGAGCCGCCACACCGGGATGGTGGCCAGCGCGGCGGGGATGGCCGTGAACACGGCGCAGAGCAGGAGCAGGCGCCAGCGGGTGGCCCGGCGGAAGCCCTCGCGGATCGGCTCTCCGATGGTCACATGGCCCCCAGCAAGGCGAAGAAGAACTGGAACCAGCCGCCCAGGGAGAGGGCCATCCGCGCGGGCGGGCCGTTCCTCGCCTCCCTCGTGCGCCCGTCGTCGAGCTTGTTCAGGTCGAGGAAGACCTTCCGCTCCCCGTCGATCTGGGCCGAGCGGACCTTCACCGGGCGGACCAGGTCCCAGCGGCCCCAGGCCTCGTCGGCGGGCCAGTCGAGCTTCTCCACGCTCCCGTCCTCGAAGGTGACCACCACCACCTGTGGAACCCCCACGCCGTAGCGTCGGGCCGAGACCACGTTGCGCCAGGGGAAGGGCCCGGGCTTGCCGTCGGCCGGCTCGCCGTGCTCCTTCTTCCAGCCCTCGCGGGCCTCGGAGATGGCCTTCTGCCGCGACTTCTCGGTGGTCTCCTGCCGCTTCCCGTCGACCTCCACGAGTCCGAGCGAGGGGAGCTCCTCGGTGGCCTTCACGGTCACGATCCGGTCGTCGACCGGGCCGTTCGCGAAGACCTGCCGGGCGAACCAGCGGTCGATGAAGGCCGGGTCGGCGCCGGCGTCGACGAAGGCGTCGCGCAGGTCGGCGGTGCTGGGATGCCGGAAGTGCCAGCGATCGTAGTAGAGCTTCATCGCCTTCTCGAAGAGCGGCGTGCCGATCGCCTGCTCGAGGTCGTGGAAGACGAGGGCGGTCCGGGCGTAGACGAGGTTGTAGCTCCCGCTGGACCAGCGCTTCCACGAGTTGCCGGCGATGGGATCGGCCTCGTGGCGGGCGGTGCCGGTCAGGCGCTCCAGCTCCCACTGGCCGAGCGGCGGGATCCGGAATCCGAGAAGGCGCGCCAGGCCGGGCAGGCGAACCCGGAACTCCTCCTCCGCCATCATGCGCGAGTCCCAGAGCTCGTTCAGCCCCTCGTCGAGGAAGGGCTCCTCGAACTCGTTGGAGGCGAGCAGCCCCATGAAGTAGCCGTGGCCGAACTCGTGGATGGTGACGTAGCGGGTGAGCCCCTCGGTGTTCATCGGGAACTGGTTCGAGCCGATGGTGGTGAAGAAGGTCTCGTACTCCATGCCCCCCGCCTCGAGGGCGTTGAACGGCGGGAGGAGGACGACGAGGTGCGGGTACGGGTAGGGCCCGAGGGTCCGGGAGAAGTAGGTGAGCGCGTCGGTGGTCGCCTTCAGGGCCTCCCGGGCCGAGGGCTCGAACTCGGGCGGGTACCAGACCTCCACCTTCACCTCCGGGCTGCCCGGACCGGTCCAGGTGGTGGTGAGCGGGGGGGCGAAGCCATTCCAGGCGGTGAAGACCACGTCGTGGACGTCCTCGGCCCGGAACTTCCACGAGACGCCGCCGTCGGCCTTCGCCGGGGCGCCCACCGGCACGCCGCTGGCTGCGACCCGGTATCCCTCCGGGACGACCACCTCGAGGTCGTAGGCCCCGAAGTCGGCGTAGAACTCGCTGTGAAGGTGGAACTCGTGGGCGTTCCAGCGCGGGCGGGTCGCGCCCCGCTCGCCGGGGAGCTCGAGGACGCCGATCTTCGGGTACCACTGCCCCACCAGGTGGAACGCGTCGAACCAGCCGGTGCGGGCCACCACGCGCGGCAGCTGGTCGACGAAGTCGATCTGGAGCGTGGTCGTGCCGCCCGGCGGGACGGCCTCGGGCAGGTCGACCCGGACCACGGTGCGGTCGGTCTCCGGACCGCCGTCGGGGTGGACGAAGGTCCAGGGGGCGGGGCGGCCGCCCTGCTCGATCCGCTTGAGCTCGATGAACCCCCACTCCCCCTCCTCGGTGTCGACGTCGGTGCGGAAGCCTCCGTGGCGGCGCTGCTCCCGCATGAAGGTCGACCCCTCCGACTCGAAGGCGTTCAGGTAGAGGTGGAGGTAGACGCTCCGGATCGGGACGGCGCTCCGGTTCCTCCAGGTGAGCTTCTCGCTGCCGGTGAGGACGTGCTTCACCGGGTCGAGGACGGCCCGGATGTCGTAGTCGGCGACCCGGTCGGAGAGGGTGGCCTCCTTGCCGGTGCGCGGCCCGCCCCAGGCGCCGGGGGCGCTCGGTACCCGGACGGCGCCGGCGTCGGCGCCGGCCACCTCGACCTCGGGGGGTGGAGAAACGTTTTCTCCCGCGGGTACGGCTGCCAGGAGGAGGAGCGAGATCGCCAGGGGGGCCGTCTGCATGCCCCCCAATACCCCGATGTGGCCTTTCCTTGCCAGCCCCCTGGGCCTAAGTCCCGCACATGCTGACCATCCGACGCGCAGAGGACCGGGGCCACGCCGATCACGGCTGGCTCGACACCCGCCACACCTTCTCCTTCGCCGACTACCGCGACGAGCGCTTCATGGGCTTCTCCGACCTCCGGGTCGTGAACGAGGACCGGGTGAAGGCGGGGCAGGGCTTCGGCACCCACGCCCACCGGGACATGGAGATCCTCTCCTACGTGCTCGAGGGGGAGCTCGCCCACCGCGACTCGATGGGCAACGGCTCCACCATCCGGCCCGGCGACGTGCAGCGGATGAGCGCCGGCACGGGCGTCACCCACAGCGAACGGAACCCCTCCCCCTCGGCCCCGGTCCACTTCCTCCAGATCTGGATCATGCCCTCCGAGCAGGGGACCCGTCCGGGCTACGAGCAGCGCGCCTTCCCCTTCGAGGAACGGCGGGGGCGGCTCCGGCTGCTCGCGTCCCAGTTCGGCCGGGAAGGCTCGCTCACCATCCACCAGGACGTGTCGATGTTCGGGGCGATCCTGTCGCCGGGGCAGCGGGTCCGCCACGCCATCCCGGCGGGGCGCGTCGCCTGGGTCCAGGTGGCGCGGGGGGAGGTCGCGGTGAACGGGCAGCGGCTCCACGCCGGCGACGGCCTCGCCGCGGTGGACGAGGCCGGTCTCGACGTCGCGGCCGGCGGGAGCGGGGACGCCGACGTCCTGATCTTCGACCTGGCGTCGTAGCCGGCCGGGATCGGTCAGGTCGGTCGCCATGCGACCGGTAGCCCCCGCAGCAGAGCCTTCGTCGGGCATGCCCGCTGGGCTATATAGGTGTGCGCCTGCAACCGACACCGTGAGGAAATCCATGCTCCGCCCCGGCTCCGCCGTCCTCGTTTCCGCCCTGGTCCTGGCCCTCTCCGCCTGCTCCAAGGAGAAGGCGCCGGCCGCGATGCCTCCTCCGGAGGTCCCGGTGGTGACCGTGGGCGCGAAGGACACCCCGCTCGACTTCGAGCTCGTGGCCCAGCTGCGGGGGTTCGAGGACGTGGAGATCCGGGCCCGGGTGGACGGGTACCTCGAGTCGATCGACTACAAGGAGGGGTCGACCGTGAAGAAGGGGGCGCGCCTCTTCACCATCGACGACCAGCAGTACATCGCGGC
>JBAXVO010000187.1:0-6622 GCA_037129355.1 Deltaproteobacteria bacterium | reverse complement strand
AGCGCAGCGAGGCGCCCCCCCGCCCCGATCGCCCTCCCCGCCCCGACCGTCCCGACCGCGGCTCCCGCGGTCCCGGTGGTCCCGGTGGCCCCGGCGGTCCCGGCGACCGCAAGCCCCGCTACATGGGCCCCCGCCTCCCCGGCGACAGGGGGCCGACCGCCCGCCCGGACAAGCCCAAGAGCCTGACCCACAACCCCTTCGCCGCGCTCGCCGCCAAGGTCGAGGCGGCCCGCCCCGAGGCTCCGGCCGAGGCGCAGGCGGAGGCCCCGCCTCCCGAGGCCCACGTGGAGACTCCCCCGCCTGCGCCGGTCGAGGCCGCTCCGGCCCCGGTCGCCGCTCCCGAGCCGCCCCCCTCGACCGAGTCGCCGGCGCCGGCAGGCGGCGAACCCTCGCCCTAGTGCTCCCCTTCGGCCGCACCGCCGCGATCTTCGACGTCGACGACTCGCTCCTCGACGGCAACGCCGGCACGATCTTCAGCTGGTACCTCTACAGCGAGAAGATCATGCTCCCGGAGATCCGGTCGCGGATCCCCCGTCTCGTCTACGAGTTCGCGCGGAGGCGGCTCGGCGAGAAGGACATGGTGGAGCTCGGGTCGCGCTGCCAGGCCGGCCTGTGGGTGGATGACATCCGCGCCCACGCCCAGGACTGCTTCGAGCGCTTCCTCAAGAAACGCATCACCGAGGGGGCGGTGCGCCAGATCCGCAAGCACCTGCTCTCCGGCCACTACGTGCTCATCGCCTCGGGATCGCCCCAGTACATCGTGGACGAGGTGGCCCGCCACCTGCGGGTGCACGGCGCCATCGGCACGCGGACGCGGGCCGTCGACGGGAAGGCCACCGCCGACATCCTCCCGCCCATCGTGTTCCAGGACGGCAAGCGCGCGGCGGTGTCGGCGGCCCTCGCCGAGCAGGGCATCCCCCTCTCCCGCAGCTGGCTCTACTCCGACTCCTCCGCCGACATCCCGCTCTTCGAGGCGGTGGGCCACCCGATCGTGGTGAACCCGAAGGAGGCGTTCCGCACGGTGGCCGAGCAGCGGGGCTGGCAGGTGGTCCGCTGGAAGGAGCGGAGCCAGGAGTCGCAGGCGGACCTGGCGAGCGAGTGGACGAGCTGGGACGGTTGACCCCGGCTGGCTATGCCAGCCGGAAGAGTCGCTTCACGTTCGCGGTCGTCACCTCGGCCACCTCACCCGGACTCACCCCCCAGATCTCCGCCACCTTCGCAGCCACGTGGACCACGTGGGCCGGCTCGTTGCGCTTCCCGCGGAACGGCACCGGGGCCAGGAACGGGCTGTCGGTCTCGACGAGGAGCCGGTCCCGCGGGACGAGGCGGACCGCCTCGCGGATCTCCTCGGCGGTCTTGAAGGTGACGATCCCGGCCACCGAGATGTGGAGCCCGAGCTCGAGGTAGCTCCTCGCCGCGGCCCGGTCCCCGGTGAAGCAGTGGATGACGCCCCCGGCCGGAGGGATCCCCTCCTCGCGCAGGATCGCCACGCAGTCCCCCTCGGCCTCCCGGACGTGCACGACCAGCGGCTTCCCGGCGGCGTGCGCGATCCGGATGGAGCGGCGAAAGCTCTCCCGCTGCACCTCCCGGGGCGAGAGATCGTAGTGGTAGTCGAGCCCGGTCTCCCCGACGGCGACCACGGCCGGGTCGGCGGCGAGCCGGGCGCTCTCCTCCCAGTCGGCCTCGGGAACCCGCGCGCACTCGTGCGGGTGGATGCCGATGGTGGCGGCGAAGACCCCGGGCCGTGACCGCGCGAGCTCGAGCGCGTTCCCGAAGCTCCCCGGGGCACGCCACAGGCCGACCACGACGATCCGGTCGACCCCGACGGCCGCGGCCCGGGACACCACCCCGTCGACGTCCCCCTGGAAGTCCTCGAAATCGAGGTGGGCGTGGGAGTCGACGAGGCTCACTTGACCCGCGTGCCCGGCGCCACGCCGTCGTCCACGAAGAGCACCCGCGGAGGATCGCCGGCGGCGAGGAGCATGCCCTGGGAGGTGATGCCGCGCAGCGCCCGGGGCTCGAGATTGGCCACCACCACGATGCGCCGGCCGACCAGCACCTCCGGCTCCGGATGGGAGACGGCGATCCCGGCCACGATGGTGCGCGGCTCCGGTTCGCCGACGTCCACGGTGAGCTGCAGGAGCTTGTCGGCCTTGGGCACCCGGACGGCGGCGCGGACGAGCGCCACCTTGAGCTCCACCCGGAGGAAGTCGTCGTAGCCGATGAGGCCCGGGGCGGCGGGCGCCGGCGCGGGCGCCTTCGCGGTCACCTTGCTCGCGGTCTCGGCCGGGCTCGCGGCCTGGGAGACGCGCGGCGGCTCGGCGGCCGGTGCGGCCACGAGCTTCGCCACCTGCTTCGCGTCGAGCCGGGCGATCTGGGGGGGCTTCGCCCGCGCCACCACCGGAGGCCCCGTGAACGGATCGAAGTCGGGCGTCCAGCTGCCCGGCCGGGCCTGCCCGAAGGCGGCGCAGAGGTCGTCGGCGAACACCGGCATCACCGGCCAGAGCATCACCGAGATGGCGCGGATCGCCCGGGCGCAGGAGAGGAGCAGGCGACGCGAGGCCGGCGAGGTCGGGGCCTCCCAGGGCTTTCCCTCCTGCAAGCGCTTGTTGCAGGTGTCGGCGACCTGGTTCACGAGCCGGATGACCTCCCGGTACTCGAGCGCCTGGTAGGCCGGGCGGGCGAGGCGCAGCGCCTCGCGGGCCACCCCGGCGATCCCCTCCTCCGGCTCGCCGTCGAGCTCCCCACCCGCTCGCTCGAGGAGCGCGAAGACGCGCGAGGCCAGGTTCGCCACGTTGTTGGCGAGATCGGCGTTGATGCGGTTCCGGAACTCGTCGAGCGAGAGGTCGAGATCGGAGACCCCCGGCCCCAGGTTGGCCGCGTAGTAGTAGCGCAGGAGCTGCGGATCGAGGCCGGAGTCGAGGTAGGTCCCCGCGGTGACGAAGGTCCCGCGTGACTTGGACATCTTCTCGCCGTTGACGGTGAGGTGACCGTGGACCGCGAGCCGGTGCGGGAGCTTCAGTCCGGCGGCGCCCAGCACGGCCGGCCAGAAGACCGCGTGGAAGCGGAGGATGTCCTTCCCGATGAAGTGCTCGAGCCGGGTCGGCGATCCGGGCGCGAGGTAGGTGGCCTCGTAGGCGGCCGGGTCGAGCCGCCGCCCGGCCGGGACCTCGGCGGCGAAGTGGTGCTCGCCCGACGAGAGGTACCCGATGGGCGCGTCGAGCCAGACGTAGATGAACTTCCCGGGGAAGTCGGGATCGTTCACCGGGAAGCCGAAGTACGGGGCGTCGCGGGTGATGCACCAGTCCTGGAGGTCGTCGAGCCAGCCCTTCACCTGCTCCCGGACCGCGGCGTCGAGGTGCCCCTCCCCCTCCACCCAGGCGCGGATGGCCGGCTCGACCTTCTTGAGGTCGACGTAGGCGTGGTCGCTCGCGCGGACCACCGGCGACGTACCGCAGAGCGCGCAGCGCGGCTCCTTCAGCTCGCGGGGATCGTAGGTCGTCCCGCACTTCTCGCAGACGTCCCCGTACTGGTCGGGCGTCCCGCACTTCGGGCAGGTCCCCTTCACGAAGCGGTCGGGGAGGAACCGGGCGTCCTTCTCGCAGAAGAGCTGCTCGACCGACTTCTTGTAGATGAGCCCGCGGGCCTTGAGCGCGTCCCAGAGTCGCCAGGCCCACTTCCGGTTCTCCTCCGAGTCGGTCGTGTAGTAGGTCGAGAAGTCCACCCCGAAGCTCTGGAAGTCCTGGTGCTGCTCCTTCCGGTAGCGCGCCACGAACTCCTTCGGGGGAACGCCCGCCTTCGAGGCGTTCACCTCGATGGGCGTCCCGTGCGAATCGGCGGCGCACACGTAGGTCACGTCGTCCCCCAGCGATCGCCGGTAGCGGACGTAGACGTCGGTCTGGATGTACTCGACCAGGTGGCCGAGGTGGATCGAGCCGTTGGCGTACGGCAGGGCGCTCGTCACGAGCAGCTTCTCGCTCACGCGGTCCTCCTCTGGTGGTCCGGGGCGCGGAGCATCCCGACGAGCCAGCGCTCGACGAGGATCGCGCCATCGGATCCGGTCTTCATGGAATGGTCTGCCTCGGCCAGCGCCGCGAGCCCCGAGAGGAGCTCCTCCCGCCCGAAGCGCAGCGAGGCCTGGTACTTCATCCACAGCCCGTAGGGCTTGCGTTCCTTCAGCTCGGCCGGGTCGATCCCGGGGAGCACGGTGCCGCTCCACTCGCCGAACGAGCCGATGCGCTTGCCGCCGGCAGCGACCCGCCCGCGCTCCCGCTCGACGAGCATCCGCCGGACGGCGCCGGCGAGCGATCCCACCAGCATGTGGGGGCTCGCGCCGTCGGAGAGGCTGCGCCGGAGGACCCCGAGCGCCGCCGGCAGGTCCCGGGCCTCCACGGCGTTTCCGAGGGCGAAGAAGGGGTCGGCGGCGATCCGGACCACCAGCTGGTCGACGTCCTCGGCCCGGATCACCTTGCGGTCCCCGACGAAGGTGGCGAGCTTGGCCACCTCGGCGGCGAGCGACCGGGCGTCGGTCCCGACCAGCGCCGCGAGCCGCGCCTCGGCGCCGGCGTCGATCGACTTCCCGGTGCCGGCGAGCATCTCGGCGAGGAGCGGCGCGAGCACCGGGCGCTGGGCGTCCCAGGCCCCCTCGCTCTGGACCGCGAGCGGGATCCGGCTGCCGGCCGCGGCGAGTCGCTTCACGAGCGGCAGGCGGCCGTCGACCTTGCCCGCGGCCACCACGAGCACGTGCCCGGCCGGGAGCCCCCTCTCGAGGAGTCCCTCCAGCGCCGACACGTCGTCCTTGGCGGCCTGGAGGTTCTTCTCCCCCGCATACCGGCCCGCCTCGGCGAGGAAGGTCCCGTCCTCGGGGCGCAGCCCCTCGTCCCCCTGGAGCTTCTCCTCCCACTCCCCTGGCTTGGGCGGCGAATCCCCCGACAGGTCGGCCGTGGACCAGCCCAGCCGGGCGGCCAGGGCGACGAGCCGCCGCGCCGCCTCGCGCTGGCGCCCCTCCCGCCACATGTCGCTCGCCTTGGCGAAGGCGCCCGCCAGGTCCTCCTTCGACTGGAGGAAGGCCGGCTCGACGAGGAGCACCACCTTGCCCCCGCCGAAGAGGCCGCCCGTGCCGATCTCGGCCGCCACCTCCCCCGCACCGACCGCGCCGTCCATCTCGACCAGGTTGAGCGACCGCCGGGACTCGGGCACGAGGGCGTGGGCGATGCTGCGGGCGCCTCGCAGGGTGAGGAAGGCGTCCCCGTCGAGCAGGTAGACCTGGGCGGGCTTCCCCGCGGCGATGGCCTGGAGCGCCCCCTCGAGGTCGAGGGTGGGCTCCTTCTTCTTCGCCGGTCCCCTGGGGCTAGCCATGGAACCACCCGACGAGCATGTGCTCGAGCGCGAGGGGACCGGCCGCGTTGTGCCGGAGGGCGGCGATGGCCCGGCGCACCGACTCGATCCGGCGCAGCGTCGCCTCGGGTCCGATCCGGGCCGCGGCCACGGTCGCCTCCTCGAGGTCGGCGAGGGCGAGCGGCGCCCCCTCCCCCGCGGTGGCGCGGACGAGCACGTCCCGGAGCCAGACCAGCAGGAGCTCGCACACCTCGCGGGCCCGCTCCCGCTTCGCCCCGTGGCGCGCCGCGAAGGCGATCCATGGGCGCGCGTCGTCGGCGACCAGCGCGGCGGCCTCCAGGACGGCCTCCTTCCGCCCGTCCATCGCCTCGGCGTCGAGCGCCAGCGCCCTCCCGAGCGAACCCGCGGCGAGCGTGGAGGCGAGCCGGGCCACCTCGGGCGTACGACCCGCGGCGGCCAGTCGCTCGGCGAGGAACGCGTCGGGGAGCGGCGCGAAGGGAAGGCGCAGGCAGCGCGACCGGACCGTGGGGAGCAGCCCGTCGGCCGACGAGGAGACGAGCACCAGCGTCGTGTCGGGCGGCGGCTCCTCGAGGGTCTTGAGAATGGCGTTCTGGGCCTGCGGGTTCATGGCGTCGGCCGGGTCGATGAGGACGAACCGGCGCCGCCCCTCGAACCGGCGCAGGGAGAGGCGCCGGTCGACGAGTTCCCGGACCTGGTCGACGACGATGTCGCGGGACGGGGTCCGCCCGCCCTTGGGCTCCCACCGGCCGGCCCGGGCCATGTCCCGCTCCCGCTCCACCACCAGCACGTCCGGGTGGACGCCGCGCGCGATCTTCCGGCAGGACGGGCACACCCCGCAGGCGTCGCCGTCCTCCCGCTCGCAGTTGGCCGCCTGGGCGAGGAGCCGGGCGACCATCCCCTTGCCCACCCCCTCCGGACCGGCGAGCAGGTAGGCGTGGTGAAGGGCGCCGCGGCGGACCGCAGCACGCAGGGCATCGACGGCCCTGTCCTGGCCGATGATCTCCGCGAAAGGCATGGGGCGCGGGGAAGATAACACGGCGACCGCGCCCCCGCGGCCCGGACTCTACCCCGTGGACGACCCCAGGAGCCCGGCCAGCCGGGCCACCGCCGCGGCCAGCTCGCGGGGGTCGACCGGCTTCGCCAGGAAGGCCTGGTATCCGGCGGAAAGGGCCTTCTCCCGGTCGGACGGCTGCGTGTAGGCGGTGATCGCCGCGGCCGGGACCTTCCCCCCACGCGCGGGATCGAGTGCACGGATGCGCCGGAT
>JBAXVO010000186.1:0-6629 GCA_037129355.1 Deltaproteobacteria bacterium | reverse complement strand
GAACCTGATCACGGACAACCGAGGCGACGAGCCGATCGTCCTCTTCTCGTCGAACACCCATACGTCCGTGGGCGGCAACCGAGTGACGCAGAACGCCCGGTGCGCGGCCGGCACTGGGTCCGCTTCCATCCAGCTCGACGGGCTCAACTTCTACAACTCGGTCGTGGGGAACACCCTCGACGGTTGTCCGACGTACCACATTTATCTGCACGACCGGGCCTCCTTCAATACCGTCGTCGGCAACGTCCTCAACAACGCTCTCCTCGGGGCGATCCGGGTGGACGCGACATCGCACGGGAACACGATTGACCTCAACATCTGCACCAACATCCTCAACGCGACGGACCCCTATCTCTCCGACGGCCCGACCTACGCGATCGGGATCGCGGCCGGGTGCAACGACAACTACATAGGGCCGGGAAACATCATCGCCGGGTGCGCGGGCGGGACCATCTCCAACCTCGGTGGAAATAGTGGGAATGCCGGGACCGTCCCTGTCGGCATTGGGACTCGGGTGCCGTACAAACATCTCGACGTGCGCGGCGGGGACGCCGCCGTTACCACGACCGACTTCGCATACAACTCGGCGGGGACCGCGCTGACGATGAGCCTGGGTGGGACGACCGGGAACCAGCACGGCGTGGTCCAGGTACTGACCGGAGGCGGGGTGTCGTCCGGGAACGGGAAGGGCCTGGTCCTGAACCCGTGGGGCAACGCGGTCGCCATCGGCAAGTCCGCTCCTGGATCCATGGCGACGCTGGAGGTGGGCGGCAACGTCGCCTTCGTCGTGCCGGGCGGGGCTCCGACGCTCGACGCCAACTACACCGTGTCCTTCCAGTTCGTATCGAACACCGGGCTGAAGATCCTGATGCGCGGCGCGGACGGCACCACCCGGTCGGTCACCCTGACGCTGGCATGAGGAACGGAATGAAGACGCTCGCCCTCCTCCTCCTGGTGCTCGCCGGCCCGGCCTCTGCCGCGGAGTTCTCCCGTGTCGAGGTCGAGCAGGTCCTCGGCCAGGCGGTGGACTCCTTCGACCCGGTCGCCACCCTCGGGCTGCCCTACGCGCCCGGGAGCGTGGCGGTCTCCTACGTGGTGGACGAGCGGCCAACCTGGGCACAGGTCGCAGCGAGGGCGCCGCGCAGGCTCCTCACCACCGTGATCTACGACCGGAACGGGAACCTCGTCGCCGCCCGTCAGCAGCTCCTCGGCCAGCTCGAGGCGCCGGTGGGCGAGGTGACGGACTCACTCAAGAAGGTCCTACAGAGGAGACGGACATGACCGCAGCGATCACCCACCCCTTCGTGTCGGGCATCGCCGACGGGCTCGATACCAGCCTCGTCCGCCCCAGCAACTGGAACGCCGCCCACGAGCTGGCCGGCGCGATCCCGGTCGCGAACGGCGGCACGGGCGCGACGACCGCGGCGGATGCCCGGACGGCGCTCGACGTGTACTCGAAGGCGGAGGCCGCGGCTCTCCTGGGCCTGCCGCCGTCCTTCGGCGGATGCTTCGAGTTCAACGAGGCCGGGAGCGCCATCGCTCTCTCCCTGAACTCGACCTGGTACCGATGGATCACGGGCGGGACCGGCACCGTGAAGGGCGCGCCCTATCTCACCTGGGACAACGCGGCAGCGCCCACGGGCAAGCGCCTGGTCGTCGGCGCGAGCGGGGCTGGCGTCTACATGGTGCACGCCGCCTACTCGGCCGTCTCGAACATCGCCACGGACATCGACGCCGCGGTCTACGTGAACGCCTCTCGCCAGGACAACCTCCGGACGGACCAGGCGTTCCCGTCCTCGGCCCTCTACCAGGCCGGCGCCATCTCGGGGCTCGTCACCCTGGCCGCCGCCGACACGGTCTCGCTCTGGTTCAGCGCGAGCCAGAACACGGCGACCCTGACGGTCAAGCACGTCAACCTCGCGCTGGTGCGGGTCGGCTAACCGATGGCCGCCGCCTTCCAGTTCGGGCTCCTCCAGGAGGGCCTCGGCCAGGTCGACGCGCTCGACTACACCCCGGCCTCCGGCGCCGACCTGGTCCTCGTGGCGGAGGACGTGACGGACCTCCTCGTGGCGGAGGACGTGACGGACCTCCTCGTGGCGATCCCGACGAGCTTGCGCGAGCTGCCGTGGCTGCTCTCCTGGCTCGACGCGGAGCCCCCGCCCGACCCGGGCGCGTACTGGCGGCCCTTCGCCTCCATGGGCGCGCTCGAGCTGGGGCCGGCGCTCGTGGCCGGCGCGCAGCTCCTCACCGGCTGGCTTTCCCCGCTCTCCGACGGCGCCGAGACCGTGGAGGTCGTCGAGACTCATCCGGCCGCGCAGTTCATCGCCATCACGCCGCCCGTCGGGACGACCTTCGTCGAGGCGCTCCTCCCGTTCAGCCAGTTCGTGCTCGACGGAGGCTACCTCTACCCGCCCAACTTCAAGATGATGCTGATCGGTCAGGTGGGGACTCCCGCCACCGTTGACCATCCGGGCGTCTACGGCTTCAACGCCGGCACCAAGACGTTCGAGTTCTTCCCGGGCATCACCGGGAACATCGTCCTCCGGTACCGGGTCACGAAGGCCGCGACCTTCACGCTCCACTTCGGGATCGTCGAGGCCATCGCCGACCCCCAGGGCTCGGGGAACTACGCGCCCCAGCACACGCCGTGGGACGCCTCCACCTGGTCGCTCACCGAGGCCGCCTTCTGGACCCTCGCCGGGACCTACCTCGAGGCGGTCAGCCCCGCCAACTACGACGGCGCGGAGTGGGTGCTCCCGATGCCCACGCGCGCGCAGCTCGGCGGCAACGACTGGGTGGTGCTCCGCCTCATCGCCACGCCCACCGGGCGCGCCCCCATCCGCATGTACTTCCTTCTCGCCGCCCCCGCCGCATAGGAGTCGTCCATGGTGACCGTGATCCCCCGCACCCACATCCTCCGCAAGATCAAGGTGAAGGACGCCGAGACCGGCGCCTGGCGCTCGATCGCTGGCTGCGAGTGGTCCGCGACGACCATCGCTGGGGCCTCCGTGACGCCCGCCGTCCCGGTGGTCACCCAGCTCGACACGTACACCGCCGCGCTCCGCATCGACACCACGGGGCTCAACGGCCGGAGCTGCACGACGCGGGTGTTTTTCACCGACCCGCTGGCCACCGACGTGCTCGGCATCGACATCGACTTCCTCGTGAAGAAGTAGGGGGCGCCATGGGCTTCGAGGTCGGCTACGACTCCAACGGAAACCCCAGCCTGACGATGACCGGCGAGCCGCCGCCGCTCGAGGGCGGGGCCGCGTGGCAGATCCTCGGCGGCGGGGGCGGGGTCTACCGCCCCGAGTACCAGTACGCGCAGGGCGCCGTCACCGGGACGCCGGCGACCGGCATCACGTGGGGCGCGAAGGTGCTCTCCGCCGGGTCCGCCGACCGCCAGGTGGTGACCCGGGAGTGGACGGTCGAGGCGGCGCTCTTCACCCCCGAGGGCGTGCCCATCAAGCCGCTTGCCTGCCAGGTCGTGGACGACCACACGTGGGAGATCGAGGCGCCGCCCCCGATTGTCGGGCTCGCAATTCTCCTCGTCACCGCCCAGAAGCCGGGCCTCATCACGACGCTCCGCACCTTCGCCGTCCTCCTCGTGGCGGGGGTCTGACGGTGAGCGCACTCTCCGGCGATGCCGTCACGCACGCGGTCACGTTCGCGGAGCTGGCGGTCGGGGGGCTCTCGTTCACCGTGGCGATCCTGGTCGCGGGTTGGAAAACGTACGCCGCGCTCCGTTCCGGCTGGCGCGAGGACCTCGAGGCGGCCCTGAGCCGGTGGGCCGACGCCCACGAGACCCGGCACCAGAAGCACGAATTCGACCTGTCCGAGATCCGCTCGCAGGTCGCGAGCGGGCTCCGGCGGGTCCACGAGAGGATCGACGTTTTGAGCGACCGGGTGCCGCCCACATGATCGCCTTCATCAACGCCCTCTCGTCGTTCCTTCGGGAGCGGGCCGACTGGATCGCGATCCTCGGCGGGGTCGCGCTGATCCTCAGCTTCATCGAGACCCGGCTCCGTTCGTTGTTCGCCAGCCACGAGGTCACCGAGCAGCGCCTGCACGCGGAGACCGGCCTGCTCGCGGACGCCGCCAGCGCAGCGGCTCGGGTGGCCGGCGGCCACATCGAGGTGCTCCGCGCCGACCTTGCCGAACAGCGTGCGGATCTCGCCAACATCAACGTGCTCGTGAAGATGCACGATCAACGGCTGGGAGCCTTGAGCGAGCGCCTGATGATCGCCGCGCTCCGGGTGCCGACCCCAGTGAGGGACGCCGATGCTGAATGATCGCTCGATGAAGAACCTCTCGGGCGTCCATCCGGATCTGGTGGCCGTGATCTTGAGGGCGTCCGAGGGCGGCGTGCCGTTCGTCGTCACCGAGGGCCTGCGCTCGCCCGACCGCCAGGAGATGCTCGTCGCCGCCGGCAAGTCCCGGACGCTGAACTCCCGCCACCTCCACGGGCTGGCGGTTGACCTGGCCGTCAAGACCGCCGCCGGGGTCTCGTGGGTCCGGGACGACTACAAGATGCTCGCGATGACGATCAGGGCCGCGGCTGTCGAGCTGGGCATCCCCGTGCTCTGGGGTGGCGAGTTCGTCGGCTTCTTCGACGGTTGCCACTGGGAGCTGCAACGCTCCTACTACCCGGACCCCCCGCTCGACTTCTCCGACAGGAAGGGAGTCACCACCACATGAACGAGAAGCTCCACGGCCTCCGTACCTTCTACGCCTGCCTCATCGGGATCGTCGCCATCGTCTTCTGCTTCTGGCTCATCAAGGAAGACCAGCGCGGCGCCGCGGCGCTCGTCGCCTTCGGCAGCATCGTCGGCGCGCTAGGGGTCCTGGGGACGAAGTCCACCCTGACGGCGGCGGCCAACGGAGACGGGCTCATCCAGGCCGTGAAAAACATCGCCGGCCCGACGAAGCCCGGCGATCCCCCGGTGGTGTCATGAAGCCGTCGCCGTTCGGGCTCGGCGTGGTGGTCGGGATCGTCGGCTCCGCGGTCGGGCTCGTCGCGGCCCTCACCGCCCTCTACTTCGCGTTCCGCAACGCCCCGTACCCGGGAGGCTGACCGTGACATACGTCCTGATCGCGCTTCCCTTCGTCCTCCTCCTCGTGTGGCTCTGCCAGGGATGGTTCAGGAGCCACAAGTGACCTGGCTCCGCAAGCTCGCGCCGTGGGCCGTCCTCGCCGTCGGGATCGCCGTCGTCGTGGTGCTCGTCTACCTGGGCGTGGGCTACCTCAACTCCCTGCGCTCCCGGGCGAGCGAGGCGGAACGGAAGGCCGAGGGCGCCGAGCTCCGGGCGCAGGGGTTCGCCGTCGCCGCCGACACCTCCCAGAAGCAGCTCGACGCGACGGCCGCGGCGAACCAGCTCCTCCATCTCGAGGTCGAGCGGCTCAAGAAGGCATCCCCCGGCGCGCACGTCGTCGGGACCGTCACGGGGACCACCCACCTGGTCGCCTTCCCCATCCCGCCGTCGGCGCTACCCCCTGACTCCTCCCCCCCTGCGAGCGGCGGCGTGGCGTCGGCGGCGGGACCTCGTCCCTGCGCGCTCTACTTCGACGAGCCCCTGGAGATCCGCATCGACGGCGCCGCGCTCCACACCGAGGGCGGGAACCTGATCCTTGCCGGTGTGGCGAGCGTGTGGATCGTCCCCCGGGGGGACACCGAGACCAGGAAGATCCTCGACGCGCCGCTGACCTTGAAGGTCCAGGCGGCGGCGCCCGAGAAAGCGTTGGGATGGGGAGCGGGGATCGCACTCGTGGGATCCAGCGGGCCGGGCGGCGGGAGTTGGTGGGCGGGCCCGATAGTCTCCCCTCCCAGCGTGTCGTTCCTCGGGCTCGACCTCTCCGCGCTCGTGGGCGGCGGCGTCGGCGCGAACGGGGCCTGGGGTGGCCTGGCCGGTGCGCTCGTGAGGTGGTGACGTGTCGCTCCTCGCCTTCCAGGGTCCGGGCGGGAACGGGGGCGCCGAGGCTGCCCGGGTCTCGGCGCGGTTCGCCGCCGAGGACGCCCGCCGTCGGGAGGAGCTTGACCGCCTCTGCCGGTTCCAGGTCGTCGCCCGAGGGGTCGCCCGCAGTCCCCCGCGCCAGCCCCGGCTCCGGCTCCTGGCGCTCTGCACCGGGCCGGAGTGCATCCGGACGGCTCGGAGGGACGGACTGTGCCGGGCGCATCACCGGATGCGAGCCCGGTCGGGGAGCCTGGCGCCCATCCGGCCGTGGGGGCTCGGCGGCTCGCCGTGCCCGACGGTGGGGTGCCGGGGGACCGTCCAAGTCGGGGGTTGTTGCCGGCATTGCTACGAGGCGGCGCGCTGGGCAGCGTCCCGGGTTCCCGTCGCCGACGTGGCGACGTAGCGGCGAGCGGAACCTGCCCGTCCTGCCCCGCGGAGGGGCGGGGTGGTACGTCCGGGTGGTCGAGCCGCCGAGGGGCTTAGAACCGATCCTTGGCGCTCCCCGTCTACTCCCCGTTCTCTGGCCAACCTGACCGGGTTCGCGTCAAGGCCGAGCGAGGCAGGCTCATGAATTCGGGGTGTTGTCCTGTCCAGGCTGACCCGAATGGACAGGCGGGGAGCATGAAGCAGAACCAGCTCTTCACTCTCGTCTCGAATCTGATGAAGGGCATGCACGAG
>JBAXVO010000185.1:0-6650 GCA_037129355.1 Deltaproteobacteria bacterium | reverse complement strand
AGTGAAGGTACGAGCAGCCAGAGCACGGTCGCGCCGACGCCCAGGACGAGCGCGCTGCTGCCGGCGATCCAGGCGTTGCGACGCTCCGACTGGAAGGCGGACATGGCCGCGTTGTAGGCCGCCGGGTCGACGCCGGGCCTGAGCGAGCCGTCGGCCTGGACCATGCCCTGCGCGTCGGCCGCGGAGCCCGCTGCGGCGATCCCCTGCCAGGTGGCCAGGCCGGCCGCCACCGCGGCGAGGCCGGTCGCCGTCCAGGCCGCCGGACGGATCCAGGGATCGAGGGGCCTGGGGTCGAGCGCCACCGACACCGGGGGCGGCGGCGGCGAGAGATCCACCGGCCTGGCCGTCGCGGCGGCGTCGACGACCACCGACCGGTCCGCGGAGAGCTCGACGGTGACGCTCTCCACGCGCCCTCCGGCCTCCACGCCGACCCGGTAGGTCCCGGCGGGCAGCCGGGTCTCCGCCGGAACCGCGCCGATCGACCGCCCCTGCACCCATGCCCACCCCGGGGCACCGCCGTTCGAGACGAGCAGCAGGAAGCGAGGCCTCGAGGCGACGCGGGATCGGGCCGCGTCGAGCTCGCGCCGGATGGTGGGGGAGTAGAGGTCCGGGTCGAGCCGGAGGTCGGGGTCGAGCGCCAGTGCGCGCTCCATCGCGGCGCGGGCCGAGGGGCCGTTGCCGAGGGTGGATTCGACGACCGCGAGCCCGAGCAGTGCCCGGGTCCATTCCTCCGGCGGCGCCTCGTTGGCCGGGCGCGACTCCAGGCTGGAGAGGATGTCCTGGTAACGGCGCGCGGCGTCGCGGTAGTCGCCGGACCGGACCGCCGCCTCGGCGGCGAGGTGGGCGGCCTCGATCTCGGGCGGCGTGGAGGCGGCCCGGGCCGGGGAAGCCGCCACCAGGGCCACGAGCACCACGAGGAGGGCCTGGAGGTTCATCGTCCGGGGACCCGGTGCAAACGGCGTGCGACCCGCCGGGGCGACGACATCGGCCTCGCGCCGAGATCGGCTGGTCCGCGCGGCGGACCTTGGGGCCGAACCCCGAACGGTCGATGTCGGTACCGGCCCAGTGAGATGGCGGAAATGACTCGGGAATGGCGCTGGCATGGGGTGTCCGTGAGTTCCTGTTCGTTCCATATCCATAAGCACTTTCTCCACCAAGGAGGGGTACCCCCATGGGTCCGTTCCCGGCGCGGTCCAGCGCCCTGCCGTTCGTCCTCTCGACCCTGGTCGCTCTCGCGGCATGTGGGGATCCGCCCTCTCCTGCGACCTGCTCGGCCGGGAGCGACTGCCCGGCCGGGGCCTGGTGCCGCTCGGGTCAGTGCGTGGCCAACGCCGCGCCGGTCGCCGTCATCGAGCTGCCGGTCGTGCTGGGCACGAGCCGGCCGCTGCTCTTCCGCGGCGGAGGGAGCCACGACGCCGACCCCGGGGACGCGATCGCGGCCTGGTCCTGGAGGGTCTCGCCGCCCGCCGGGAGCACCGGATGCGAGCCGCTCCCGGGGACCGGTTCGTCGGTCGACCTCACGGTGGTCTTCCCGTGCGCCGGCGACCACGAGGTCTCGCTCACCGTTCGCGACTCGATGGGGCTCGAGAGCGCGGTCCGGACGCTCCGCGTCCACGTCGACCTCACGGTCGATCCACCCCAGCTCACCCCCGGACCCGACGCCTCGGTCGGCCACCGCTGCAGCGGCACCCCCCTCTCCTGCACCACCTGGGACGGCGCCTCCCCGGAGCTGGTGCTCTCGGCGGTCGGCTCGACCCCCGCCGGCGTCACCATGACCTACCGCTGGTCCGTGGAACCGCCCCCGGAGCTGGCGCAGCAGCCCGCGCCGCGGGTGACGTTCACTCCAGGTGATACATGGGCCGAGCCGAGGGTCCGCATCGAGACGCCGGGCACGGCCATCGCCGGCCGGTACACCTTCGTCGTGGTCGCCACCGACTCGCGCGGGATGGTCGCGGTGGGGCGGCAGCGCGTGGACGTGGGGAACCGCCCCCCGGTCCTCGTGGGCGGCGGGCGCGTCCTGCTCCCGCACGGCTACGACGCCGCCACCCGGCGCTTCATCGCCACCGGCGAGACCCCGGCGGCCACCTGGAGCGACCCGGACGGCGACCCGGTCACACCCCTCGGGTTCACCTCGACCCGCTCGGGGGACGGGGGCAACGTGCTCGACGTGCAGGGGCTCGGGGACCGCGCCCGCGTCACCGTGGTCGTCCCCTACGCGAAGCCCGCCGATGCCGGCTACCTCCTCGGACCGGGGGTCTCACGCCGGGTGGAGCTGATCGTGGCCGACGTGAACGGCGCGCGCGCCGCGGCCGGATGGGACGTGGAGGTGGAGAACCGGGCCCCGCGCCTGGTCACGGCGGTATCGACCGCCTCGGTCGACCACAGCTACGAGGCCCCCTTCCGGCGCTACGCGGCCCAGGCCGCCCTGTCGTCCTGGATCGACGACGACGGCGATCCCCTGGTCCTCTCCGTGCAGGGCGACGCGGCCTGCACGGACGTGGTGGAGCGGCAGGGAACGGCGTGGGTCACCTGCGGCGCGCCATTCACCGGCCGCCCCGACGCCGGGCTGCTCGTAGGAATGCACGCGCTCTCGGTCTCGGCGTCCGACCCGTTCGCGACGGGTCCTTCCCAGCAGACCCACCTCGAGATTCGCAACCGTCCGCCCCGCCTCGCCGCCCCGCGGCTCGCCGTGATCATGGAATGCGTCCCCGAGGGGGGCGCCTGCTGCAACGAGGGCATCGCGAAGGGGAGCTGCCTCCAGCGCGACTTCAGCTTCGTCCAGACCTCGGTCGTGGCCCCGGTCGTGGTGGACGACGACGGGGACCCCCTCGATCTCTCCGTGACCGCGGCGGGCGGATGCCTCACGTCCGTCCCGGCGGCGTCGCCGTGCACCGGCGACACCTGCTCGCCCGTGCTCACGATGTGCGGCGACCGGTGGTCCTGCGCCGCCTGGTCTCCCAGCGGCACGCTCTCCGTGGCCGGCGGCGACGGGGTCGCCAGCGTGTCGGGGCAGCTCCCCGTGGACGGGGCCTGCCGTCGTTGACGGCGGGGCCCCGGGCGGGCGGCGTTCAGCCGCCGGAAGGCACGAGCCGCTTCCGCTCCAGCGCCGCGTCGGCGGCGGCGGCCAGGTCCTCCGGACCGAGCGCCTTGTCGAGGACGGCGTCGGCGCCCGCGATCTCCATGCGCTTCTCCAGCGCCGGGTCGAGCGTGCCCGCGATGACCACGATGGCCAGCTCCGACTCGCCGCCGGCCCCGCGGATGGTGCGCACGAAGGTCTCGCCGTCCATGGCCGGCATGCGCACGTCGGTGATGAGCAGGTCGAGGGTGAGCAGCTCGTCGGCGACGATGTGCAGCCCCTCCTGGCCGTCCTTGGCGGTGAGCACCTCGAAGCCCCGGGCCTGGAGCGAGTCGGTGAGGGCGCGCAGGATGAGCGCGTCGTCGTCGACCACGAGCGCCCGCCGGGGACGGGCCGAGATGCGGGCCAGGACCGCGGCCAGCTTCTGCCTCCCGTCCTCGTCGAGCTCGATCTTCACCCCCATGCCCCTGGGGTTGCGGAACATCACGATGGCCGGCGCGCGGAGCTGCGTGCCGCCGGGGAGGCGCATGTCGAGGGTGAGCCGCGTCCCCTCCGGGAGCGACGAGCTGGTGCGCACGAAGGCGCCGCCCTGGGACAGGTTCTCCACGTAGTCGTCGGCGAACTCCTCGGGGTTCGCGTACTCCAGCCGCGCGGTCGGCCCTTCCTCGGCCTGGACCTTCACCGGCGCGTTCACGGCGTAGCGCGGGGCGATGCGCGAGTTCACGCCGGGGTCGTCCACGCTGGTGGCGTGGGTGGTCAAGGCCGCGGCCAGGATGGGGGGAAGCCCGTCGAAGGCGAGGGTGAAACCGGCCGCCTTGCCGGGGGCCGCATGTTCTTCCCCGCGGACCTCGACCACGCGCGCACGCGCCTCGAGGGGGCGGTCCATGCGCGGGACCCGGAGGAGGACGTTCAGCACGTCCCCCATGGGCGGCGCGCTCACGCCCGGGACGAAGAGCCGCCGCGCCGCGGGATCCCAGGTGACCGCGGCGAACGCGGCGCTCCCGGCGTCCATGGAGAGCGTGGGGTTGGCGTCCGCGGCCGGACGCCGATCGGGAGGCGCCCCGGCGACGTTGGCGATCCGGGCTGCGGCCTCGGGCACGTTGCGGGCCGCCACCTCGACGGAGCGCACCTCGCAACGGGTGGCCCGCTCCTCGATCATCCGCCGGTCCTCGGCCCGACCGGTGGTCAGGTTCCAGGGCATCCCGCCGGCGCGCGCACACCAGTAGTGGAACCGGGCGTCGGCCTGGGGCGTCATCCCCCGCGTGCGGGCGACCACCAGGAACGAGTGGGTGGCCGGGCTGTACCCCAGGTCCACGTTCTCGAGGGCGCCGTCCAGGATGCTGGGCAGCCAGGCGGCGAGCCGCTCGGCGGCGAGGAGCCGGTCCCCGACGGTGCGTTCGAACGATGCGGCCAGGATCTGACGTTCACCTTCGGGCACGGTTGGTCCTCTCCGATCGCGGCCGGTTGCGGCCGACGGATCGCGGACTCGATTGTAGCGCTGCGGACGAACCGGCGGCGACACACCACCCGGGGCGCACGGTTGGTGGAGGGGAAGGTAGGGAACCCTTGGCCCTTTTGGGGCGCGCCCCGGGTCGTCAGCGCCGGATCTCCAGGGTCTCCCCCACCGCCAGGACCTTGACCCGGTCCGGGGCGATGGCCCGGCGGGCCCGCTCCGCCTCCAGCCGGACGGGGGGCTCGTCGAGCGGCTCGTCGGCCTGCTTGAAGGTGCCCCAGTGCATGGCCACGAAGGTGCGTGCCCCCAGGTCTTCGAAGGCCTGGAGCGCCTCCTCGGGATCGACGTGCACCGGCTGCATGAACCAGCGCGGGTCGTAGGCCCCGATGGGCAGCAAGGCGGCGTCGATCCCGGGGAATCGGCGCCCGATCTCCTTGAAGCCGGAGAAGTAGGCCGTGTCCCCCGAGTGGTAGAGGGTCGCAGACGAGCCCTGGATCACCCACCCGCCCCACAGGGTGCGGTCCCGGTTGCCGATCCCGCGCCCGGAGAAGTGCTGCGCGGGCACGAAGGTGATGGTGAGCCCCCGGAACCGCACCGACTGCCACCAGCGGAGCCCCTTGTGCAGGACCTTCTCCTTCGCGAGCGGGTCGCCGGTGTCGAGCCCTGCCATCACCGGCGCGCCGACGGCGCGGAGGGTGGGCACGTCCATGTGGTCCCAGTGATCGTGGGAGACGAGGCAGAGATCGATCCGGGGGAGCTCCTCCGGACGGAGCGGGGACGGGACGTTCCGGCCCACCAGGCCGCCCGGCCCCATCCGGTCGCCGAGGACCGGGTCGAGGAGGAGCGACACCCCGTCCAGCTGGACGAGGAAGCTCGAGTGGCCGAGCCAGGTGATCCGCGCCCCCTCGCCCGGCGCCGGTGGCTCGCGCAGCCGCGCCCGGTCGGGCTCCACGGTGGGTACGGGCGCCCGGTCGGGGCTCGATCGCTTGCTGCCGTCCAGCCGGTCGAAGATCTGCCAGCGCAGGAGACCCCCGAGACCGTGGGTCTCGCGCGGGTCCAGGTTCAGGAAGCGTCCGTCCTCGTCGCGCGGCTGGGCCGGCGGCGTGGGTGGGGCCGCGCCCGCGAGGGCGGCGAGCAGGAGGGGGACGACGGGGATCATCCGAGCGAGAGGAGCTGCCGGGACATGTCGAGGAGCCAGTCGCCCCGGTGCGCGACCCGCACCGGCTCGGCCGGGAGGCCGAGACGCTCGACGATCCGGTTGTAGCCGAGCGCTGCCAGCGCCTGGAGGTTCACCGCGTCGTGGAGGTTGTACTCGACGAGCAGCCGGAGGGCGGCGCGGTCGCCCTGCTCGTGGCGACGCCAGAGGAGCACGGCGTCCCAGCCCCCCAGCCCCGCGAGGTGCGGCGGCCTTCCGATGCCCTGGGCCTCCTCGAGGAGCTTCAGTCCTCCGCGGTGGCCGAGCCGCGCCCAGAGGTGGCGCAGGTCGACGTGGGCGGGGGGCGGTCGCCACCCCGGGAAGGCGCGACGCAGCATGGGCACGTCGAAGGAGAGGCCGTTGAAGGTGACGAGGAGCTTCCAGTCCTGCGTCGCCTCCGGAAATCGGTCGAGGTCCCGGCCGCGCAGGTAGACGCGCGGGCCGCGGCGGTCGAGGACGGCGATGGCGGTGACGGTGTCGCCTCCGTCGGTCTCGATGTCGAGGAAGGCCGCGTCGTCGGAGAAGGTGGGCAACAGCCTCCAGCGCTCGCGCGAGGGCATCATCGCCGCGAGGGCCCCGGCGTCGCGGCGGGCGAGCGCGTCGCGGGCGCCGGCCACCGCCTCGAGCAGCCGGGCGTCGAGCCGGGAGGTCGCGATCCCGCGCCGCGCCTCGAGGTCGTCCCAGGTGGCGATGCCCTGCGACCAGAGCTGCCGCTCGCGCCACGGGCCGATGCCACTCGTCAGCTGGAAGGTCCGGCGGAGCACGGGACGAGCGTAACCCGGGGCGCGGGCGCGCGCAGCGGGGCGGGTTCGTGGCAACTGCGCGAGGGCCAGGCCGTGGGCCGGCGCCTCCGGGGGTCGCGGGGTTCCCTCCGTGGTGCCGGCGGTTCCGGATGGCCCGCGTCGCTGGGGGGCGCCCGCTTCACG
>JBAXVO010000184.1:0-6668 GCA_037129355.1 Deltaproteobacteria bacterium | reverse complement strand
AGGCCGAAGACGACGACCATCACGCCGAAGACCTTCTCGAGCGAGGGGAGAAAGGGCCCCACGACGCTCCCGAAGAGGCTCGTCACGACCCCCATGAGGACGAAGCTGAGGGCGATCCCGACAACGATGAGCGCAGGGCGGGAGCGGTGGTCCTTCGCCGTTCCCGTCAGGATGATCGGCAGCACCGGAAGCACGCACGGGCTCGCGACGCTGGCGAGCCCGGCGCCGAAGGTCAGCGCGAGGGAGGAGATGCCCGCTTCCATGGGTCAGTTGGGCAGGAGCTGCCGGACCTGTGCCGCGGACTGGATTCCGGGAGTCGCCCGGCGGATCTCCTTGCCCGAGGCGTCGGTCACCAGGAGGGTGGGAAGCGCCCGGATCCCGTACCGCTGGAACATGGCGATGTCGGCCGGGACGGTGGTCTTGTAGTAGACGACCGCTGCCTTGCCCTTCAGCTCCGGCGCCATCTGCTGGAGGATCTGGTCCTGCGTCTGGCAGGGAGCCCCGTTCGGATTCATGAAGAAGACCAGGCGGGGCAGGGCCGTCGGCTGGGGCGCCGGCAGGGCGATGGAGGGGGAGAGGAAGGCGACGAGCAGCAGGGCGAGGCGAAACGGGCGGGAGATGTTCACGGGAGGGCTCCGTCGGGTGGTCGCGGACGGCTCGGGCCGTCCTGCCCGGTCGGAGCCAGGGCGGCCCGGATGGATTCACGGACGCTCGCTCCTGCCCCGACGCCCCTGTTTTCCCGAACCTTTCCGCCTGGCCTGGAATCAAATGCGGCAGGAGGCAGTCGACATGACCAACGAAGGTACGGCAGACCGCATCATCCGGGTCGTCATCGGACTCGGGCTTCTTTCCATCGTGTTCGTTGGGCCGCAGACGCCCTGGGGCTGGATCGGCGTCGTGCCGCTGGCGACGGAGATCCTGGGCTTCTGCCCGCTCTACCGCCTGGTGGGCATCAACACCTGCGGCGTCGCGAGGAAGTAGCGGGTCGGGCGACCGGGAGCCAGGTCCGGACTTTGTTCGAACCGCCCTGTCCGGGCGTGGCTCTTGGTTCCCGTGACCCCCATTCGCGTCGTCGCTGCGCTCGTCCTCCTCGCCCACCTCTCCCCGTCCCCGGCCGTCGCCGCCGAGGCCGTCCGCATCGAGGACGCCATCCGGTCGGCCTGGCGGGAGAACCCAGGCCTGGCGGCCGGCGCCCACCAGGCCGCGGCCGCACGGGCCGATGCCCGGTCCGCCCGCGACGGCCACTGGCCCACCCTCTCGGTGACGGCCAAGGGCATCGGGACGAGCGAGCCGGTCGGCGTCTTCGCCGTCAAGCTCAACCAGGCGCGGATCACCCTCGAGGACTTCAATCCCGCCACGCTCAACAACCCGGCCGCCGTGACCGGCATCGGCCTCGGCGCCGGGATCGTCGTGCCCATCTGGATGGGGGGTCGAATCCTGGCGGGCCAGCACGCCGCCGAGGCCCAGGCCGACGCCGAGGCGAGCACCCAGGCCCGCCGCCGCGAGGAGATGGCGCTCGCGGTCGTGCAGGCCTACTTCGGCGTCCAGGTCGCGGAGCAGGGGGTCCGGTACGCCGACGACGTGCTCGCGCAGGCCAGGGAGACGGAGCGGTTCGTCCGGGAGCGGAACAAGCAGGGGTTCGCGCTCGACGCCGACGTCGACCGGACCGTGGCCTTCCGCGCCCAGGCAGAGGCGGAGCGGGCCGCGGTGCTCCAGCAGCTCTCGTCGGCCCGCTCGGCGCTGGCCATGCTCACCGGGATCGACCCGTCGAAGTCCAACCTGTCGACCCCGGTGGAGCCCGCCCAGGCGCTCCCGCCGGTGCCCGTCGCCACCCTCGAGGCCGGGCGGCCGTCGGCGCAGGACGGCCGCCCGGACGTCGTGGCCGCCCGCCTGCGGGCGCTGGCCGCCGAGGAGTTCGTCGGGGTCTCGAAGGGGTCGCTCCTGCCGTCGATCTTCGCCATGGCCGGGGTCGACACCCTCCGCTCCTCCTGGAGCCAGGGGGGCACCTGGTGGTCGGCGGCGCTCGTGGCGCGCTGGGAGTTCGGCGCGTCGAGCCTGGGCGGAATGGACGCGGCCGAGGCCCGTTCCGCCGCCGCCGCGTCCGCTGCCCGCTGGCAGGAGGTCCAGGCGACCCGGGAGGTGGAGGACGCCCGGCAGGCGGTGGCCACCGCAGCCGCCCGCGTGCGCGCCGCCCGGGAGGCGGTGACCGCCTCGGAGTCGGCCCGCACCCTCCGCATGGCCCGTTACCGGCAGGGGCTCCTGCCCCTGTCGGACCTGCTCGACGCCGAATCCGCGCTGGCCGGAGCGAGAACGCTCCTGCTCCGCAGCCTCTTCGAGACCCGCATCGCCCGCGCGCAGCTCGAGCTCGCGATGGGCCTACCCGTGGAAGGAGTCCAGTCGTGAAGAACCACCTGAACCAGAGCCTTCGCCTCGCCGCGGCACTCGCCCTCTCTTCGTCCGCGATGCTCGCCGCCGCTGCCGAGCCGCCCGCCAGGGGCGCGGGGGATGGGCCCGTCCAGGTCCGCCTCGCGAAGACCGAGGATCCTGGCGGCGGAGCCTGGGTCGCCGCCAGGCTCGCGGCCGCCCGCAGCGCGACCCTGTCCACCCGGATCTCGGCCACGGTGCTCGAGGTGCTCGTCGAGGAGGGGGCCAGGGTGACGCAGGGGCAGCTGCTCGTCCGGCTCTCCGACGCCGACGTGCGCGGGCAGCTCGACGCGGCCGAGACCGCGCTCCAGGCCGCGACGGCCTACGAGCGGCGCATCACCGAGCTCGTGGCCACCCGCGCCGCCACCCCGGTCGAGCTGGAGCAGGCCCAGGCCCAGCGGGCCCAGGCGGCGGCCGCCGTCGCCGGGGCGAAGGCCACCCTCGGCTACGCGCAGCTGCGGGCCCCGTTCGCCGGGACCATCCAGGCGCGGAAGGTGAGCGCGGGCGACCTGGTCGGCCCCGGCCAGCCCATCCTCGAGATCGAGGGCGGCGCCCTCGAGCTCCAGGCGACCCTTTCCGACGCGGAGGCGCGGGGGCTCGCGATCGGCAAGCGCGTGCGCTTCACCGCGAACGGCGTGACCGGCGAGGCCGAGATCACCGGGCTCACCCCGGGCGGCGACGCGCTGACCCACCGGCGCAGCCTGCGGGCCCGGGTGCTCGGAACGGGCGAGGGTCTTCGCAGCGGAACCTTCGCGCGGCTGGAGGTCCCGGGTGCCGCGCCGGTCCGGGTGGCCTGGATCCCGCGCTCGGCGCTGGTCGAGCGCGGCGACCTGATGGGGGTCTTCCTGGCGGTGGACGGCAAGGCGGTCCTCCGCTGGCTGGCGCTGGGCGAGCCCGTCGGGGATCGCATCCCCGTCCGGGCGGGGCTCGAGCCAGGCGAGGCCGTGATCGACGCACCCGGTGCGCTCCGGGACGGCCAGCGGATCGAGGTGGTCCGTGGAGGGTAACGGGGAGGGCGGGCGACGCCTCGGGCTCGCCGGCCGGGTGGCGAAGACATTCCTCCGGTCGAAGCTGACGCCGCTCATCGTGGTGGCGTCGATGGTGCTCGGCCTCGCGGCCGTGGCCCTCACGCCGCGCGAGGAGGAGCCGCAGATCATCGTTCCCATGGTCGACGTCATCGTCGGCTACCCGGGAGCCAGCCCCGCCGAGGTGGAGGCCCAGATCACCACGCCGCTGGAGCGGCGCCTCTGGGGGCTCACCGGCGTCGAGTACCTGTACAGCACGAGCGTCCCCAACGCGGCGATGTTCACGGTGCGGTTCAAGGTGAACGAGCCGCTCGAGGCGAGCCTGGTGAAGGTCAGCCAGGAACTGCTGGCCCACCCGGAGCTGCTTCCCTCCGGCGCCATGCAGCCGGTGGTCCGGCTCCTCTCCATCGACGACGTCCCGTTCCTCACCCTGACGCTCCACGGTCCGTCACGTCCCGCGGGCGAACTGCGCAAGCTGGCCGACGAGGTGGCGCGAGAGATCGCCGGCGTTCCGCTCACCGCGAACGTGGGTGTCCTCGGAGGCGCGCGCCGCACCGTACGCATCGAGCCCGACCCCGCCCGGATGCGGACCCTCGGCGTCTCGGTCGCCGAGATCGATCCCGCCCTGCGGGGCGCCCACGTGCAGCTCCCGGCCGGGGCCCTCGTGGACGGAAACCAGCGGATTGTCGTGGAGGCGCGCGGGCAGGTGCTGGCCGCGACCGAGCTCCGCCGGACGGTGGTCGCGACCCGCGGAGGGCGCCCCATCTACCTGGAGGACGTGGCCCGGGTGACCGACGGCCCCGAGCCCGAGCCGCCGGTGGTGCTCACCGCGTCGCGGGGCGGGGAGGGGTTCGAGCCCGCGGTGACCATCGTGGTCGCCAAGCGCGCCGGCACCAACGCCACCGAGCTCGCCGAGCGGGTGGGCGAGAAGGTGAACGCCCTTCGCGGCACGCTGATCCCGGCCGACGTGGTCGTCTCCACGACCCGGAATTACGGCGAGACGGCGGGGGACAAGTCGAACGAGCTCATCGAGCACCTGCTCATCGCGACCCTGTCGGTGATCGCGCTCATCCTGCTCGCCATGGGGTGGCGCTCCGCCCTCATCGTCGCCGTGGCGGTCCCGGTCACGCTGGCCCTCACGCTGCTGCTCACCTACCTGCTCGGTTACACGCTGAACCGTGTCACCCTCTTCGCCCTCATCTTCTCCATCGGCATCCTCGTCGACGACGCCATCGTGGTGGTCGAGAACATCCACCGCCACCTCTACCTGCCCGGCCCGCGCCGCTCCTTCGCCCGCATCGTGGTCGAGGCCGTGGACGAGGTCGGCAACCCCACCATCCTCGCCACCTTCGCCGTCATCGCCGCCATCCTCCCGATGGCCTTCGTGCGCGGGCTCATGGGCCCCTACATGCGCCCCATCCCCATCGGGGCCAGCCTGGCGATGATCTTCTCGCTCGCCATCGCCTTCGTGGTGAGCCCCTGGATGGCCATGAAGGTCTTCCGCAAGGAGGCCCACCTGCCCGAGGTGGACGACTCCGGGCTCCATCCGGGCGACCCGGCGCGCGACGCGCCGGCGCCCGTGGGCGACGATCCCTCGGCGCACCCCGAGACCCGACCCGAGACCTGGACGACGCGCGCCCACCGGAAGATCACCCGGTGGCTGCTCGGCTCGGCCGGCGCGCGCTGGATCTTCCTGGCGGCGATGCTGGTCCTGCTCGCCGGCGCCGGGGCGTTCATCGGATTCGGCGTGGTGAAGGTGAAGATGCTTCCCTTCGACAACAAGAGCGAGTTCCAGGTGCAGCTCGACCTGCCCGCCGGGACGCCCCGGGAGAACGCGCTCGCCCTGGGCCAGGCCGTGGCCCGCCGGGTCCTGGAGGAGCCCGAGGTGAAGGACGTCCAGGTCTACTCCGGGGTGGCCGCCCCATTCACCTTCGTCGGCATGGTCCGGCACAGCTTCCTTCGCGATGCGGCGGAGCAGGTGGACATCCAGGTGACGCTGGTGCCGAAGGGGAAGCGCAAGGCCCAGAGCCACGCCGTGGTGATGCGCATCCGGCCGGCCCTCGAGGCCATCGCACACCCCGCCGGGGCGCGCCTGAAGCTCGTCGAGATCCCGCCCGGTCCGCCGGTGCTCGACACGGTGGTGGCGCAGATCTACGGCCCGAGCGCCGCCGAGCGGATCCGCCTCGCCGGCCAGGTGCGCGAGGCCTTCCTCTCGACCGAGGGGCTGGTGGACGTCGACTCGACGCTCAACCCCACGGCGCCCCGGCTCCTCCTCATCGTGGACCGGGAGAAGGCGTCGCTCCATGGCATCTCGACGCCAGCCGTGGTCCAGACCCCCGCCGCCGTGGGCTACGGGGCGCAGCTCGGCACCTTCCGGGCCGGACGCGGCGGGCAGCTCGTGCCCATCGTCCTCCAGCTCTCCCCGGCGCAGCGCGCCCAGGCGGGGCAGCTCCTGCAGCTGACCGTTCCCGGGATGCGCGGCCCCGTCCCCCTCTCGGAGCTCGTCCGGCAGGAGGAGGGGCGCGAGGAGGCGGCCATCTTCCACGAGAACCTCATGCCGGTGTCCTACGTCTTCGGGGACCTGGCCGGGACCATCGAGAGCCCGGTCTACGCGCTCGCCGCGCTGAACCGGAAGCTCGACGCGCTCCGGAGCGCCAGCGGGGACACGGTCCCGCGCCTCGGGCTCTCGCACCCCCAGCAGACCGAGCAGCCCGTGATCAAGTGGGACGGCGAGTGGCACATCACCCTCGAGGTCTTCCGCGATCTCGGGCTCGCCTTCGCCGCGGTGCTCATCCTCATCTACGTGCTGGTGGTGGGGTGGTTCGAGAGCTTCCTCGTCCCGCTCGTCATCCTCGTCCCCATCCCGCTCTCGCTCATCGGCATCCTGCCGGCGCACGCGCTGGTGGGGACGTTCTTCACGGCCACGAGCATGATCGGCTTCATCGCCGGGGCCGGCATCATCCTCCGCAACAGCATCATCCTCGTGGACTTCATCGAGCTGAAGCTCCGGGAGGGCATGCCGCTCGCGCTCGCCGTGGAGGAGGCGGGCGTGGTCCGCTTCCGCCCGATGCTGCTCACCGCGGCGGCCGTCATGGTGGGCAGCGCCGTCATGCTGGCCGACCCGATCTTCCAGGGGCTGGCGGTGAGCCTGATGGCGGGACAGCTCGTGGCGACGCTGCTGTCGCGCCTCGCCGTGCCGGTCCTGTACTTCCTCGTGGC
>JBAXVO010000183.1:0-6692 GCA_037129355.1 Deltaproteobacteria bacterium | reverse complement strand
GGTCATTTACACAGAGATGTATCCGGATGACGGCCCGGAGTACGACCAGGATGACCTCAACAAGGCTGCTGTGCAGAATAGGCACGGTTTCTAAATAAGAAAACACGAAAACAAGAAAAGAGAAAATTATTTATTTTTAACAATAAAATTGAAACCCATGCGCCTATAGATATGGGCGGGCTGGCTAAAATGTCTTCAATCAGTATGCTGGAAAGCAAGTTAACGAAAGCATCTGACGCAGTTTATGTCAAAATCGTAGAGAAATACAAGCCTCTAGCAGAAATGCGTGCTCTGTTTGAGAAGAGTCCGCGGTATCGCTCCATCTTTAACGAGGCGCGTTACTACCGGATCAAGGGGTGGAAGGCTGACATGCGTCAGATAAAATCATAGTTTAAAATAGATGGATTATATCGGAATATTTTTACTTTTACTGGCAGGAATGTTTGTATATTTATTACTTACTAATTATTTGCAGAAGTGCGAAGGGTTTGAAAATTGTTCTTGGCCTGCATCCATGTTTTTTTCATCATGTAGGGGCGTAAGAAGATTTGGTAATGTAAAAGATCTACAGGGGTTATCACGCAAGCCTCCTTCTGATCTGGACAATCCGTATGGACCTGTGTTAAATGGTGATCCGTGTTATTATGCTTTTATAGATGATGCTTGGCAACACGTAGGATGCGGTGAATTGTAAAAAAATTGAATACTAATTGGGTCTGTTGGTTGGCTGGGGGGCGCATGAAAAATGACTTCTCTTTCTGGCAATGAACTCGTGGCGTATAATGGAGGCTTTGACGACGGTTTCAAGACCGGACAGGCCTCTGTTAATGTAATCTGGATTCTCACCAGCATCGTGGATGATGGGGAGACCTTAGAGACGGAGACGACGGTTCATAAGACGTTAGCAGGAGTTGTTGCGGAAATTGCTGAGGAGTGGGAAAGGTGGCGCGTTCTTAACTATGATAGCGATGAGGATGCTGGAAAGAAGGAGGTGTCACGTCTTGCCCACGAGGATCCCTTGACTTTGGAGGAGGTAAAGATGGCGATCAAGCGGTGCCAGAAAGAGCCTGTTATTCTAATTGAAAACGAAGAGGAGTTTGATGGACGCTTTCGGCTGACTCTTCAGCGGGTCCAGTTGCTGGACTAGTAAAATTGAATACAAAATTTTTACCTAAGAAAGGTAGACAGAAGAAATGGAAGTCCGTATCACACCTGAAATGAAGCGAATGGTTGAGCCACTAAGTAATGCTAAGCGGATGCATTACGAAGTGGACATTGCTTATGCTGAGCATAAGATTGAGCGTGAAGGCGGAAAGTTTACCGAAAAGCAGAGGCTTGACTGGGAACTCGTCATCAAGTATCGGAAGATGCGTCTTGCGATAGATGACTACAGTCATCAGGGAACGACTCTAACAATGAAAGATGTGCTAGATGCGACGCTTGATTACTTGAAGTCTGTTCGTGGTCGGAGGATTCCTGTATCCGACCCGTCTGTAACGCTTGATTCTGCGTGGACTTCATCACTTCTCAATCTTCCAGCAGTTCCCCTTGTTGAGTTTCCGTATCAGTGAGTCGTGCAGTCTCGGACTGACTGGAATAGTCTACGCTGTGAAAATTGGAACCCGCCTGCTCCGGTTGAAGGTGCACCTCGTCTTTTGCGGGAATTGGAGCCAGATATCAGATGTGATAACAATAATGACCCTCCTCCTCCCGGCCACGAGCGCCACGAAGAAGACCACGGCGTCGGAGGCGACGGGCGGGAGCCCCGCGACCTGGAAGGCCTCCATCCCGGTGGTGACGAGCGCCGCGGTGTAGGCCCCCACCGCCATGAAGGCGGCGTGGCCGATGGAGAACTGGCCGGTGAAGCCGTTCACCACGTTGAGCGAGACCGCCAGGATCACGTTCACCGCGATGTTGATGAAGACGAACGAGTAGTAGCTGGGCAGCGCTCCCTGCAGGAGCCAGAGCACCGGCAGCGCCGCCAGGAACGGGGTGACCGAGCGGAGGACGAGCCGGGCGCGACCTTTCATGGCGCCCTCACACCTTCTCCACCGTGGGGCGGCCGAGCAGCCCCTCGGGGCGGACGATCAGCACCAGGATGAGCATCGCGAAGGCGATCCCGTCGCGGAAGGAGGAGACGGTGTAGCCGGCCACCATCTCCTCGGCCAGGCCGAGCACGATGCCCCCCAGCATGGCCCCGGGAACGTTGCCGATCCCGCCGAAGACGGCGGCCACGAAGGCCTTGAGCCCCGGCATGAGCCCCATGATCGGGTCGATGCGGGGGCGCGACCCGGCCACGAGCAGGGCGGCCACGGCGGCGAGCACGCTCCCCAGCACGAAGGTCGCCGAGATGACCCGGTTCACCGGGATGCCCATGAGCCCCGCCACGCGCGGGTCGAAGGAGACCGCGCGCATCGCCGTCCCGAAGCGGGTCCGGTAGACGATCCACTGCAGGAGGAGCATGAAGCCGATCGCCACCAGGAAGGAGACGACGTCGTAGTTGGAGATGTGCACGCCGCCCAGGACCGTCCAGTCGATCCGGGTGAAGGGCTCGGGGAAGAAGCGCGGCGTGGGGCCGGGAGGGAAGTTCGCCGGGAGCACGCCGACCAGGGAATGGAGCCATCCCGGGACCGCCCAGCCCCATCCGCGCAGCACCTCCTCGAAGGTGCGCCCCTGCGCCTGGAGGCTGGGGAGCTGGAAGCCGTACTCGAGGAGGAAGGAGATGCCGATGGCGGTGATGAGGGTGGCGAGACGGGGGCGGTTCCGCAGCGGCCGGTAGGCGAAGCGCTCGATGGCCCAGCCCAGCGCCCCGGCCGCCGCCATCGAGCCCACCAGCACCGCGAGGGCCTTGCCGATGGTGGGGTGGTCCCGGACCCCGAGGGCCGTGGCGATGTAGAACCCGGCGAAGGCCGCGGCCATGTACACGTCGCCGTGGGCGAAGTTGATGAGCTTCAGCACCCCGTAGACCATCGTGTAGCCCAGGGCGATGAGGGCGTAGATGGTCCCGAGCGAGACGCCGTTGACGACGTGCTGGAGGAATTCGGTCAAGAGTGCGTCGGCCGGTGACGGCGTCCGTCAGGGGGCGACGGTGGTGACGTAGGACGACTTGCCGTCCTTCACCTCGAGCACCACGGCGGGCTTCACCGCGTCGTGGTTCGCGTCGATGGTGATGATGCCGGTGACCCCGGGGTAGCCCTTGGTCGCGGCGATGGCATCGCGGACCGCGGCGCCGGAGCCGTCGGCGGCGCGGTTCATGGCGTCGAACCCGACCATGGCGGCGTCGTAGCCCTGGGCGGCGAGGCCGTCGGGAACCCCGCCGAAGCGGGCCTGGTAGGCCTTCACGAACTCCTGGATGCGGGGGCTCGGGTCGTCGGGCGAGTAGTGGTTCGAGAAGAAGGAACCCTCGATGGCCTTGCCGCCGATCTCGAAGAGCTTCGACGAATCCCAGCCGTCGCCGCCGAGGAGCGGCTGCTTCATGCCCAGCTCGCGCGCCTGCCGGGCGATGAGGGCCACGTCGGTGTAGTAGCCGGGCACGTAGATGGCCTGCGGATTCTTGTTCTTGATGGCGGTGAGCTGGGCCTTGAAGTCCTGGTCGCCGGCCTTGTAGCTCTGGTCGTCGACGATCGTCCCGCCGAGCTCCTTGAACTTGGCGAGGAAGTAGTCGGCGAGCCCCATCGAGTAGTCGTTGCCCACGTCCCGGAGGATGGCCACCCGGTCGACCTTCAGGTCGTTGCGGGCGAACTTGGCCATCACCGTGCCCTGGAAGGGGTCGATGAAGCAGACCCGGAAGACGTAGGGACGGACCTTGTCCTTGTCCTTGGTGACCCGAGGGTTGGTCGAGGACGGGGTGATCATGGGGGTGCCGTTCCCGTCGGCGACCGGCGCCATGGCGAGCGAGCGGGAGGATGCGACCTCGCCGAGGAGCAGGTTCACCTTGTCGTTCACGATGAGCCGGGTGGCGGCGACGGCGGCCTCCTCGGGCTTGCCCTGGCTGTCGTAGGTGCGCAGGGAGATGGGCTTCCCCTTGATCCCGCCCTTGGCGTTCCACTGCTCGATGGCGAGCTTGATGCCGTTGTCGGTGGACTGCCCGAAGGTGGCCTCCGAGCCGGTCATCGAGCCGACGTGCCCGACGAGGATCTTGTCGCTCGCCGGTGCGGGCGCCGCGGCGGCCTTGGCCGGCGCCTCCGCCTCGGGCTTCTTGCTCTGGCAGGCGACGACGGCGAGGGATGCTGCGAGGAGTGCCACGGCACGGACTGCGCGCATCGAAACCTCCATTCGAGGAAGCAAAAAAGAGCGATCTAGCACACGGTCGTTCGGGGGGGGAAGTGTGCCCGACTTCGCCTCCGGCGTCATGCCGCCGTGGGGTCTTTTCCGGTCCCCGGGCCCGGCAGACGAGCCGCCAGGGCCAGCGCCTCGGGACGGCGCAGCAGGTCATGGGCGCGGGCCGGGTCGGCGGGAGGGGCGGCCCAGGACAGGAGCCGTGCAAGGCGCCCCCGGGCCTCGGCGAGCCGCCCCGGCGGCACCCTGCCCTGCTCGACCGCCTGCCGGAGGAGGTCCACGGCGCGGTTCTGGACGTCGGCGCGGTGGCAGACGAGGAGCCCATCGACCCCGGCGGCCACGGCTCCCGGCACCACCTCCTCGAGCGGGAAGTGGGCGGCCACGGCCTGCATCTCCAGGTCGTCGGAGAGGGCCGGGCCGTCGAAGCCGCAGGAACCGCGCAGGAGCCCCATCACGGAAGGCGAGAGGGTGGCCGGTCGAACCGGGTCGAGGGCCTCGAAGATCACGTGGGCGGTCATCACCGAGGCCACGCCGGCCCGGGCGAGCGCCCGGAAGGGGGCGAGCTCCACCGCCTCCAGCCGCGCGAGCGGGTGGGAGAGGCGCGGCAGATCGACGTGCGAGTCCTGGCTCGTGTCCCCGTGGCCGGGGAAGTGCTTGGCGCAGGCGGCCACGCCCCGGGACTGGAGCCCCCGCGCCAGCGCGGCGCCCAGGCGCCCCACCTGCTCCGGGTCGCGGCCGAACGAGCGATCGCCGATGACCGGGTTGGCCGGGTTGGTGTCGACGTCCACCACCGGTGCGTAGTCCTGGTCGATGCCGACGGCGCGCAGCTCGCCGCCGAGGAGCGCCCCCACCTCGAAGGCGGTCCGCTCGTCGCCGAGCTCCCCGAGCGCACGCATCGGGGGGATCTCGGTGAAGCCGTGGCGGGCCCGGAGCCGCGCCACCCGCCCTCCCTCCTGGTCGATGGTCACGAGGAGCGGACGCCCCGCGGCCCGCTTGAGCGTCGCCGACAGCTCGGCCACCTGCTCCGCGCTCTCCACGTTGCGGGCGAAGAGGATGACCCCGTAGACGCCACGCTCCACCAGTTCCAGGACCTCGGCCGACGGGGAGGTGCCGTCGAAGCCGACGCAGAGGAGTCCGGCGCACTCGGCGTCGAGCTTCGAGGGGCTCATGGCGGGAGCATGATGCGGGCGGATCAGGCGACGAGCAAGCCTTCGGCGAGGAAGGCCGCGATGGCGAGAAGGAGGAGCCAGGACCAGAGCGGGACCTGCCGCGACCCGGCCGGCTTGCCGTCCGACGCCACCCGGGCCACCGCCTCCCCGCCGAACCAGGCGGTGAGCTCGGAGGGCTCGAGCCGGCGCGTGTCCGACTCGCGCGGGTCGGGCCAGACCGCGAAGGAGAGGGAGGGATCGATCCGCTCGCCGCCGGTGGCGAGGTCGCGGACCTTCACCTGCCAGAGGCCGGGCCGGTCGGGCGTGACCACCGGCCCCGTGTCCTGGGCGGCGCCGGAGGATGGGGCGAGGTCGCGCCGTTCCCGGCCGTCCGGCGCCAGGACCCCGGCCAGGGCGAGCCCCGCCGGCAGGGAGATCGGCCGCGGCGCGCCGACCACCCCGGGGGCGCTCCTCCGCTCGTCGAGGGAACCCGCCAGCCACCCGGCGATGCGCTGCATGGCCGGCAGGAAGCTCGTCCGGATGGTCCAGTCGGAC
Organism: Deltaproteobacteria bacterium; assembly: GCA_037129355.1. Taxonomy (GTDB): domain Bacteria; phylum Myxococcota; class Myxococcia; order Myxococcales; family Anaeromyxobacteraceae; genus CAIOAK01. Next base: position 711 of record JBAXVO010000183.1, on the reverse strand, counting down.
CACTCCGGGTCGAGGGTGGAGGCGTAGAGCATCACCCGCCCCCGGCCGCGCCGTGCCTCCACCAGCGCCGGGGCGCCATCGTCGTAGCGGGCCAGCACCCGGGCCCCGGACTCCCGGGAGGCGGGCTTGAGCAACATGTAGCGCCAGGCCCGGACCGACTCGAGCCCCTCCCGCCCCTGCCCGGTGAAGATCCGCAGGGCGGGGTGCTCCCAGTCGATCTCGGCGAGCCGGGCGGCCTTCACCTCGGCCCCCGGCGCTCCCCGCTCGGCCGCGGTCTTCACCACGTGCAGCGGCGCCGGGAGCAGCCCCTTCAGCTCGGCGTCGTAGCGATCGGGGTCGACGTCGTCCCCCATCGCCAGGAAGAGCCCGCCGCCGTTCTCGACGAACGAGGTGAGCTCGGCCGCCTTCGGTCCGGGCGAGCGCAGGTCGAGCAGCATCACCACGTCGAAGTCGGCGAGCCGGGCCTTCCCGAATCCCTCGGCGTCCACCACCGTGGGCCGGATGGGCGAGGCGGGGCCGGAGAGGGCCGCCTCGAGGAAGTAGGCGGCGTCGCGGTGGCGCACCGCGGACGGCGCCCCGTTCACCACCAGCACCTTCACGTCGCGGGGCACGTCGACCACCAGGGTGAGCGCGTCGTCCTCCGGCAGCGCGTCGGGTGGCAGGGAGACGGTCACCACGGCCGCGCCGCCGGTGGCGAAGTCGTGGGCCAGC
>JBAXVO010000182.1:0-6698 GCA_037129355.1 Deltaproteobacteria bacterium | reverse complement strand
CCCGGACGGCGGGACGGGTCGCCGTCGGGATCGCGGCGCGCGGGTACACCTGCGCCCTGGAGGCCAGCCGCTCCTCCGCCGGGGCCCTCGACCTCGTCACTCCGGCGACCTGCTCCCTCGAGATCCGCGACCCCGACGCGCGCGGGCACGTCGATGCCCGTCTCCGATCCGGGCGGGGAGCCGTCCGGGACGGCACGCTCTCGCTCGAGCTCCGGTTCGACGTCGACGGGAAGGTGTCGACGCGCGTGGCCCGGACCCGGTTCACCGTGTTCGACACGGAGTTCACGGTGCCCGAAGGCTGGACCCCGTCGGTGCCCCTGCGCGGAACGGTCACGAGCAAGGGCAGCGGATCCCGGTCCCAGGTGAAGGCGTCACCGTGACGTGAGGCTCCTCACCACGTCGGTGCCCTTCGGGTAGGGAAGGTCGGCCACCGCGATCGAGGAAGGGCGCTCGAGCGCGAAGAGCGCGTCCAGGTCGAGCGTCACGAAGGTGAGACGGTGGTCGTAGTCGGCGATTCTCATGCGATTGTGGGTGAGGTCCTTGATCGCCACCCACTGGGTGAAGTCGGAGACGACCTGGTCGCCCTGCCGCGTCTGCGCGATGCCCACCGGCAGGTCCACCGTGTTGAGGACGTGGCCGACCGCCTGGATGGCCTGCTCCCCCGTCGCGGGTGGCGTGACGTGGTGGCGCAGGAAGGCGGCCCGGACGAAACGGGCCGGCGGGGTGGCGTCGCCGGGGATCCCCAGGGTGCCCCCGCCCTGGCCGATCTCGGTCACGTTCACGGAGCCCACCTGGACGCTCGCGACCCCGACCGTGGAGAGGTTCAGGTAGTTGCGCAGGTTGGTGAGGTGCCAGTCGTAGGTGGGTGCGTTGGTCAGGACGTGCGCGGCGTTGTCGTGCATCCGCAGCTCGCCGTCCACGTACTCGACGACCAGGCCGGCGCCGGTGCGGTCGACGAAGACGAAGTGCACCGTCGGGGGCGTGGGACCCGTCGGCAGCGACGGGTCGGTCCACACCTTGACGTGCGGCAGGGCCGCGCGGACCTCGGCGACCGTGGCGTGGCTGCCGAGAACCCAGCTCGGGAATCCGAGGATCGAGACGTAGCTCGCGTCCTTCGGGGTCACCGTCTGGTAGCGCGTGAAGCCGGGAAGGAAATTGGCGCTGAACCCCAGCCCGGCCGAGTTCTGCCCCTCGAGCAGGACGGTTCCCGGCATCGTGCCGGGGGCGAAGCCGACCATCGCGTAGCGGGTCTGGACGGTCCTCGCGGGGAGCTTCAGGGCGGGCGGCGCCTCGAGCACCAGGGGCGTGCCCTTCGGGATGCTCACCACCCGCCACTGCATGTCGAACGCCCACTCCATCGTGCGGCCGGCGATGACGGTCCCGTCCGCGGCGACCATGTCGACGGCCGTGCAGGCCTGCGCCTTTCCTTCGAGCATCGCGACGGCGAGGACGGCAAGGGCGGCAGGCTTCCAGGCTCGAGCGATCACGCGATCCTCCGTCGGTGGGTGGCGCGGGGTAGACCTCCCCGCGCTAGGCGTTGCGCTTCTCTTCCACTTCCTTGGCCAGCTCGGCGAGCTTCGGGTCGGCGACCTTCTCGCCTTCGGCCGCCTTCTCGTCGGTGGCCTTGCCGGTCATGTGCGCGGCGCCGGGCGCCCAGCCCGGGGTGATGGTCGCGCCCAGGTCCTGGGCGGAGCGGTTGAACGCCTTGCCGACCGGGCTCAGCAGGGCCTTGCCCGTCATGTAGAGGCCGATGAAGGGGAGGAAGACCACCATGAGGCCGCCGAGCACCGGCATGAGCGCCAGGGCCGCCGCCGTCGGAACCGCCACGTAGTGCTCGGAGGCGGGGCCGGGGAGCTTCTGGCCGTCGCGGGCGATCGGGAAGATCTCCCAGTTGCTCTTCGAGAGGTAGTAGCCACCCTTCACTGCGCTGCCGCCGTTGATGGTCTTCATGGTCCGTTCCCCTTTCTGATGAGGAGTGTGCTCCATCGGGCGGGCGGCCGATATTGGGAGAGGTCCCGAGCAAGCCGACATTTGATTCCGGTCGTGCCCTCCGGAAAACACCCGAACCCGGAAGGGGCGTCCGGCGGAGAACGCCGTCAGGGCGCGCCCCGACCAGGGTGGCCGAAGCTGCTCGCCCTGGCTGACGACATTCGGAACTTCCTCAGGAAGAACGAGGGGAAGCTCGAGAAGAAGGAGTGACTGGCGTGCTTGCCATCCTTCGCCGCAAGAACAGGTACCAGCCCTTGAACACGACCCACCGCACGATGACGTAGGCGAGCGCGGTGTTCCAGACGTGCACGCCCGGGTAGCAGGCATGGGTGACGAGCACGATCGCCGCCAGGTTGCCCAGTGCGGCGGTCACCCCCACGCTGATGCCGTCCCGCCGGTCCTGGCCGCCCGCCCGGTAGCCAGCCCAGAGCGAGAAGGACACCGCGAGGAAGATGGCCGTGAACGCGGCTGCGTCGAACTTCGCCAGGGTGCTGAGGGCCGGCCAGAGGAAGGCCGCGAGGAGGACCACGATGGCGACCCGGGCGAACATCTCCGCCGCGCGCGCCAGCACCCTCGCTCCCGCCGGAATCCACTCCCGGCAGGCCAGGCCGAGGACGAGCGGGAGCAACGTGTAGGGCGCGATCTCCAGGAAGAGGGCCCGGGGCGATACGGTCAGGTGGAGCGGGAACCACCGGCTGAAGAGCCCCAGCCACACCGGGACGGTGAAGGGCATCACCAGCACGAGCACGGGGAAGAGCACCGAGGCGAGCGCCAGGTTTCCCTTCTTCCCCTTCGCCTCCACCAGGTCGAACGGATCTCCCGGCGCCACCGAGGCGATGAGCATCACGCCGCCGAGGAGCAGCGGGACGTGGAGGAACTTCACCACCGCCGCGGTCGCGAGCGGAATGAGGACGCAGGCGACGACGAGCGTCCGCAGGAGCAGGCCGCCCCGTCGGAGCTCGCGGCCCACCTCCCGGAACGTGAGCGTCGTGCCGATGGCGAAGACCACCGCCGGGAAGAGCGCGTGGGCCAGGAAGGCGATGACCTGCATCGCCACCGGGTTGCCGAGGAGCCAGGGCACGTCTCGACTCTACGCCCGAATCACCGCCCGCGCGGGACCCAGCGCGGCACGGGGGACTTCTTCTCGACCCTGGCGCCCCGTTCGAACCGGGCGACCATGCGGAACGGGCGGCCCAGGTCGCCGTTGTCGAAGACCAGGACGTGTGGCAGGTCCCGGACCGCCCTGGAGAGGTTCCGGAGGGTCCGGGGGAAGCGCTCCCCGAGCTTCCTCGAGGGCACGTCGTGTCCACCCTGGAGGACCCGCATCGACACGCGCTCCTCGCTCACCTCGGGGCCGTCGATCCCGATGAAGCACAGCACCACCGTGTACCCCTTCCCCGCGGCCCGCTCGAGGAAGGCGACCTTTTCCCCCACGGGGTCGGAGAAGACCGTCTCGAAGACGAAGCTCTCTCCCTGCTCCAGCAGCGTCTCCCGCAGCGTTCCCGCGATCTCGGCCGCCTCGTAGGCGTCCACCTCCAGTTCCCTGGCCAGGTCGTCCGCGTTGACGAACCGGAGGCCGGCTGGCGCGAGGTGCGCCTCGTAGAAGGTCGTCTTGCCCGCGCCATTCGACCCGGCGATGGCGACCACGAGGGGGCGCGCGTCGAACGGCGAACTCACTTGCCGTCGTGGGGGTGAAACTCGCGGTTCACGAACCGGCCGACGGTGCGCTTCCCGTCCCCGTCGATCTTCACGAGGTAGCCGGGCTTGCCGGGAGCCTTCTCGAAGTGTGGGAACGGTCGGGCGGCCTGCTGGGCCTTCACCCGCTCGCGCCCCGCCTTCGAGTCGACCGACGCCAGCAACTCGGAGAGCGGGACGGCCTCGCCGCGCTGCTTGAGCCTCAGCACCCGGTCACCGCGGAGCACGCCCTCGACGGCCCTGCCGACGCGGGCCCAGAACTCGATCTGGCCGGCGATGGAGCGCTCGGTCACCTCGCCGACCAGGCGGGCCTCGAGGACGAGCGCGTCGGAGAGCTTGACGGGTTGGCCCATGCGCCAAGGGTAGCATTTTGCTACCCCGTGGCAAGACGGGGCGGGAGCCAAAAGAAAAGCCCCCGTGACTCCTGAGGAATCACGGGGGCAAGATGGTCGGGGAGACAGGATTTGAACCTGCGACCCCTTGGTCCCGAACCAAGTGCTCTACCAAGCTGAGCCACTCCCCGACGAAAGGTTTTCGATGGTCGCGCCCGGGAGGCGCGTCGGTGGAACCCGGCGGATCTACTGGACTCCCCGGGGGGAGTCAAGGTCCATCGACCCGCTGGGGCCGCCTACACCGGGTGCACGTACCACTGCCCCTTCGCCCCCTGCTCGCGGCGCAGGAGCTTCTCCTTCTCCATCGCCTCGAGGAGCCGGTTGAAGGAGGAGAAGCCGTGGTCCCGCTCGTCGAAGTCGGGCTCCTTGCGGACGATGGCCGCCTTGATGGCCGACGGGTTGAGCGGCGCGGTGGCCTTGGCGAGCAGCGCCGCCGCGGCCTCGCGGGCCACCTCGGGGATCACCTTCTCGCGCGGCTTCTCCTTGTCGCGCGCCACGTCGCGCCGGCGCTGGCCGGGGCCTCGCAGGTACATGAACTCGTCGCAGGCCTTCACGAAGAGCGGGCTGGTCGACTCCTTCACCGCCATGCCCACCACCGTCCGGTCGTTCTCGCGGAGCTTGTGGGCGAGCGGGCAGAAGTCGGAGTCGCCCGAGGCGATGACGAAGGTGTCGATGTGCTCGCGCAGGTAGCAGAGCTCGAGCGCGTCGATGACGAGCCGCACGTCGGCGCCGTTCTTCCCGGCGCGGGTGGAGGGGGGTACGTCGATGAGCTCCACGCCCAGGTCGTGGAGGTGGGCGGCGGCGTCGGCGAAGCGGGCCCAGTCGGCGTAGGCCCGGCGGAAGACCACCTTCCCCTTCTCGAGCAGGGTGTCGATGGCCGGCTGGAGGTCGAAGGCTTCCGGCGTGATGCCGGTGCGGGTGACCAGGTTCTCAAAGTCGACAAATAGTGCAATGCGCTGCGCCTGCGAGTCGCCCTTCATCGGGTACAACACAGTTCTACCTCGTCGGGGGACTTCGGGACGGCCGCGGTGAGGTTCTCGTGGCCTTCCGGTGTGACCAGGATGTCGTCCTCGATGCGGATGCCGATCCCGCGGAGCTCGGCGGGCGCGGCCATGTCGTCGGCCGCCACGTACAGCCCGGGCTCCACGGTGATGACGTTGCCCGCGGCGAGGGGACGGGAGTCTCCGTCGAGGTGATACACGCCCACGTCGTGGACGTCCATGCCCAGCCAGTGGCTGGTGCGGTGCATGTAGTACTTCCGGTACGAGCCGTCGGCGATGCGCTCGCCGGGAATGCCGTGCAGGAGCCCGAGCCCGATCATCCCCTCGACGAGCTTGCGGACCACGAGATCGTGGAGGGCGTCGATGGTGATGCCGGGCCGGACGGCGGCGATCCCCGCCTCCTGGGCGGCGAGCACCACCTCGTAGGCCTTGCGCTGGGCCTTGGTGAACTCGCCCGAGACCGGGAAGGTCCGGGTGACGTCGGCGGTGTAGAGGCCGAACTCGCCGCCGGCGTCGACGAGGCAGAGCTCGCCCGCCTGGAGCTCGGCGTTGCCGGCCCGGTAGTGGAGGACGGTGGCGTTCGGCCCCGCCGCCACGATGGTTCCGTAGCCCGGACCGCTCCCGCCGCGGCGGCGGAAGGCGTACTCGATCTCCGACTGCACCTGGTACTCGCGCGCGCCGGGGCGCCCGTCCCGCATGGCCGCGAGGTGGGCCTCGGCGGTGATCTCGGCGGCGCGACGCAGCCGCTCGATCTCCTCCGGGGCCTTCACCAGCCGGAGCTCGTGAAGGACGGCGCCGGGGTCCCGGACCGGATCGGGTGCACGCACGCCGGTGCGGATGCGGGCGCGCAGCTTCCCGATGATCCGCACCACCCGCTCGTCCCACTCGGGCGAGAAGCCGAGCCGGTACCAGAGCGTGCCCCCGCGGGCCAGGTACTCCTCCAGCTTGGCCTCCATCTCGGCCACGGGGTGGGCGGAATCGGCGCCGTACGCCGAGACGGCTCCCTCCACGCCGGCGCGGAAGCCGTCCCAGATCTCCCGCTCGCGGTCCTTGGGGCGGACGAACATCACCAGGCCGGAGTTCCCGGGCGCCGGGTCGGCGAAGAGCAGCGCGGCCCCCTCCGGCTCGTCGAAGCCGGTCACCCAGGCGAAGTCGGAGTCCTGCCGGAAGGGGTGGTGGTTTCCCGCGTTGCGGACCTTCTCGTCGGCGGCGGGGAGCAGCATGGCGCCCCCGCCCTCGCGCCGCATGGCGCCCTGGACGGCGGCGCGTCGCGCGGCGTGGATCTGGATGTCGAACATGAGGTGTCCTTATAGCCTCCCGGTCACGGGAGCGCCGCACCGGTCCAGGCCTGGAAGGCCGCCTGCTGGGCCGGAGTCGGGTCGGGCACCGGCTCGAGCCAGGCCACCTCGACGGGCGGCTCGGAGAGGGTGACCTCGACCGTCCGGAGCTCGTCGCGCCGGAAGACGGTCAGCGCGAGGACACCCCCCGGTCCGAGCGCCCGCATCCGGTCCTGGAAGCGGCTTTCCGCCGCCGCCAGTTCGGCGCGGCTGTTGACGCCCAGCACGGAAACCTCGTCAGTCACGGCGATGGCGCATTTCACGCCATCGGTGCGGGCAATGCT
>JBAXVO010000181.1:0-6708 GCA_037129355.1 Deltaproteobacteria bacterium | reverse complement strand
GACCTCTACGGCGTGAACGCCTTCCAGGACAACGGCGACGGCACCGTCACCGACCAGGCCACGGGGCTCATGTGGGCGCAGGCCGACAGCGGCGTGGGCTTCGACTGGGAGAACGCGCTGGCCTACGCCCAGTTCGAGAACACGGCGAACCACCTCGGCCACGCCGACTGGCGCCTCCCGAGCACCAAGGAACTCCAGAGCATCGTGGACTACACACGCTCCCCCGGCGCGACCGATCCGGCCCGGATCGGTCCGGCCATCGACCCGATGTTCCGCTCCACGCCCATCACCAACGAGGCCGGCAAGGCCGACTACCCCTACTACTGGACGGGCACGTCAGCGAAGGCCCAGGCCGGCGACCCGTACACGGCCGCGTGGTACGTGGCCTTCGGGCGGGCCGTCGGCCCCGATGGAGGGGACCTCCACGGCGCAGGGGCGGTGCGCTTCGACGCCAAGGTCGTGGGGGCCCCCGGGGGCGAGTCGCGGTCCCTCAACCACGTTCGCCTCGTCCGGAACGCGGCGGACCGCACCGCCCGCTAGAACGCGCGCTCGAAGAGGCCGGAGCGCAGCTTCGGCTCGAATCGAGCCGGGATCGATCGCACGCGCCGCACGAGGAGGCACCCCACCGCGACGCCTGGACTGCTGGTGGACTGCGGGCAGGGCTGCCGAGCACGCTCCCCGCCCCCGGCGGCACCGTCACCGGCCTTCTTCGAAGATCGCCTTGACCTTGCCCTTGCGGACCGCCCTCTCGAGTGCCGCGTGGTCCTTCTCGTTCTGATCCGCATAGGCCATCGAGAACGACGCGATGGCCTCGTCGAACGTGTCGCTCTTCCCCATGTACCCGCTGAGCTCCGCGGAGCGCCCGGAGCGGGCGTGGGACAGCGCCAGGGCCTTCCCGCACCAGGTGGCGTACTGGTCCATCACGGTCGCGTCGAAGGTCTCGATCCGGGGGCTGACCTTGATGTCCCGCAGCTGGCGCACGAAGAAGTCGCGTTTCGGGCCCCGGGTCCACCCGAGGAACATGTCGCTCGCCGGCTGCATGCGTCGGTATCCGTCCACCACGCGCTGGCCCTGGTTCGGAAAGGCGCTCTTCCCCGCGAAGCGCTCCAGCACGGAAGGACGCGCCTCCTTGACCTGGAGGAAGAGGGGATCGCCCTCGCCGGCCATGAAGAGCAGCACCCAGCACGACGTCCCGACGCTTCCGATCCCGACCACCTTGATGGCGGCGTCCCGCAACTCGTAGCGGTCGAGCAGGGACTGGTAGGCCGGCGCCAGCGTGGCGCGGTAACCGGCGATCGTGTCCCGGACGACCTCGTGGATCTCGCCGGGAGTGTGTTCCTCGTGGTGGAAGATGGTCGGGAGCTGATCCTTGATGACGGGCAGGTTTCCCCTGTGCGCCGCGAGCTTCGGAAAGATCTCCTCGCCCTTGCTCTTCCCCCTCTCCTTCTCCAGCCGCTCGACGATTCGCCGGTGCATCGCCGGGTCCTTGACGGTGCGCAGCAGGTCACGGGACTCCAGCGACTCGTACCAGAGCTCCAGCGTGTTCAGCTTGCTGTACCCGGCCATCGCCTCGCGGTAGGTGCGGACGCAGGTCGTCGCCACGCCCCTGCCCGCCGCGTCCTTCAGGCCGTTGTCCCGGCACGCCACGACGAAGCTCGCGGCGAGGCGCTTGACGTCCCACTCCCATGGAGCCGGAAGGGTCTCGTCGAGGTCGTTGATGGAGAAGATGATCCTCCGCTCCGGCGTCGCGAATCCACCGAAGTTGGAGAGGTGGGCGTCCCCGCAGCACTGGACGCGAATTCCCGACGTCGGAGTGAAAGCCAGGTCGGCCGCCATCGGAAGGGCCGATCCCCGGTAGAACGTGAAGGCGGAACGGGCCATGCGGCCGTGGCGGAGCGGGAGCAGCTCCGGCAGCCGCCCTTTCTCTGCCGCGAGGACCATCTCGATCGGGTCCGCCCGGGTGGGCGGGGCCTTCCAGGTCGAGTGCGACTCCCGGGGGCAGGACCTTCGCAAGGCCTTGCCCGTGGCGTAGCGGTCCTTCTTCGAGGGAGTCGCCTTGCTCCTGACGTTCGTTCGGGCCATCGGAATCGTCTCCTGACGAAGGGCCAGCTACCTGCGGTACGACCAACCTATCGTGATGGAAAGATTGAAGTCGTTCTTCACCCCGCCCTCCGGGGGCCGGGTGTCGTACGTGTCGGTGAAGTTCAGCCCCGTGTTGAAATCCAGGAAGACCTCGTAGGTGACCCGGATCCCCCCCTGGAAGAGGACACGCCCGAAATCCGTGAGGTACGGGTACGCGGCCAGGTCGATCTGCCCGTCGAGCTTCGGGCTGTCGTAGCGGAAGACGCTCCACGAGCCAGCCAGGTATCCGGCGAGGTACCACTTCGCGTCTCCGGTCGTGTACTGCTCCCGGATCGCCGCCAGTCCTCCGGTCGCGAACAGCTCCATCAGGTTGGTCTGGATGGCCGAGTACCGGGCGCCGCTCAGCAGGATGAGACGGAGCTTGAGGTCGAGCTCGCTGTTCTCCTGGGCGGCGGCGCCGATCGTGGCCGTCCATCGGCCGAAGTACAGGTCCCCCATCCACTGGATCATGGCGCTCGACGCCGCGGGGGTGCCGTTCGTGCCCTGCAGGTACAGGTTGAACTGGACGTTCGTCCCCAGGCGTTCGCCGCGGTAGCCGACGAAGCCATCCGTGGTGAGGGTGAGCGCCTCGTTCGCCTTCGCGAGCGTGAATCCCAGGTCGAAGTAGGCGCTGAGCCTGCTGAAGAACGCCGAGTCGATGGGAACCAGGGAAACGACGTCGCTCACCGGGATCCGGGTCCCGTCGTGCAGTTGCACGACGCCGCGCTCGTCCCCGTCCGGTGGGTACAGGGCGCTGTAGCGCTTCACCCCTGCCGTGGTCTCGACCTCGTAGGTGAAGGTGCTCGTCACCCGCACCACCTTGAGCCACTCGATGGAGAGCCGTCCGGCGTCGTCGGTCTTGAGGTCGAGCTTCCCGCGCGAGAGCCCCATGATCTCGCCGTTGATGTTGTTGCCGTTCACCAGCACCACGAGGTCGGTCGTCTCCCGGGCGGCGACGGAACGGGGGACGGCGAGCGCGAGCATCGCGACGGCCGTCGCGGCAAGCCTGGCAGGTCGGTGGATCGACGGCACCCGGACCGCTCCCTACTTCTTGTTCTCCTCCAGCCGCCGCGCCCCCTCGACGAGGGAGTGCCACCCGTAGATGAGCGAGACCATGAAGCGATCCATCTGCAGCGAGTTCGGGGAACCGCTGCTCACCAGCTTCATGTAGCTGGCCGTGAGACCCAGGTTCTCCGTGATCTGGTAGCCGGCCGTGGCGCCGATGCCGAAGTTGTTGAGCTTGTCCCCGGTGACGCCGTCGAAGGTCGCGGCGCCGCCGAGGTACCAGAGGGCGTCGAGCGAGACCCAGAGGCTCGCGGTGAGGTCGCGGGTCACGTGCGCGTCGAGCTGGAAGAGCACGTTCGTCGTGAGCGTCTTCCCCAGGTAGTCGGTGTTGGCCGCGAACCACCACATCGCGGGAAGGGCCTCCACCGTCGTCCGCTGTCCCGGGACCCAGGGCCCGATCTGCCAGACGATGGGCAGGCCGATGCGCCCGTACCAGCGGTGCTGTCCGAGGTTCAGGGCCTGGCTGCTGCTGTACTGGCCGATGGGGAACGCCAGGTCGGCGAGGACGTCGAGCGAGAACCCTGGCTCGTAGCGCGCGACGTCGGCGAGGGTGTTCTGCGCCCTGGGTCCGACGACGTTGACGACGAGCTCGACCATCGGGTCGCCGAACCCGCTCGCCGACTGGAAGCCCGTGACGCCGAAGGCATTGACCTCGCCCGACACCCGTCCCATCGGCACGATGAGCGCCGCGAACGCCGCGCGGTCGAACAAGGAGAACATCCGTCCGTACCCGGCCATCCCGAGCGTTCCGGAGAAGCTGGCGCCGGGCATCACGGTCATGGCCGGGTTCGCCGGGTTCGCGTTGCCGCTCAGCGACTCGAAGATGACCGGGACGACGTTGGCGCCCGACAGCGACTTCCAGTAGTAGCGCGCCTGGGCGCTCGCCACGGGCGGGAAGACCACGCCGGCGGCGAGCAGCGCGACGGCGATCCAGCGGAACCTGGCGATCGGCCTCATGTGACCTCCGTCGAGCGCGATCATGGCTTGGGCTCGGCCACCCTGTCCTTCGGGGGTACGAACTGCCGCTTGTAGATGAGCGGGGGGTACCCCGGGTCGACCGGCGTCCGCGGCGGGAGCTGGTCGTCGAGGGTCTCGAACATCGAACGGCTGGGGAGGATCACGTTGTTCGCCTTGACGTAGTCGTTCCAGAGCGCGACGAGCGCCTTCACCTTGTCCGGCCGCTCCGCCGCCAGGTCCTTCCGCTCACCGGGGTCGGTCTTGAGATGGAAGAGCTCCCAGGCCCCCGTGCCGAGCGGCTTGTACTGCCAGCGAAGCTTCCAGTCGCCCTGGCGGACGGCGTGGTTCCCGAAGATCTCCCAGGCGAGGTAGTCCTGATCGGTGCGGGGCGTCTCCGCCTTGCCGGCGAGCACCGGGACCCACGACTTGCCGATGAGCGGGGGAAGCGCCTGACCGCCCTGGGTCTTCGGGTAGCTGGCGCCGGCGATCTCGAGCAGCGTGGGCATGATGTCGGCCACGTGCATCGTCCCGTGGTTGATGTCGCCCTTGAGCCGCTTCACGGCCGGTCCGCTCACGATGAGGGCGTTGCGGATGCCGCCCTCCGCCACCCAGCCCTTGTACTGGCTGAAGGGGGTCATCGAGACCTGCGCCCACATCGGGCCGTAGGCCACGTACGAGCCGGGGTCGCCCCAGGCGTTGGGGTGGGTGTTCGACCAGTGCTGCGCCGCGAACAGGTAGTTCAGCGTGCCGGGGCTGCCGGCGATCATGGCGAAGAGGTCGGTGCCCTCCGCGCCGTTGTCGCCGAACACGATGAAGATCGTGTTGTCGTACTCGCCGATCGCCTTCAGATGGTCGACGAGGCGGCCGACGTGGAAGTCCATGTTCTCCACCATGCCGGCGTAGAGCTCCATCTTCTTCCCGAGCAAGGCCCGGGCGACCGGCGCGAGGACGATGGGGTCGGGGATGAACCACATCCGCTCGGAGAGGTCCGTGTCCTTGGGGACGATTCCCATCTCGATCTGGCGCTTCAGCCGGGCCTGGCGGACCGCGTCCCAGCCCTTGTCGTACTCGCCGACGTGGCGGGAACGCCAGTCCTTGGGGAGGTGGTACGGGTCGTGCGGCGCCTGGTGGGCGACGTAGGCGAAGAAGGGCTTCCCGTCTCCACGGTTCGCGTCGATGAAGTCGATGAGCTTGTCGGTGTAGGTCTTCGTCGCGTAGAAGTCCGACGGCAGCGCGCTCAGGTACTTCCCGTCCTCCGTGTAGAGCGACTGAGGCGACAGGGCGGTGAAGCTGGTCATGTCCCAGTAGCTGCCGGCCCCGTCGAGCAGCGAGAAGTCGCGCTCGAAGCCGCGGGCCGCCGGGATGAGGTCGGGCGACTTCCCGAGGTGCCACTTCCCCACCATGTAGGTGTGGTAGCCGGAATCCCGGAGCAGCTGCGGCAAGGTGGCCACGCGGTGGTTGAGGTGCCCCTCGTAGCCCGGGACGCCCAGCTGGTTGGGCGCGGTGTACTCGTCCATGTTGCCGAGGCCATTCACGTGCGTGTCGACCCCGCTCAGGATCATCGAGCGGGTCGGCGAGCAGGTGGCGTGGGTGTAGAAGTTGGTGAAGCGCGTGCCGTTCGCGGCCAGGGCGTCGAGGCTGGGCGTCTTGATCTCGCCGCCGAACGCGCCCATGTCCGAGTACCCGAGGTCGTCGCCGAGGATGATGACGATGTTGGGCCGGCGCGGCGCGTCCGCGCCGAGGGCCGGGATGGGCGCGGCCAGCGCGGCCGCCAGGCCGACCAGGGCCAGGGTTCTCGAGGTCTTCATGGGCGGCTCCCTCTGCGCTACGGAGGCGGCACGACGAGATACCAGGTGCCCTTGTCGCTCTGCTGCTTCTTCAGCCAGCTCGGACCGCACTGGTAGAGCGTCTCGCCCTTCACCGTCACTCCCAGGCAACCCGAAGGAAGGACCCACGTCGTGCTGTCGATCTGGAGGGGGGTCGTGACCGGCGGGGGCGGCGGCGCCGATGGCGGCGGCGGCGGGGTGGGCGGGGGCTTGGACGCGACGGCCGCGACCACCACCACCGTGGCCGTCACGGCCACCGCCGCGGCGACGGGTGCCGGGCGACGACGGACGACGACGACGGCCGAGGCGGTGCCCGGGATGGCCAGGCTGGCGAGAAGTCCTGCGACGACGAGGTTGCGGGTGCGCATGCTCGGCCTCCTCACTGGAATTCGCTCGCGGCTTCGCGGAAGTCGACCTGGGTGGCGCCCTTGGGCTTCGGCAGGGCGAAGGTGGAGGCGGGCAGCTTCGGGTCGAGCTTCCACTCGGCGTACTCGGCCTGGAAGTGCGGCTGCAGCGGATCGTCGACGTAGACCACGAGCGAGCGCGCCGGCAACGCCGTGGCCGGGTCGATCCAGTACTCGATGCGGAGCTGGGGGCCCAGGACCACGACGTGCTCGACCTTCTTCCCCCGGATCGTGGCCGGCTTGGTCACGACCACCTCCCTGGCGCCCGCGAGGATGGCGGCGCAGGGGTCTGCGACGAGGAACTCGTCGAAGGGCATGTTGAGCCCTCCCTGCTC
>JBAXVO010000180.1:0-6712 GCA_037129355.1 Deltaproteobacteria bacterium | reverse complement strand
CGGGCCCGTCCGACCGCAAGGTCTGGCGGGTCTTTTGTTTTTCGGCGTTGGACGGGCACCCCAGGTCGCGAACCGGGCCAAGGACACCCCGAGCGAGCGGTTGATGCAGGACATCGAGCACCGTAGGCTCTTCCCAACCAGGTCGGGGGGATACGATGTTCAAGCGCCTGCTTCCTAGCGCTCTCGCGCTTCTGGTCGTCGCCTGCGCCACCACCGGGACCGAGGCGGCGAAGGACGGCATCACCGGTCTCGGGCCCTCCGACGTCACCGGAGGCATGGTCCAGCACCGGGCCGGAATCGACACCCCGATCGCGCAGGCCGCGGCGTTCGGTCCGACCAGCGTGGCGGTGACCGCGGGAGCCGCCCATTCGGCACGGCTGGACCGGACGCCGACGGGAACGTGGAGGGGCGGAGTCGGCCTCGTCTCGGGCTACCGCTTTCCCGAGAAGCTCGACGTGGAACTCGCCTTCGTGGACGGGCGGATCACGGGTCCCTCCGTGAACGTCCGCTACACGCCCGTCCCCGGGGGCTTCCGCCTGGACGGTCTCTGGCTCGGCGACAACGTGAACCTGGAGGTCACCACGAGGTACGCCCAGGTGCGGAGCGACCGTTGGACGCGCGACGCCTCGGGCAACTACGTGTCTGCCGACCTCTCGACCGTCGAATTCCTGGGAGAGGCTCGGAGGCTGGATGCCCCGACGATGCCGCAGATGGCGCTGATGGCGCTCCTGTTCGGGTGGGGGGTGGCGAGCAGGTGACACGAGCCAGGGGGAAGCGCCCGTGCTGGACTTGAGGCCGACGTGGGCGGATTCCATTCCCACCCTGTTCCCATCGCCAGACGCTCCAGGCTGCCCGCGGACCCACGGTGCGAGCCTGAAAATCCCCGTGTCCCTGGTTCGATTCGCGCCGACATCCCGGGCCCGTCCGACCGCAAGGTCTGGCGGGTCTTTTGTTTCTTGGGAGCGGGGCGGCCCCATTCCCACCGTCCTGGGCAGGGCCCGTGATCGCGCCCGCTTGGGGTGCGCACGACTCGACGGTGCACGTCGTCCCGGAAAATGAGAGCATTCCTATCAAAGGGAAGCGCCAATCGGTCCGGGGTGTGATCTGGCGAAGAAGTCCAAAACGGACAACCGCACGAAGTTGCGGAAAGCCGCGGAAGCCCGCCTTGCCCGCGACCCGAAGGCGCGAGCGTCGAGCCAGCCAACGCCTGCTCGCCAGCACGAATTCCAGGTCCATCAGGTCGAGCTGGAGATCCAGAACGAGGAACTGCGGAAGGTTCAGGTCGCGCTGGAGGCATCCCGTGACCGCTTCGTGGACCTCTACGACTTCGCCCCCGTCGGATATCTGACCCTCTCGGCCACCGGTGCCGTCCAGGAGGCGAACCTCACCGCCGCCGCGCTCCTGGGAGTCGAGCGCGGGGCGCTGCGCCGTCGTCGATTCGACACCCTCGTCGTCCCGGCGGAGAAGCCGCGGTGGCGGGCACTTCTTTCCGCCGCTCGCCAGGGCGCGGGGGCGCAGCACGCCACCCTGAAGCTGGTTCGAGATGGCGGCGCGCCCTTCGACGCGCTCGTCATCGGCCAGGTCACCGAGACCGGTGATCTGGATTCCGCGGTGCGACTCACCTTCACGGACGTCACCGAACAGCTCCGGAGCAAGGACGACGTCAGGCAGGCGGACAGGCGCTACGCGCACCTCGTCGAATCCATGCCCATCGGGATGGTCTACCAGGACATGCTGGGGTTCATCCGATCGGCCAACCCGGCCGCAGAGCGAATCCTCGGGGTCAGCCTGGAGCAGATGCAGGGCCGAGCGAGCGTCGACCCACGCTGGAGGGCGGTCCACGGGGACGGCTCGGACTATCCCGGAACCGAGCACCCCGCCATGTCCGCCCTCCGGACGGGACAGGTGATTCGCAGCGAGGTGATGGGCATCTTCAACCCGCTGCTCGAGGCCACCACCTGGATCAGCGTGAACTCGGTGCCCCAGTTCGACCCATCGGGTCAGGTCGCCACGGGGGTCTTCACCACCTTCGAGGACATCACGGCGCGAAAGAGGGCCGAGGCCGCCGTGGTGGACAGTGAAGCGCGCCTCAGGGTGGCCGCAGAGGCGGGAGGGGTGGGCCTCTGGGACTGGGACCTCGCCACCAACCAGGTCCACTATTCGCCGACGTGGAAGCACCAGATCGGACACGAGAGTCACGAGATCCCGGACGAGTTCGTGGAGTGGGAGAGACGGGTCCATCCGGACGACGTGGCCGCCGCGACGGCCCGGGTGAGGGAGTACCTGCGCAAGCCCCATTCCGGCTTCGAGATGGAGTTCCGCTTCCGCCACAAGGATGGCTCCTATCGCGCCATTCTCTCTCGCGCCTCGCTCGAACTCGGCGTGGACGGTAGGCCAGTTCGCATGCTCGGGGCGCACATCGACATCACCGACCGGAAGCGGGCGGAGCGCGAGATGGCGAAGGTTGCCGCGATGCTCCAGCGCACCGGGGAGATGGCCAAGGTGGGGGGCTGGGAGCTCGATCTGGCGACCCAGGCGATGACGTTCTCGGAAGAGGCGATGCGGATCAACGAGGTCGATCGCGGGGAGAAGTTCACGCTGGAGCAGGCGCTGGATCGCATCGAGCCCGGGTACCGCGCCCCGTTCCGGGCCGCCGTGCAGGCGGCCATCGACCACGGCACCCCCTTCGACCTGGAGGTCCCCATCGCGACGGCCAGGGGGAGGCGCATCTGGGTGCGCACCCAGGGAGCCGTCGTCCGGGAAGAGGGCAAGCTGGTCGGAGCCTTCCAGGAAATCTCCGGACGCAAGGTGGTCGAGGAGGAGTTGCGAGCGAGCGAGCAACGGTTCAAGGCGCTCGTGGAGGAGGCCGCCGACGCCTTCTTCCTCCACGACTTCCAGGGGCGATTCCTGGAGGTGAACCGGCGCGCCTGCGTGAGTCTCGGGTACACCCGCGACGAGTTGCTCCGCATGAGCGTCCCCGACGTGGATCTGGACTTCGACCTCCCGAGGGCCCAGCGGGAGTGGGCGAAGATCGAGCCCGGGAAGCCCTTCTCCCTGCGCGGGCACCAGCGGCGCAAGGACGGGACGACCTTCCCGGTGGAGATCAGCTTCGCCTCCATCGACCACCAGGGCGATCGCCTCTACATGGGGCTGGTCCGGGACGTCAGCCTCCAGCAGGCCGCCGACGAGGCGATCCGCTCGAGCGAGCAAAGGTTCCGCGACGTCGTGGCGTCTGCGGACGAGTACATCTTCGAGATGGATACCCGAGGTACCGTCACCTACATCAGCGAGGTGGTGGAGCGCGTCCTCGGTTACCGCCCGGAGGAGGTCGTCGGCAAGAGCTCGCTCTCCTTCATGGGTCCCGAGGAGCAAGCCCGGAGCGCGGCCTTCCTGGGAGAACGCGTGTCGCGTGGGGAAGGATTCTCGCACTTCCGGCAGGAGGCGCTCCACCGGAGCGGGGAGACCGTCTGGCTCGACGTTTCGGTGGTTCCAGTGAAGGCGAACGATGGATCGGTCTGCGGCTACCGCGGCGCGGCGCTCGACGTCACCCAGCATCACCTGGCGGAGACGGAGCGCGCCATGCTCCGGGCGCAGCTCGCCCAGTCCCAGAAGCTGGAGAGCATCGGACGTCTCGCCGGGGGGATCGCCCACGACTTCAACAACCTGCTCACGGTCATCCTCAGCTTCGGAGCCACCGTTGCGGCCGACGTGAAGCGGGGCGACCCTCCCGATCCGGAGTACCTCGACGAGATCATGATTGCGGGCCGGCGCGCCGCCGAGCTCACCCGGCAGCTCCTCGCGTTCGCCAGCAAGCAGGTCGTCGCCCCGGTCATCCTCGACGTGAACGACCAGGTCCGGAACAGCCAGAAGCTCCTCAAGAGGCTCATCGGCGAGGATGTCCGCATCGAGGTGCATCTCCAGGACGGCCTGTGGGGCGTGCGATGCGACCCCGGGCTTCTCGGCCAGGTCATCCTGAACCTGGCCGTGAACGCCAGGGACGCCATGCCTGGCGGCGGATCGTTCACCGTGTCGACGAGGAACGTCACCCTCCTCCCCGGGGAGGCGGTTCCCGAGCCCGCAATGGCGCCGGGCGACTACGTCCGGCTCGAGTTGACGGACACCGGTACGGGGATGACGCCCGAGGTCCTGGACCAGATCTTCGAGCCGTTCTTCACGACCAAGGGACCGAACAAGGGGACCGGACTCGGGCTCTCCACGGTCTACGGGATCGTGAAGCAGAGCCACGCCCACATCGGCGTGCGCTCGGGGCCCGGGCAGGGGAGCACCTTCGAGATCTTCTTCCCGAGGCAGGACGGGGAGGCGCCGTCCCCGGAAGGTGATCTGGAAGAGGCCGAGGGCGGTAGCGAGACCATCCTGGTGGTGGAGGACGACGCCAGCGTCCGGGCGGCGGTGGTCCAGGCGCTGCGGGCGGGTGGCTACCAAGTGCTGGTGGCTTCCGGCGCGGACGAGGCCCTGGCCCTCGCCGCCCTGGAACCCGGCCCGGTTCACCTGCTCCTCTCCGACCTCGTCATGCCCGGGAGGGGGGGAAGGGAGATCGCGCGCCTCGTCGTCGCGAAGAGGCCCGACGTCCGGGTTCTCTACATGTCCGGATTCAGCCAGGAAGAGATCGGCAGGAACGGCGTCCTCGACGAGGGCATCTACTTCATCGCGAAGCCATTCACTCCGGGCACACTCCGGAAGATGGTGAGAGAAGTTCTCACCCGGAGGTAGGGTTCCGTCCCCCCGCCGCCGGGACGAACGCCATCGCTCTCTCCGCCAGCGCGGTGATGGTGAGCGAAGGGTTCACCCCGGGATTCGCGGAGATCGCCGACCCGTCCACCACGTAGAGCCCCTCGTAGCCGAACACGCGGTGGCGGGAATCGATGACTCCCTCCTCGGACGTGGCGCCCATGCACGCGCCGCCCAGGATGTGGGCCGTCGTGGGCGTTCCGATCAGCGTCTCCGTCACGAGCGTCGTCGGGACCCCGTCGATCCGCCGGGCCACCCGATCCGCCAGGTCCTTTGCCTCCGGCATGTTCGCCGTCGGCGCCGCGCCGCCCGAGAGCCCCGAGGCGAGGCGGCCGCCGAGGGCGAGGCGCAGCCGCATGGTCCCCTCGATGGTCCGCATGTAGAGGAGGATGAGCGTGGACCGGGCCCAGTCCCGCACGAGCCAGGCGCGGAGATGCGCCATCGGCCGCCGGGCCACGGCGGCGAAGGTGCGGACGAAGCGCTCCGCCGGGCTCTCGCCGGAGACGAGCGGGGCCATGAGCAACCGGAAGAAGCCCGAACCAGCGGGGTACCGGACGGGCTCGAGGTGGGAGTGCGGGTCCGTGTGGAGGATGCTGGTGATGGCGACGCCACGGGAGACGTCGAGGTCCTTCTGGAGCGTCGTCACGCCGATGAGCGCCTCCGAGTTGGACCGGACCCCGTCGCCAAGGCGCGAGGAGATCCCCGGCAGCCCGTCGGGGCTCGCCCGCAGCTTGAGCAGCAGGGGGATGGTGCCCAGCACGCCGCCCGCGAACACGACGTTCCTGGCCCGCAGCCGGACGCGCTTCCGGATCCAGGAGGCGCCCTGCCTTGCCTCCACCTCGTAACCGCCGCCCTCCACAGGACGCACCCAGGTGACCTCCGTGTCGGGAACGACGCGGGAGCCGCGCCGCTCGGCCAGCCAGAGGTAGTTCTTGTCGAGCGTGTTCTTCGCCCCGTGACGGCAACCGATCATGCAGCCGCCGCACAGCGTGCACCCGGTCCGCGCTGGTCCCTCGCCGCCGAAGAAGGGGTCGGGGACCGTTTCCCCGGCCGCCCCGAAGTAGACCGCGACGCGGACGGACTCGAAGCCCTGCTCGCGGCCGATCTCGACCCCCACGGCGCGGAGCGCCTCGTCGGCGGGCCCGAGGCTGGGGTTCTCCGTCGCGCCCAGCATCCGGAGGGCCGTCGCGTAGTGCGGCGCGAGTTCGGCCTTCCAGTCGGAGAGGTGGGACCACGATGGCGCCGCGAAGAACGGGTCCTTCGGCGTGGGGAGGGTGTTGGCGTAGACGAGCGACCCCCCGCCGACGCCGACGCCGGACAGCGCGGTCAGGTGCCGCAGGAAGGTCATCTTGAAGAGCCCGCGGAACCCGAGCCGCGGCATCCATAGCCAGCGCCGGAGGTTCCAGTTCGAGGCGGGGAAGTCCTCGGGAGCGAAGCGGCGCCCCTTCTCGAGGACCAGCACCCGGTGCCCCTTCTCGGCGAGCCGCAGCGCCGACACGCTGCCTCCGAACCCGGAGCCCACGATCAGGTAGTCGATCTCCATCCCGTCCCCCCGTCCACGGCGGTGTCAGGCGGTCCGAGGCTACCCGATCGGGGAAGCGGGAATCCACGGCGCCCGGGGTGGTGGGTCCATCTTCGCGGTGCACTTGCACATCCGGGCACGGCAGACGATCCAACTGTGAAACTCACAGTGATCGGGTCGTCGAGGCGAGAGGGGCTTGATCGACAGGACCCGTCCCGTTTAAGCCGTCAGATGTGTCACGCGACTGGTGTCTTGATCGGGCGAGGGATTCCGAGCCCATGAAGGTACTCGCGAGCCCGCGATGAAGGCACGATGATGCGATCTGAGGGGGGGGGGCTGATGAGGCTCGACGACGGGGTAGCGGGACCGTCCGAGGCCAGGAGCCTCGTCGACCGTCTCGTGCCGTGGGCCGTGGCGCCCGTCCCGATTCTCCTGGCGGCC
>JBAXVO010000018.1:0-24082 GCA_037129355.1 Deltaproteobacteria bacterium | reverse complement strand
CACGCCGCTCTCCTCCAGGTCCCGGAGCACCGACCGCTCGAGGGCCTCGATCACCCGGGAGAGACCGGAGAAGTAGAGCGGGAAGAGCCGGTCGAAGAGCGGCGCGTCGGCGCCCCGCTTCACCAGCGTGGCGCGGAGGGCGGCCCGGAAGACGTCGCGGTCGGCGACCCCGGCGAGCGCGGCGGCGCGCACGGCGTCGGCGGCCTCGGCCGGCGAGACCCTCACCCCGTTCTGCCGAAGCAGCCGGGCGAACTCGACGATGCGTGCCTCCACCGGAGGATTGTAGCCCGGGAAGGGCCGGGCGGCCCGGAAGGAGCGGCCGGTGCGCCTTGTGCCCCGCCCCGGCGTCGGGCATGAAGTCGGTGTTGGGCTCTCCCCTCGTCACCCTCGACGACGTCGACGTGCGTCTCTGGGGGCGTTCCCTGCTCCAGGGGATCTCCTTCACCCTGCGCGAAGGGGAGAGCTGGGCGCTCTTCGGCGGGAACGGCGCCGGCAAGAGCACGCTGCTCCGGCTGCTGCGGGGCGAGGCCTGGCCCCACCCGGCCAGCCGGGGACGGCGCACCTTCCACCTCGACGGCCCCCCCACCCCGAGCCCCATCGGCGCGCGGGAGCGGATCGCGCTGGTCTCGGCCGAGACCCAGGACCTCTACCCGCGCCGCGACCTCGCCGTCGCCGTCGAGGACGTGGTCCGCAGCGGCTTCACCGACTCGATCTGGCCCGGAGGCCCGCTCCCCGCGGAGGAGGAGGCGCGCGTGGACGCGGCCCTCGGGGCGATGGGGCTCGGGGCGCTGCGGCGCCGGAGCCTGCTCGAGGTCTCGACCGGGGAGGCGCGCCGGACGCTGCTCGCCCGCGCGCTCGCACCCGGGCCCCGCGCGCTCCTCCTCGACGAGTTCGTGAACGGACTCGACGCCGCGTCGAGGACGCTGGTGCTCGAGGCGGTCTCGGCGCTGGCCCGGCAGGGCACGCCCACGGTCCTCGCCACCCACCGCCCCGAGGAGGTGATCCCGGAAGCCCGCCACGCCGCCATCCTCGAGGGAGGGCGCATCGTCCGGTCCGGTCCCCGCGAGGAGGTGGAGGCTGCGTGGCGCGCGGCGTCCGCCGTCCGGCCGCTCCCTCCGCTGCCGGAGGCGGCGGCGCGCCCCCGGCCCGATCCGCTCTTCGATCTCCGGGGCGACGTCCTCGTCGACGGACGTCTCGTCCTGCGGGGGCTCGACTGGAGGATGGGGCGCGGCGAGAGCTGGGTGGTGCGCGGGCCCAACGGAGCGGGCAAGTCCACCTTCCTCCGGCTCCTCCTCGGCGAGGAGCACCTCGCGCCCGGTGGCCAGGTCTCCCGGCTCGACCTGGGACCCTCGGCCGACGTCCGGGACGTCCGCGCCCGGGTCGGGCTGGTCGCGCCCGACCTGCAGGCCCGCCACCGGGGGGACGCCAGGGGGCTCGAGGTGGTGCTCTCCGGCTTCGAGGGGAGCATCGGCCTCGGCGAGGCGCCGACCGCAGCGCCGGCCAGGGCGCGGCGGGAGGCGGCCCTGGACTGGCTCCGGACGGTCGGCGCCCTGCACCTCGCGGAGAGGAGCATCCAGGCGATCTCCTACGGCGAGATGCGCCGCCTCCTCTTCGCCCGGGCGCTCGTCACCGACCCGGACGTCCTCCTGCTCGACGAGCCCTTCTCCGGGCTCGAGCCCCGGTCCCGGGCCGAGGCGATGGAACTGGTCGACCGGCTCTGCCGCGCGGGACGATCGGTGGTCCTCGTCACCCACCACGACGACGAGGTGCTTCCCTCGATCGGCTTCGAGATGCGCCTCGCGGGCGGACGGGTGGAGCGGGCCGGGCCGATCGCCGGCCGGAGTTCCTAGGTCCGCTCGAGCAGCACCACGGCCTCGACGTGGTGGGTCTGCGGGAACATGTCGACGGGCTGCACGGCGGCCACCCGGTAGCCCGCGGCGACGGCTCCCTTCACGTCGCGCGCGAGCGTCGCCGGGTCGCAGGAGACGTAGACGGCGCGCGGCGTCCCCAGGTCCCGGAGAAGCGGCCCCGTCCCCTTCATCCCGTCGCGCGGGGGATCGAGGAGCACCGCGCCGAAGCGCCGCCCCTCCCGCGCCAGCGCCGAGGCGATGGTGAGGGCCTCGCCGGCGAAGAAGCGCACGTTGCCGCCCGCCAGGTCGGTGCGGGCCAGATCGATGGCCGGACCTTGCCCCTCGATCGCGGAGACCGACCGCGCGCGCGCCGCCACCGGACCGGTGAAGTTCCCGGTTCCGCAGAAGAGCTCGAGGACGTCCTCCCCCTCCGGACGGAGCAGGGCGAGCGCGGCGGCCACCAGGCGCGCGTTGGCGCCCCGGTTGGCCTGCTGGAAGACGTCGGGGCGGCTGCGGGCCAGTCCGGACGCCGGATCGCCGGGGACGCGCTCGTGGAGGAGGACCGGGTCGCCAACCGAGGTGATGGGGCGTCCGCGCCGGCCGTCGCCGTCCCCCTCGAGGACCACGCCGGCCAGGATGGGGAGGTCGGCGAGCAGCTCCTGGCACCGGCGCCTCGTCCCCTCCCCCGCGTCGATCCCGCGCAGGAGCGCGGCTCCCCGCCCCGCGTGCTCCGACCACTCCAGCGCCACCTCGGGAGGGCGGAGGCGCGCGCGCGCCAGCGCCGGCCCGAAGGCCTCGCGCAGCCGGTCGAGCCCGGGCTCGAGCAGGTGGCAGGAGGCCAGGCGGACCGGCTCGTGGGAGCGCCGCCGGAAGAAGACCAGCCGCTCGCCCGCCCGGTCGACGTGGAACTTGGCCCGGGACCGGTAGCGGAGCGGGTCCGGCGAGGGGAGGATGGGCCGGAGCGGGTAGGAGCCCGGCTCGAGCCGCCCGATGCGGCGCAACGCCTCGACGAGCCCGCGCTCCTTCTCGCGGAGCTGCCGCTCGTACCGGAGGTGAAGCCAGGCGCAGCCGCCGCAGAGCCGGTCCTCGCCCGGCCCCGGCCCGAAGTGGGGACACGGAGCGTCGATCCGATCCGGCCCGGCCCGGACGATCCGGGTCCAGGTGGCGTGGGCCGCTCCCTCGCCGGGCGGGACGTCCACCTCGAGCCGGTCGCCCGGCGCCGCGAACGACACGAACACGGGGCGCCCGGAGTGGCGGGCCACGCCCTCGCCTCCCGGTGCGAGGTCGTCGATCTCGAGCTCTTCGGGCACGCGGCGGCGCTCGCCTCAGGCCCCGAGGTCGCGCTGCAACCGCTTCACCAGGACCTCGAGCTGCTGCCGCTTGGACGGATCGACGTCGGTGAACTGGATGCCCATCCCGGGCACCGCGTTGGCCTGGTTGTCGAACTCGGAGACGCGGGTGACCCGACCGCTCAGGCCGACGGGGGATTCCAGCATGGGGAGCTGGAGGAGGATCTTCACCTCGGTGCCCACCGGGAGCGGGGACCGGGTGTTGATGAACATCCCGCCGTGGCTGATGTTCGTGGCCCAGTCGGTGAGGAAGCTCCCCACGCTCCGGTAGGCCACGGGCAGCTCGTGCTGGAGGCGCCTCGCCCGCCGCTTGTTGTCGGAACCGTCGCTCATCCGTCTTGGGGAGCCTAGCAGGGGGGCGGGCCGCTCGACAAACCGGCCGCAGGCCCGCCGGTCCCACCCGACGAGCCTGCGGCCTCCCCCAGGCCCCGATCCGAACGGAGCCTCGAGAGAACGGTAGCTCCCCGCCCCCTACGAGTTCCCCGCGGTCCTGCGGCCAGCTCTCGAATCCATGGTGCGCGCGTGATCCTCCACCTCGGCGCGGAAGGCGGCGATGGTGGCGCGGGCCTCGTCCCACCGGCCGGCCCGCAGGCCGACCTTGGCGTCGGAGAGGCGCTGCAGCAGCCGTCCGTGGCTCTCCGCGTGCGCGAAGCGGGTCGGGTCGTCCTGGAGGCGCATCGCCGTCTCCTCGAACACGAAGCGGACCCGCGCGCAGTCGGCCTGGAGGCGGAGGAGCACCTCGGCGAGCCGGACGTCCTTGCCGATGAGCCGCTCGACGGTCTCGGCGAGCCCCACCTGGAGCTCATGGCCGAAGTCGAGCATCTCCAGCTCGGCGTCGGGGGAGCTGTTCGCGCCCGGCGCCGCGATCCGCTCGCGGAGGTGCGCGGCCGCGCGCGGCCATCGCTTCGGGTCGATGGCGAGCACCTCGGCGCGGTCGCGGGCGAGCACGCCGGCGGCGAGCACCCGGCGGCAGGCCTGCAGGTAATCGCCCTCGTCGCCCATCATCGCTCCCGTGGCCGCGTGGCTGCCCGTACCCATGGTGAACCCATCCCCCTGCGGTACCGACCCGGTCGGCCCGCTGCGCATCCCTTCGACTGGAGAGACATGGGACGCGGCGAGATCGGACGCGGCGGAACGAATTTTGACGGCGATCAAGAACGACCCCGGCGGCAAATTGAGTTCATCCGCTTGAATCGCATGAGGAATTCGCCACTTTTCGCGATATGGCGCGCTATCCCACTTCTGCCCCTATCGGGTTGGCCACAGCGGGCCACGCTGCTAATCTCCCGGTTTCACTCGGGAGGCCTCCTTCTCACATGTCGGCGACGGACAACGGTAGGGCGGACGCCAAGGCAGGGTCCGGACCCCGCCCGCCGGGGATCTCCTCCCTCCTCGAGGACCTGGTCAGCCCCGATGGGCCTGGCTCGGCCGACGCCGGCGCCTGGCGTCCGGCCCCGGCCCCCGGGACCGTCATCGGACGTTTCGAGATCGTCCGGGAACTCGGGCGTGGGGGCTTCGGCGTCGTCTACGAGGCGCTCGACCGGGATCTGGGCCGGTCGGTGGCCTTCAAGCTCCTGCGCGGCTCCGTCCAGCCCTCCGGGCGCGAGGAGCGGCTGCTGCGGGAGGCCGAGGCCGCCGCCCGCCTCTCCCATCCGAACATCGTCACCCTCTTCGACATGGGGCGATGTGAGTACGGCCCCTACCTCGTGCTCGAGATGCTCCACGGCCGGACCCTCTCGGAGCGGCTCGCCACCGGCCCCCTGCCGCTCGTCGAGGCGCTGCGGGTGGCGGTCGAGGTGGCGCGCGCCCTCTCCCACGCCCACGCGCGCGGGATCGTCCACCGGGACCTCTCCGCGGGCAACGTCTTCCTCTGCGACGACGGCCACGTGAAGCTGCTCGACCTGGGGATGGCGCAGGCCTTCGGCCGTCGCAAGGTGGACGGCGGAACGCCCGCCTACATGGCCCCCGAGCAGTGGCGCGGCGCGCCGGAGGATGAGCGGACCGACGTCTTCGCGCTCGGCGTGATGCTGTACCGGATGCTGGTCGGCGAGCCGCCCTTCCCCGACGACGACGGACGTTCCGCATCGGGGAACCGGCCGGCGCGGACGCTGGAGGTCCCGGAGGCGCCCACGCTCTCGGGCGTGGTGTCCCGCATGCTGGCCAAGGACCCGGTGGAACGATACCGCGACGCCGGAGAGGTCGCGGCGGCGCTGACGCCGATCCTGAGGGGGGTCGAGGGGTCCGGTGGTTCGGCTCCGCTGGGTGCGCCGCGGACGGAGCGGCGCTCCCGCTCCTGGATCGCGGTCGTCGCCGCCGGCATCGTGGCCGCGGGGCTCGGCGCCGGCGCCTGGCTCCTCCGCGATCCCCCACGGGAGTCCGGGGGCGTCGTGATCGCGGGAGCCGAGCCGGCGGTGGCCGTGCTCCCCTTCACCGACCTCTCCTCCGGCAAGGACCAGGGTCACTTCGCCGACGGGCTGGCCGAGGAGATCCTGAACGCGCTCGTCCAGGTCGACGGCCTCCGCGTGGCCGGCCGGACCTCCTCCTTCTCCTTCCGCGGCAAGAACGCCTCCCTCGCCGAGATCGGCCGGGAGCTCAAGGTCGATGCGGTGCTCGACGGGAGCGTGCGCCAGTCGGGCTCCCGCATGCGCGTCACCGCCCAGCTGGTGCACGTGAAGGACGGCTACCAGCTCTGGTCGCAGACCTTCGAGCGGGAGGTGGCCGACGTCTTCGCGGTGCAGGACGAGATCGCCCGCGCCGTCGCCCAGGCACTCCGCGTGAAGCTCACGCCGGGCCGGGCCGTGGCCGCCGCCGAGCGCCGGACCTCGGTCCCCGAGGCCTACGAGAAGTTCCTGCTGGGGCGACAGCTCTACTACACGCGGGGCTCCGCGGACGGGTTCCGTGGCGCGGTCGCCGCCTACGAGCGCTCCATCGCCGCCGACCCGGGGTTCGCACCGGCCTGGGCCGGCCTGGCGGTCGCGCTGGCGGCCTCGGCCGACTACGGCGACAGCGCCGTGCAGGTCGCCGACCTCAAGAAGCGGGCCATCGAGGCCGCCGACCGGGCCGTGGCGCTCGCCCCGGACCTGCCCGACGGCTACGGGGCCCGGGGCTTCGTGCGCGCCGGCATCCTCTGGGACTGGCCGGGGGTGAAGTCCGACTTCGAGCGATCCCTGGCCCTCAACCCGCGGCAGCCCGACACGCTGCGCCGCTACGGCACCTGGTACCTCGGGGCCACGGGCCGGATCCCGGAGGGGATCGCCGCCCTCCAGTCGGCCGCCGACCGGGAGCCCCTCTACGTCTACGCCTGGACCGACCTGGCGCTCCTCCACCTCAAGAACGGCCAGACGCAGGCGGCGGGCACCGCGCTCGCCCGTGCACTCGAGATCGATCCCGACAACCGGCTGGCGCTGCGGCACCTGGCGGTGAAGAACCTCCTCGCGGGAAGGCCCCAGGAGTCCCTCTCGGCCGCCCAGCGCAACCCCGAGCCCCTCTGGCGCATGGCGGGGATGGCCCTCGCCTACAATGATCTGGGGAAGGACGCCGAGAGCCGTGCCGCGCTGGACGAACTCGTCCGGACCCAGGGGCACGGCGCGGCCTTCCAGATCGCCGAGGTCCACGCCTGGCGCGGCGAGCCCGATCAGGCCATGGCCTGGCTGGAGCGCGCCTTCGAGGCCCGCGACAGCGGCCTTGCACTCGAGGTGAAGGGCGACCCGCTGCTCCGCTCGGTGCGCCAGGATCCCCGCTACGCCTCCCTCCTCTCCCGGATGAACCTGTCCCCGTGAGCGAGGCCGAACCGACCATCGAGGCCCGGGTCCGGGACCTCCTCGCCGCCGACGATCGGCCCGGCGCCGCCACCGCCGCCATCCAGGAATTCGGGCCGCCGGTCCTGCGCTACCTCCGCTCGCTCCTGCGCGACGAGGACGACGCCAGCGACGCCTTCTCGATCTTCGCCGAGAACGTCTGGCGCGGCCTCTCCACCTGGCGGGGCGAGGGCTCCCTCAAGGCCTGGTGCTTCCGGCTGGCCTGGAACGCCGCCATCAACCTCCGCAACGAGGCCTGGCGCCGACGCGGACGCCGGTTCTTCACCGGCGAGGCCTCGGCGCTCGCCGAGGAGATCCGCACGCGTTCCCACGTGAAGGTGGAGCGGCAGCGGCAGGTGCTCGACAAGCTGCGCGAGTCGCTCGAGGTGGAGGACGTGTCGCTCCTGGCGCTCCGGATCGACCAGAAGCTCTCCTGGGCCGAGATCTCCGACGTCCTCGCCGCCGACGGGGAGCGGACCGAGCCGGCCGCCCTGATGAAGCGCTTCGAGCGCCTGAAGGGGCGGCTCGCCAAGATGGCCAAGGATCAGGGGCTGATCGAGTAGCGAGGGCGCGCTACCCCAGGGCGACCCGCACCGGGGCGCCGCGCAGGATTCCCAGGTCGAGCGCCGCGCTCCCCTCGCGCAGCGCGATCTCCAGCCGCCCGCCGCTCCCCCACAGCGCGAGCAGCTCGCCCGGCCTCCCCTCGCCGAAGGTGGCGACGAGCCGGGCCTCCCGACCCGCGACCGTCACCCCGGCGGCGACCCGGTCCCCCAGGTCCGACCGGCGGATGCTCGTCAGGAGGTTCCCGAAGGGATCGGCGGAGAGGCAGGCGCCCTCCAGCGAGCCGGGCGTCCGTCTCGCCGAGAGCGCCTCCAGCCGGACCGGATCCTCCACGCGGGGGCCGAGCCGCTCCGGGTCGCCTCCCCCGGCGAGCCAGGCCGCCACCGGCGCGAAGAGGTCGCGGCCGTGGAAGGTGGGGCTGGGATCCCGGGGGACGAGGACGGGGTCGGAGAGCAGGTGGACGATTGCCCCCTCGAGGAACGGGGAGAGCAGACCGTTGTCGGGCCCGACCAGCCGCCGCCCGGCGGGGTCGACGACGCAGATCGGGCGGCGCGACGTGCCCACCCCGGGGTCGACCACGGCGACGTGGACGGCGGTCTCGGGAAAGCGCGGGACGCAGGCCTCGAGCAGGAGCGCCCCGGCGAGCACGTCGAAGGGCGGCACCTCGTGGGAGAGGTCGACCAGGGTCGCGTCGGGGAGCCGGCGCAGCACCTCCCCCTTCATCTGCGCCGGGTAGCCGGAACCGGCCCCGAAGTCGGAGAGGAAGGTGACGACCGGGCGGGTCAAGGGATCAGACCTTCATCGTCTTCACGTCGGGCGCGACCTCGAGCCTGGGCTCGGTGAGGGCCTGCACCTGCTCCACCGTGACGCCGGGTGCGAGCTCCCGGAGGACGAGCCCGCGCGGCCCGACCTCGATCCAGGCCAGGTCGGTGCACACCGCGGCGACACAGCCTCGTCCGGTGATGGGAAGCGAGCACTGCCGGAGGATCTTGGGCTTCCCCTCCTTGTTGGCGTGCTCCATCATCACGATGACGCGCCGGGCCCCGGCCACGAGATCCATCCCGCCGCCCATGCCCTTCACCATCTTCCCGGGGACGAGCCAGTTGGCGAGGTCGCCCTTCTCCGAGACCTCGAGGGCCCCCAGGATGGCGAGGTCGATGTGGCCGCCGCGGATCATGGCGAAGGACTCTGCCGACGAGAAGTAGGCCGTGCCGGGGATCTCGCTCACCGTCTCCTTGCCGGCGTTGATGAGGTCCGGGTCCTCTTCCCCCTCGATCGGGTAGGGGCCGATGCCGAGCATTCCGTTCTCGCTCTGCAGCACCACCTCGACGCCGGGCGGGACGAAGTTGGACACCAGGGTGGGCATGCCGATGCCCAGGTTCACGTAGAAGCCGTCCTGCAGCTCCCTCGCGACGCGCTTCGCGATCTGCTCTCGGGTGAGGGCCATGGTCAGCTCGCTCGGGGACGGACCGTGCGCCGCTCGATGGGCTTCTTCAGCCCCACCGCCTGCACGATGCGCTTCACGTAGATGGAGGGAACGTGGATCTGGGCGGGGTCGAGCTGGCCGACCTCGACGATGTGCTCGGCCTCGACGATGCAGACCCGGGCCGCCGCGCACATCATGGGGTTGAAGTTGGCGGCGGTCTTCCGGAAGATCAGGTTGCCCCAGGTGTCGGCCTTCCAGGCGTGGACCAGCGCGAAGTCTCCCCGGATGGGCAGCTCGAGCAGGTAGTCGCGCTCGCCGAAGCGGCGGACCTCCTTGCCGTCCGCCACCACCGTGCCCACGCCGGTGGCGGTGTAGAAGCCGGCGATGCCCGCCCCCCCCGCCCGGATGCGCTCGGCCAGCGTCCCCTGCGGGACGAGCTCCACCTCGAGCTCGCCGGACAGGTACTGCTTCTCGAAGACCTTGTTCTCCCCCACGTAGGAGGAGACCATCTTCTTGATCTGCCGGGACTGGAGCAGCACCCCGAGCCCCTCCTCGGTGGTGCCGCAGTTGTTGGAGACGATGGTGAGGTCCTTCACCCCCTTGCGGTGCAGGGCGGTGATCAGGTTCTCCGGGTTCCCGCAGAGGCCGAACCCGCCGACCAGCAGGGTGGCGCCGTCCGGGACGTCGGCCACCGCCGCCTCGGCGCTCTCGACGACCTTGTTCATGGCCGCTCCACCACGAGCGCCACCGCCTCGCCTCCGCCGATGCAGAGGCTGGCGAGGCCGCGCCGCGCGTTCCGCTCCTCCATGGCGTGGAGCAGCGTCACCAGGATGCGCGTCCCCGAGGCGCCGATGGGGTGACCGAGGCAGACCGCGCCGCCGTTCACGTCCACGTTCCCGCCGTCCAGGGAGAGGAGCTGCATGTTGGCGAGCGAGACCACCGCGAAGGCCTCGTTCAGCTCCCAGAGGTCGATGTCCTTCGTGCCGAGCCCGGCCTTCTTCAGGGTCTTCTGGATGGCGTCGGCCGGGGCGATGGTGAACTCGGCCGGGGCGCGGGCGGCGCCGCCCCAGGCCACGAGCCGGGCCAGGACCGGGCGCCCCTCCTTCTTCGCCCGCTCGGCGCTCATCAGGACCACCGCCGCCGCCCCGTCGTTGATCGACGACGCGTTGGCCGCGGTCACCGTCCCGTCCTTCTTGAAGACGGGCTTGAGCGTGCCGATCTTCTCGGGCCGGGCGTTCTTCGGGCCGTCGTCCTCGGAGACGACGGTCTTCTCCCCCTTCTTGCCCTCGATCTCGACCGGCACGATCTCCTTCGCGAAGCGACCCGCCTTCTGGGCCTCGATGGCGCGGCGGGTCGACTCGACGGCGAAGGCGTCCTGGGCGGCGCGGCCGATGGAGAACTTCTCCGCGGTGGCCTCGGCGCAGATGCCCATGTGGACGCCGTCGTAGGCGTCGGTGAGGCCGTCGTGGACCATGCCGTCGACCAGCGTCACGTTGCCCATGCGCGAGCCCAGGCGCTGCTTCAGGTCGTAGTAGGGCACGTTGGACATCGACTCCATGCCCCCGGCCACCATCACGTCGGCGTCGCCGAGCGCGATGGCCTGCGCGGCGCTGATGACCGCCTTGAGCCCCGACCCGCAGACCTTGTTGAGCGTCCAGGCCGGCGTTCCGTCCGGGATCCCGGCGAAGCGGGCCGCCTGCCGGGCGGGGGCCTGCCCCACCGCGGCCTGCAGCACGTTGCCCATCACCACCTCGTCGACCGCGGCCGGATCGACCCCGGCGCGGAGCAGGGCTGCGCGGATCGCGACGGCGCCGAGACGGGGGGCCGGCACGGCGGCCAGGCTGCCGAGGAAGGAGCCGATGGGGGTGCGCGCCGCGCCTGCGATGACCACTTCGCGTCCGGACATGTTCATCCTCTCTGGGTGGGACCCCGACCGGGGGCGTTCGAGACATTGGAACGGGCCGGCCAACCCGTCAAGGCGAGAAGCGCCTTGCGCCGCGGCGCCGTCCGGTTAGTCTCCCGCCGCCATGAACCACCCGTCCTCGCCCGCCATCGCCGTCCACGGCGGCGCCGGTTCCCTCGACGACTCCGGGACGTCGGGGCTCGGTCCCGACGCCCCGCGCGAGGCCGGGGTGGGGCGCGCCGCCGCCGCCGCCTGGGAAATCTTGAGGTCCGGCGGGAGCGCCCTCGACGCGGTGGTCCTCGCCGCCTCCCTCCTGGAGGACGACCCGACCTTCAACGCCGGGACCGGCGCGACCCTCACCTCGACGGGGCAGGTCGAGCTCGACGCGTCGCTCATGGACGGCGCCACCCTGGGGGCCGGCGCGGTCGCCTGCGTGAAGGACGTGAAGAACCCCATCCTGCTCGCCCGGGCGGTCATGGAACGTTCCCCGCACCTCCTCCTCGTCGGTGACGGCGCCTCGGCGTTCGCCCGCGAGATGGGGATCGCGCCATGGTCGAACGAGCGGCTGGTCATCCCGCAGCAGCGGGCCCGCTTCGATGCGGCCCGGGGCGTCAAGCCGGCCACCGTCGGTGGAGGCACCATCGGGGCGGTGGCGCGGGATCACCACGGCCACGTCGCCGCGGCCACGTCGACCGGCGGAACCTTCCTGAAGCGCCCCGGCCGCGTCGGGGACTCGCCCATCATCGGGGCGGGAACCTATGCCGACGACCGGCTCGCCGCGGTCTCGTCCACGGGGCACGGGGAGCCGATCATCCGCGTCACCCTGGCGCGCCTCGTCGCCGACCTGGTCGGATCCGGCCTCGGGGCGGAGGAGGCGGCAGCCGAAGGCATCCGCGTCCTGGGGTCGCGCGTCGGGGGACAGGGCGGCGTGATCGTGGTGGGACCGACCGGCGAGCCGGGCTTCGCCTTCAACACGCCGGCGATGGCGCGGGCCTGGTCGGATGGCTCGGGCGCCATCCGGACCCGGCTCTCCTAGTCCCGGCGCTGCCGGACCCTTCCGGAGCCCGCGGTCGCGACGGCCCCGACCTTTCCCTCCCCCCACCAGTTCACGTCGCCCGAGCCGGCGACCTGCGCGGTGAGGGTTCCGCCGGAGAGCCGGACGGCGACGTCGCCCGACCCGGCGATGGAGACCGTGGCGTCCCGGACCGGGAACCCCTTCGCGTCGAGTTCCCCCGAACCGGAGACGGCCGCCTTCAGGCTCTCCCCCTTCCCGGTCAGCTTCATCTCGCCGGAGCCGGAGATCGCGGCCTTCACGGGGCCGGCCTCGCAGGCGGCCTCGAGCTCCCCCGAACCCGAGACCGCCAGGTCGAGCGCCGCGGCCGTTCCCTTCCAGGCGAGCTCGCCGGATCCGCTCACGGAGAGCGCCACGTCCCGGGGCGACGCCCCCGACTCGGCCGTGCCCCTCCCGCTTCCGCTCACCGAGAGGGCGCGGAACGTGGGGACCACCACCTTCACGACCACGCCGCGGGCCGAGTCGAAGTCCCGCTTCCGGGAGAGGCGCAGCTCCTTGCCGGATACCTCCACCTCGATCCGCCCGGCCCATTCCGGCTCGGCGACGATCTCGATCGAGGCCGGGGACCCCTCCTTCACCTCGACGTCGAAGTCCCCGCGGGAGGCGACCCGCTCGAAGGTCGCGGGAACGGGGACCGGGGTGGAGACCGGGGCGGCCATCGCCAGCGCGGGGAGCGCGGCGGCGGCGACGAGGAGGACGAGGCGCGCGGGGCGGGGCATGGGGAGTCCCTACGCCCGTCCCGTCGCCGGTATTTCACCCACCCTACTTCTGCTTCGACTCCAGGAACGGCCGGATGAGGTCGAGCGGGAGCGGGAAGACGACGTTGGTCCCCTTGTCGGAGGAGATCTCGACCAGCGTCTGGAGGTAGCGCAGCTGCAGAGCCCCCGGCGAGCGGGAGATGATGTCGGCCGCCTCGCCGAGCTTGGTGGCCGCCTGGAGCTCGCCCTCGGCGTTGATGACCTTGGCGCGCCGTTCGCGTTCGGCCTCGGCCTGTCCCGCCATCGAGCGGCGCATCTCCTCGGGCAGGTCGATCTGCTTCACCTCGACGGCGGTGACCTTCACGCCCCAGGGCTCGGTGTGGCGGTCGATGATCTCCTGGAGCTGCCGGTTGATCTTGTCGCGCTGGGAGAGCAGCTCGTCGAGCTCCACCTGGCCGAGCACCGAGCGCAGCGTGGTCTGGGCGAACTGGCTGGTGGCGAAGAGGAAGTCGGTCACCTGGAGGAAGGCCTTGCCGGCCTCGACCACGCGGAAGTAGATGACCGCGTTCACCTTGATCGAGACGTTGTCGCGGGTGATGACGTCCTGGGGCGGGACCTGCTCCGCGGTGACCCGCATGTCGATGATGACCATGCGGTCGACGAAGGGGACGATCCACTTCAGGCCGGCGGTGCGGATCCCGACGAACCGTCCGAGCCGGAGGACCACCCCCTGCTCGTACTCGTTGATGATGCGGAGCCCCATGGCGAACCAGCCGGCCACCAGGGCGACGGGGATGAGCAGACCGAGAGCGGGCATGTTCGTTTCTCCTCCCCGGGCCCAGGCCCGGGATTCACGCTAGGGAAGGATGCCGCGGCGTCCGGGCGCCGCCTCGACGTGGAGGATGAGCCCGCGGATGTCGCGGACGCGGACCGCCGTGCCCCGGGGCAAGGGCCCGTCCGACCGGGCCGCCCACAGCTCCCCGTGCACGAAGGCCTCGCCGGCCTCGGGACCGATGTCGCTCGTGGCCTCGCCCAGCTCGCCGATCATCCCGGGGGCGCCGAGGCGCAGCTTCTCCCGCCGCGTCCGGGCGACCTTCCACCCCACGAAGCCGAGGATGCCGGCCAGCGCCAGCGGCGTGGGCCAGACCACCCACGGCGAGAGGGAGAGCAGCGCCGGATCGAAGCGGTACTCGGCGGAGCTCCGGTCGATGAAGAAGAGGGTCCCGATGCCGAGCAGCAACGCTCCGGACAGCCCGGCGATGCCGTGGGTGGTCACGTAGCCTTCCACCACGAGCAGGGCGACCCCGGCCAGGATGAGCACGAGCGCCCCGACGTTCACCGGGATGACCTTCATGGAGAGGAAGGCGAGGAGCAGGAAGAAGGCGCCGAGCGCCCCGGGGACGATCCCGCCGGGGTGGTAGAACTCGAGCGCGATCCCGAGCGTCCCGAGCATCATGAGAATGGCGATGACGTTGGGGTCGGAGAGGAAGGCCAGGGTCCGCTGCCTCACGGTCATCTCTCCGGTCTCCACCTGCCCGCGCGAGTGGATGGCCTGGGCCTGCCCCGAGCGCGACCAGGTGCGCCCCTCGGCGAAGGAGAGCGCGGAGGTCATGTCCGGCGCGATCCCGTCGATGACCCGGAGCTTCAGGGCCTCCTCGGCGGTGGCCGACACGCTCTCCCGGACCGCCTTCTCCGCCCAGTCGGCGTTCCGCCCCCTCGCGGTGGCGATGCTTCGCGCGAACGCGGCGGTGTCGTTCTCGATCTTCCGGGCCATGTCCTTGCCGGCCTGCTTCTCGACGTCCTCGCCGCCGCCCGCCACGGGATGGGCCGCGCCGATGGCCGAGGTCGGGTGCATGGTGGCCACGTCGGCGGCGAGGGTGATGAAGACCCCGGCCGATCCGGCGCGCGCGCCCCCCGGCCCGACCCAGACCAGGATGGGGACCTCGCTCGCCAGCATCTTCTGGACGATCTCCCGCGTGGCCTCGAGGTGACCGCCGGGGGTGTCGAGCGCGATGGCCACCGCCCCGTAGCCGTCCCGCTTGGCCCGGACGAGCCCCTCCTCGATGAACTCGGCGGTGCCGGTGGTGATGGGCGCCCGCACCTCGAGGAGGAGCACGCGCGGGGGCAGGGGCTCGGCCGCTTCCCCGCTCCGCAGACCGAGGAGCGCCGACGCCGCGACGCCGATCGCGAGGAGCGCGATCCGCGCGCCCCGCCGGAAACCCGGGATCGAGATCATGTTCCCCTCCCCTGCGGCGTCTTGCCGAACTCCTTCATGACGAGCTGGAGATCCTCCCAGGCCGGCTTCTTCTCGGCCGGGTTGCGCAGGAGGTAGGCGGGGTGGAAGGTGGGCATGAGCTTCACGCCCTCGTACTCCCGCCACCGGCCTCGCTGACGGCTCACCGGCGTGGTGTCCCGGAGCAGGGTCTGGACCGCGAAGCGCCCGAGGGCCACCACCACCCGGGGGCGGATGGCCGCGATCTGCGCCTTCAGGAAGGGCTCGCAGGCCTCGATCTCGTCCGGCTCCGGGTCGCGGTTCCCGGGGGGGCGGCACTTCACGACGTTGGCGATGTAGACCTCGGACCGGGCGAAACCCATGGCCTCGATCATCTTGGTGAGGAGCTGGCCGGCGCGCCCCACGAAGGGCTCGCCCTGAAGATCCTCGTCGGCGCCGGGCCCCTCGCCCACGAACATGAGCTCGGCGGACGGATTGCCCACGCCGAAGACCAGCCGGGTGCGCCCTCCGTGGAGCTTGCAGCGCGTGCACTCCCCGAGCCCCGTCCGGATGGCGAGGAGCGGCTCTCTGCCGCAGCCCTTGTCGGTGAGTGCGTAGGTTGCCGGCGTGTCGGCCTGGGCGGCGGGCCGGGCGGCGGACCGCTCGCCCGAGACCTCCCGGATGCCGGCGTCGCGCAGCCACCACAGGTGGCGCATCGCCTCCGCGGCCACCTCGGCCGCCTCGGGAGAGATCTTCGGATCCTGGCTCATGACCGGGGGCGGCGGGCGTCGAGGAGCGGGACGGCACGGTCGAGGATCGCGTCGGCGACGGCGCCCTTCGAGCCCTCCACCTCCTCCACCCGCGACGGATCGACGATCGAGACCTGGTTGCGCTCCCCGCCGAATCCGGCACCGGGGGCCCCGACCGTGTTGGCCACCACGAGGTCGCAGCGCTTTCGGCGGAGCTTCTCCCGGGCGTTCGGGACGACCTCCTCCGTCTCGGCGGCGAAGCCCACCAGCACCGGGGAGTGCGGCCGCCCGGCCAGCCGGTCGCCCAGCGTGGCGAGGATGTCGGTGGTCCGCTCGAGCAGCAGGGTCTCCGGTCCGTCGGCCTTCTTCTTCTTCCTCGGCGAGGGATCGCGCGGCCGGTAGTCGGACACCGCCGCCGCGGCCACGAGCAGGTCCTGCTCCTCCGCCGCGCCCAGGACCGCCGCGGCCATCTCCTCGGCGGTGGCGACGCGCACCACACGGACACCGTCGGGGTCGCGCAGGGAGGTGGGGCCGGAGACGAGGAGCACCTCGGCCCCTCGCCGTGCGGCGGCCCGCGCCACCTCGAACCCCATCCGCCCCGTCGACGGGTTGGAGAGGTAGCGAACCGGGTCGATGGGCTCGCGGGTGGGTCCGGCGGTGACGAGCACGCGCCGGCCGGCGAGGTCCCGGGGCCCGAGCAGGCGCGCGGCCTCGGCGGTGATCTCGACCGGATCGGCGAGACGCCCCTCCCCGACGTCCCCGTCGGCGAGCTCCCCGCTCCCCGGGCCGACCACGTGCCAGCCCCGGGCGCGCAGGGCGGCCAGGTTCTCCTGCACGAGCGGCCCCTCCCACATGCGGGTGTTCATGGCCGGGGCGAGCAGCACCGGGCAGGTGCAGGCGAGCGCCGTGGTGGTGACGGCGTCGTCCCCCATTCCGGCCCGCAGGCGCGCCAGGAGATCGGCGGTGGCCGGGGCGACGAGGAGCAGGTCGGCGCGCCGCGCCAGCTCGAGGTGGCCGTAGGAGGCCTCCGAGGCCGGGTCGAGCAGGTCGACCAGGACCGGATGGCCCGACAGCGCCTGGAAGGTGAGCGGACCGACGAAGCGCGTGGCGTTCGGCGTCATGACGACGCGGACGTCGGCGCCCCCCTTCACCAGGAGGCGGACGATCTCGCACCCCTTGTAGGCGGCGATGCCGCCGCCCACGCCGAGGATCACGGTACGGTCGCGAAAGGTGCCCATCTCCATCCGTTCACTATCATGATCCGGAACGTGGACAGCGGCCACACCGATATCGCGCCCCCGGAGGTGCCCCTCCTCCCCCCTCCGGCGGAGGCCTCCGGCCTTCCGCCCGCGGAGCCCCCGGTGAAGAGCGGGTTCGGGTTCTTCGTGCTCCTCATGGTGCTCTACGCCGGACTGGGCGGGACGGCACAGGCCTTCCACCCGCTCGCGGGGCTCCTCTGGACCGAGTTCTTCGTCTTCCTCCTCCCCCCGCTCCTGGTCGCCTCGGGCTCGAACCTCCGCCCGGCTCCGTTCCTCCTGCTCTCGCGCCGTCCGCCGTCGCGCGAGGTGATCCTCGGCGCGGCCTCGGGACTCGCCCTCTTCCTCGTGGCGGGCGCGATCATGTCGCTCACGATCCGGGTCGTCCCCCGCAGCTGGGTGACCGCATTCGACGTGACCCATCTCTTCGAGGGCACGGGCGCCTACAGGCTGGCGATGGCCCTGGCGGCGTCGGTGCTCGCCCCCGTCGCCGAGGAGGTGGCCTTCCGGGGGTACCTGCTCTCGGCGCTCCGGACCCACCTCCGTCCGGGCCCGGCCATCGTCGGCTCGTCGGTGCTCTTCGCCTGCATGCACCTCGACCCGGTGCGGTTCCCGGCCGTGCTCTTCCTCGGCCTCTTCCTGGGCTGGCTCGCCTGGCGGACCGGGTCGGTCTGGCCGGCGGTGGCCGCACACGCCGTGAACAACGCGCTCGGCTCCGCGCTCGCCGCGGGCGGTTCCTCCGAGCCGGGCGCCGAGGTGCCGCTCGGGGCCACCCTGGCGCTCCTCGTGCTGGGACTCGCCGCGCTCGCGCCGCTCGTGCTCGCCTGGCTCCGGGCCACGCCGGCGCCACCGGAGGGAAGCACGGCCGTCGTGCTGCGGGATCCAGCCGACCCGTCGATCCGGTTCCGGCTCTCCCTCGTCCCTCCCGGCCCGCGCGCGCTGGCCGGGCTCGGCCTCCTGCTCTTCGCCGCCCTGGGGCTCTACCGGGCCGCCGCCGGCTGACGACCCGGCGGCCCGCCGGTCACCTCCGGGCGATCCAGGCCACCGCGTCCTGCGCCAGCCGGGGAAGCCCCCGGCGGAACGAGGGGTCCACGTCGTCCGGGAGGAGCACGAGCGCCTTCACCTCGGCGGGCAGGGGCGCGGGGCCGTCCGGCGCGACCAGGACGGCGCGTCGCAGCCCGGCGCGACGGGCCACCTCGGCCGCCGTGGCGCAGCCCCCCCGGAGCCCGGCCACGGCGAGCAGCGGTCCCGCCGTCTCCCGGAGGTGGGCCAGCGCGGCCAGCGCGTCGTCGACCGCGCGCCCCGGGTCGAACGTCCCCTGCGAGGCCCCCCGGCCGCGGTGCTGGAAGCGCAGCGAGGCGTGGCCGGCCCGCGCCGCCACCCAGGCGATCTCCGCGAGCAGCGGCGCATCCATCCCCTCGTGGTCGAGCGGCGGGCAGAGGAGCAGCGCCGGCGGCCGGTCGCCGCGGTGGAAGAGCCCCTCGAGCGTGGCCCCGTCCGCCACGATGAGCGCGGGGCGCTCCAGGTACTGGCCGGGCTGGACCATCGGCGGAGCGTCTCAGGCGGGACGGCGGTAGAAGGAGCACTTGAGGTAGCGCCCCTCGCGGAACTGGGGCGCCACCGGGTGGTCGGGCGGCTGGCGCCGGTCCTCGACCATCTGCAGATCGATCCGGGCCTTGAAGGCGGCCTCCTTCACGGCGTCGTGGAACTGCTCCGGCGACACCCGCGCGCTGCAACTCGCGGTGACGAGCAGCCCCCCGGGCGAGAGGACCTGAAGCGCGGCCCGGTTCAGCGCCGCGTAGCCGGCGATGGCCCCCTCGACCGCCTTCTGGGACTTCGCGAAGGCCGGCGGGTCGCACACCACGAGATCGAACCGCCGCCCCTGCGCCTTGTAGCGGCGCAGGATCTCGAAGGCGTCCTCGGCGGCGAACGCGTGGTCGGCCATGTCGAGGCCGTTCACCCGGAAGTTCTCCCGGGCCAGCGCGATGGCGTCCTTGTCGACGTCGATGGTGACGACGTGGTGCGCGCCTCCCAGCGCGGCGGCCACCGAGAAGCCGCCGGTGTAGCCGAAGAGGTTGAGCGCGTCGCCGCGCCCCCCCGACATCTCGCGGACCAGCCGCCGGTTCTCCCGCTGGTCGAGGAAGAGGCCGGTCTTCTGGCCTTTCCGGACGTCGACGAGGAGCTTCATCCCGTGCTCGTCGATCTCGATCCGCTCGGGCGGCTCGGCCCCCCAGAGGACGCGCCCCTGCGGCTTGGCCTCGTCCGACTCCTCGTCGCGCGCCACCTCGTCGCGCCCGAAGATCCCGGCGAGCCCCGGCACCTCGTCCCGGAGGGCCTCGACGATGCGCGCCCGGTGCGGGGTGAGCCCCGCCGAGTAGAGCTTCACCACCGCGAAGTCGGCGTAGCGGTCGACCACCACGCCGGGAAGCGCGTCGTTCTCGCCGTGGACCAGCCGGTAGCCGGTGGTGCCGCGCACGAGGTCGGAGCGGAGCGCCAGGGCGCGCCGGATCCGGCCGCGCCAGAAGGCGTCGTCGATGGGCTCGGCCGGCTCCCGCGTGAGGATGCGCACGGTGATGGCCGAGTGCGGATCGAGGTAGCCGCGGGCCACGAACCGGCCGCCCTCGACCACGTCGACGATGGCGCCGGCCTCGAGCCCCTTCGGCGCCTTCTCGATGGCCTTCCGGAAGACCCAGGGGTGTCCGGCCCGCAGGTGGCGGACCAGGTCCTTCTGCAGTTCCAGCGTCGCCTCGACCTCGCTCACGCGACCCTCCCCCGCTCCGAGAGTCCCCGGGCGAAATTTCCGACGACCAGTCCCGGGCGCGCCGCCTTGAGCGCCCGGAGCAGCGCCGGGACGCCCAGCGCCGGCCCTCGCCCTCCCCGCTCCCGCGCGATCCCCCAGTACACGTCGGGATCCATGGCGAGCGACCGGGCCTGCACCTGGTCGGCCCCCACGCGACCGACGAGCGCGGCCAGCCGGGCGACCTCCTCCTCCCGGTCGGTGACGCCGGGGAAGACGAGCAGGTTCAAGGCGAGGTAGAGCCCCTTCTCCTTCGCCACCCGCATCGATCTCTCGACCTCGGCCAGCCCGTAGCGGGAGGGGCGGTAGTAGGCGGTGTAGAGGTCCGGAGAGGCGGTGTTGGTGGAGATCCGCACCGCGTCGAGCCCGGCGTCGGCCAGCGCGGCGAGCGCGTCGGGGAGCGAGCCGTTGGTGTTCACGTTGAGCGACCCTCGGCCGGTGCGCTCCCGGACCAGCCGGATGGCGCGGGCGATCTCCTTCCAGCGCAGGAGCGGCTCCCCCTCGCAACCCTGGCCGAAGCTCACCATGGTGCGCCCGGAGGCCGTCGCCAGGTGGGCGGCGCCGACGTCGGCCATCTCCTCGGCGGTCGGGGCCCTCGGGATCCGGTCGTGGCTCGACGGGGGCATCCCCTCGGCGGTCTCGGAGAGGCAGCCGACGCAGCGGGCATTGCAGGACGAGGAGGACGGGATGGCCCCCTCGTCCCGCCCGTAGAAGGTGTTCTGCGCCGTGAAGCACGACCACTGGAGCGCGCAGCGGGCGAGCTGCCGGTACACCGGGTTGTCGGCGCGGGCGAGCCGCTCCTCGACGAGACCGGCCAGGTCCGGCGTCGAGTGGCGCTCCGGATCCCAGTGGCGCCGCCGGTCGGTGTGGAGGGCCCAGGCGACCGGACCGTCCGGGCCGAGCGCCGCGGCCGTGTAGGCCCACTGGGGGAGGATGGGGGCGAGGGAGGAGCCGGGCGAGGGGCGCGCAGCCGCCGGGAGGAGCGTCCGCGTGTACCCGGGGGGCAGCGTGGCCCCCACGGCCACCGGCACGACCTTCCGGCGCCCGACCCGTTCCTCCTCGAGGACCACCTGCTCGCCGGTGTCGGGGTCGAAGCCCACCGGCCGCCTTCCGGGGAGGACGCAGAGGGACCCTCCAGTCGGGAGGGGGACGGGGCGCCCGGCTGGCCGGACGAGGTCCCCCCCCGTCCGGGCGGCAGCCAGGAGGCGGGGGTGGTCGTAGACGACCCCCTTTTCGTCGGCGAACAACAGTCGGAACATGGCGGGGTTGGCCGATTCATACCACCTGCCCCTTGCCCGCGCCCGGGGCGGTCCTAGGTTCCGGGGCGAGCGAGGGGCCGCCCTCGCCCGGGGACGCCCCAATTGGGTCGCATTCCCGGGGAACAACCACTTCCACGAACCCGTTAACCACGGAGAGGGAGGTCATCTTGGTCTCGAGCCGGGCCTTGGACAACACGCGTCGGGAGTTCGAGGTGCTCGCGCTCCCTCACCTCGACGGCCTGTACGCTGCGGCGCTCCGCCTGACCAAGAACCCCCGCGACGCCGAGGACCTGGTCCAGGACTCGGTGCTCCGCGCCTTCCGCTTCTTCGACAAGTTCGAGCGGGGCACGAACATCAAGGCCTGGCTCTACAAGATCCTCACCAACACCTTCATCAACCGCTACCGCCGGACCACCAAGGAGCGCAACATCGTCGAGGACGAGCGCGACTCGGTGCAGGACCGGCTCGTGTCGCGCGACGCCGCCGACGTCGCCGAGGACCCGGAGCGGGCCTTCTTCGACCGGCTCCTCTCCGACGACGTCCTGCGGGCCATCGACGCGGTGCCCATCGACTTCCGGATGGCGGTGATCCTCGCCGACCTCCAGGACTTCTCCTACAAGGAGATCGCCGACATCCTCGACGTCCCGGTGGGAACGGTGATGAGCCGCCTGTTCCGGGGTCGCCGCCTGCTGCAGAAGCAGCTCGCGGAATACGCCACCGCCTCGGGCGTGTTGCACGCGGGCGAGGACGATGGGAGCATCCGCGACGGGAGCATCCAGCTCGACGCGTGGAAGCGGAAGCGCGGCATCTCGTAGGACCGGACCCAAAGACCATGACGCAGGGCGCGACATCCACGACGAGCTTCGACTGCAGCGACGTGGAGCGGCTCCTCGAGCCCTACCTCGACGGCGAGTTCGGCGACGACGATCGCGCCTCGCTCGAGTCGCACCTCTCCGCCTGCGCCTCCTGCCGGGACGGCGCCGCGAAGGCCATGGCCTTCCGCTCGGCGCTGCGGGCCCGGCTGCGCGAGGCCTTCGCCCCCGGCGCGCCCCACACCACGGCCCCCGACTCCCTGCGCCACCGCATCTCGGTCGCCCTCGACGCCGAGGTGGAGCGCCCCGCCGCCTGGTGGCGCCGCATCCTCTCCCCGCTCCCGGTGGCCGCCATGGCGGCCTGCGTGGCCGGGGCCCTGGTGGTGTTCGCCGGGCACCGCGCCACCGACCCGCTCGTCGAGGAGGCGGTCCGCAAGCACGCCCGGGACCTCCCCCTCGAGCTCAGCACCGCCTCCATCGCCCCGGAGGTCATCCCCGGGATGCTCGCCTCCAAGCTCGACTTCCACCCGCGCCCGCCGACGTTCCGCGGGGACGGGGTGAAGCTCGTCGGGGCGCGGCTGGCCCAGCTCCGCGACTGGCCCGCCGCCTACATGCGCTACGAGACGCCGCGCGGCGGCCGCTTCGGCCTCTTCATCATCGACGACCCCCAGCGGCGCGTGGCCGACGAGGGGCACGCCGTCCGCGCCGGACCCGAGACCATCTGGGTGATGAACATGCGCGGCTACAACGTCGCGGTGTGGCGTCGCAACGAGATCGTCTACTCCCTCGTCTCCGACCTCGACGAGGCGGATCTCGTCCGGCTGGTCGAGACGGCCCAGCCCGTCGAGCGATAGCGCCCCTGCCGGCGGTCTTTTGACAACCCGTTCGGGGCGGCCATAGGATCCCCGGATGCAGAAGAACGTCCTCCTCATCGAGAGCGACACCAACTTTGCGCGAGCGATGTCGAGCGCCCTGGAGTCCCGGGGGTTCAGCGTCCGGACGAGCAGCGACGGCAAGGAGGGGTTCGAGCTGGCGCGCGCCCTCCACCCCGACTGCGTGGTGCTCTGCGTCGAGCTCCCGGGCCTCTCCGGCTACTCCTGGTGCAACCGGCTGAAGAAGGACGGCGACCTGAAGGGGATCCCCCTCGTCATCACCAGCTCCGAGGCCACCCCGGAGACCTTCGACCAGCACCGGAAGCTGAAGACCCGGGCCGAGGACTACCTCCTGAAGCCCTTCCCCCCCGAGACCCTGGTCGACCGGGTCGGGGCGCTGGTGGGGATGCCCGACGCGGGGGGGGGCGAAGAGGAGCTCGTGACCCTCGACGACGTGGAGCTGGACGTGGCGGCCCCGGGCGGGACGCCGCCGGCCGAGGAGGACGCCGACCTCCGGATGCTCGACGAGGCCTTCGACAACATCAGCCGCGGCGACGACGAGCCCGGCGCCCGGTCGCCCGGATCCGCACCCTCGGAGCCTCCCCTCACCCTCATGCCCGACGCCGACGAGGCCCCGGCCCTCTCCGAGCTCGATCGGGACATGGAGGCCGCGCTGGCCTCCCTCGCCGCCGAGGCCGCCGAGGCCTCCAAGGACGACCCGTTCGCGCCCACCCGTGCCGCGGGGACCGTCCCCGCCGTCCACCAGGCCCCGTCGCGGCGGATCGAGCCGAGCGTCGAGTCGGTCGCCGAGGACGAGACCCCCATCCTGCTCGAGGACGTCGAGGTCCTTCCGGGGGTCGACGAGAACGCCGC
Organism: Deltaproteobacteria bacterium; assembly: GCA_037129355.1. Taxonomy (GTDB): domain Bacteria; phylum Myxococcota; class Myxococcia; order Myxococcales; family Anaeromyxobacteraceae; genus CAIOAK01. The sequence continues at coordinate 596 of JBAXVO010000018.1, read as the reverse complement.
CGCCGCGCTCCGGGAGGCTCAGGCGGAGGCCGAGACGCTTCGCGAGGAGCTCGCCGCGCTCCGGGAGGAGGCCGAGGGGTTCCGGCTCGAAGGGGAGCGCTCCCGGTCGAACGGCGAGGGGCTCCTCGCCGAGGCCGAGCGGCTCCGCGAGGAAGGGCTGCAGTCCCGTGGCGAGGCCGATCAGCTGCGGGCCGAGTCCGATGCCCTCCGTGCCGAGGCCGGGGAGGCGGGACGGATCGCGTCGATCCGGGCCGAGGAGCTCGCGGCACTCACCGCGAGGCTCGCCGAGGCCGGCGCGTCGGCGAGCGCGCGCGCCGAGGAACTGGTCGAGGCGTCGCGGCGCACCGAGGAGCTCGAGCGCGAACTGGAGGGCGCTCGGGCCGCAACCGAGGGGCTCCGGGCCGAGATCGACTCCCTCCGCTCCTCCGCCGACGGCGTGCGGGGCGAGGCGGCCAGCCTGCAGAACGAGGTGGCCACCCTCCGGGCCACGCTGGACGGGGCGAGGTCGGAGGCCGACGTCGCGAGGTCCGAGGCCAGCGCTGCGAGATCCGACGCCGAGGGGGCGCGGGCCGAGGTGGACCGGCTGCGCGCCGAGG
>JBAXVO010000179.1:0-6726 GCA_037129355.1 Deltaproteobacteria bacterium | reverse complement strand
CCAAGATGACCATCATGCGGGACGCCGGCATCCTGGTCTGCGAGTCGCCGTCGACCCTCGGCGCGGCCATGAAGGAACTCCTCGCCGGCGGGAAGCCCAAGGCGAAGGAGGAGCCCCGCCCGGCGGCGAAGACCACCGTGAAGTCGCCCCCGAAGCCGGCCCCGAAGCCCGCGGCCAAGCCCGCAGCCAAGCCGGCCCCGAAGGGCGCGCCCGGCAAGAAGCCTTCCAAGCGGTAGCGAACAGGAGAGACACATGGCAATCGAGAGGACGTTTTCCATCATCAAGCCGGACGGGGTCGAGAAGGGCGTCATCGGCCGCGTCATCGCCCGCTTCGAGTCGGTCGGGCTGAAGCCGGTGGCGATCAAGCTGAAGCGGCTGTCCCAGGCCGAGGCCGAGGGGTTCTACGCCGTCCACAAGGCCCGCCCGTTCTTCGCCGACCTGGTGAAGTTCATGACGAGCGGCCCGGTGGTGCTCATGGTGCTCGAGGGCGAGGGGGCCATCGCGAAGAACCGCGAGGTGATGGGGGCCACCGATCCCAAGAAGGCCGCTCCGGGGACGCTCCGGGCCGACTTCGCCACCGACATCGAGAAGAACACGGTGCACGGATCCGACGCGCCGGAGACGGCCAAGGTCGAGATCTCCTACTTCTTCCCGGAGATCGACGTGCACGCCTACGAGTGGGTCGGCAAGCGCTAACCTGCCGGAAACATTGAATGCGGCGTGTTGCGCCCCGCCCGGCCAGGCCCGGAGCGGGGCGCTGCGTTAAAGGGATACCGACGTGCTGGGTGCTCCGACATGGGAATGGCTGGGGATCGTGGGGGTCGTCCTCGGTTCCGCGGCCGCGTCCGCGTCGGAGACGGCGCTGACCTCGCTCGGCGACCTGAAGACCCGGCAGCTGGTCGAGGCCGGTGGCCGGCGCGCCCGGTTGCTCCGGGTCTGGGTGGACCACCCGGAGCGGGTGCTCTCCGCCGTCCTGGTCACCAACACGCTCCTCAACATCGGGGGTGGCGTGCTCGCCGGGGAGATCGCGGCGGGCGTTGCAGCCGCGCATGGCTTCTCGGCGGCGACGGCGCTCGGGGTGGCCACGGCGGTCGCCACGGTCATCGTCCTCTTCGCCGGCGAGGTGGTCCCGAAGACCCTCGCCAAGCGCCACCCGGTCCGCATCGCGCTGGCGCTCGCACCGTTCGTCAGCACCGTCTCCTGGGTGCTCTGGCCCGTGTCGATGGGGCTCGTCCGCGCCACCCACGGCCTCATGCGGCTGTTCGGGGGCGGGAAGCTCGCCCCCGGCCCGGCCGTCACCAGCGAGGAGATCGAGTACATCATCGAGATGGGCACGCGGGAGGGCGTCCTCGACGAGGTGAAGGAGGAGCTCCTCAACAGCGTCCTCGAGTTCGCCGACCGGGTGGTGAAGGAGATCATGGTCCCCCGGACCCGGATGGTGGCGCTCGACCGGGACGCGCCCCGGGACGAGATCGTCCGGACGGTGACCGAGAATCCCTACAGCCGCATGCCGGTGTTCGAGGGGTCGGCCGACAACATCGTGGGCATCCTCATGGTGCGCGACATCGTCCTCGAGGTGGCCCGCGGGCCCGGCCCGATCCCCTGGGAGCGGGTGCTCAAGCCGGCCTTCTTCGTGCCCGAGCAGATGAAGGTCTCCCGGCTGCTCAAGGAGATGCAGCGGCGAAAGACCCACCTCGCGGTGGTGGTCGACGAGTTCGGCGGGACGAGCGGCGTGGTCACCCTCGAGGACGTGCTCGAGGAGATCGTCGGCGAGATCCAGGACGAGGGGGACGCGGAGGCGGCGCCGGTGAAGAACGTGGGCGCCGGAGTCTGGATGGCCGACGCCGCGGTGCCGCTCCGGGAACTCGAGGAGTTCATCGACCGGGAGTCCGGCGTCGAGCCGGGCACGCGCGGCGTGCTGCGCTTCCCGGACGAGGGGGACTACGAGACCCTGGGCGGGTTCGTCACCGCGACCGCCGGGCGGGTCCCGCAGGTGGGCGCCCACGTCGATCACGACGGCTTCCGCTTCACCGTCCGGGGCGCCGACGACCGCCGGGTGACCCGGGTGGAGATCGCCCGCCGGGAGGCGGTTGCCGCCCCCGTCGAGGGAGCTTGACCGTGCCGCCGACCGGGCTCCCCGACCTCCGCTCGCTGTCGCGGGGGGAGATCGACGCGCTCCTCGCCAGGCTGGGGGAGAAGCCCTACCGGGCCCGGCAGCTCTTCCGGTGGCTGCACCAGAAGGGCGCCGCCTCCCTCGACGAGATGAGCGACCTGCCGGCGACGCTGCGGGCGCGGCTCGCCGCCGAGACCACCCTCGTCTCCCTCGAGCGGGCGGACGAGCGGCGGTCCACCGACGGGACCATCAAGTGGACCTGGCGCACCCGGGACGGGAAGCTCGTCGAGTCGGTCTACATGCCCGAACCGGGGCGCAAGACCCTCTGCGTCTCGACCCAGGCCGGATGCGCGGTGGGCTGCACCTTCTGCATGACCGGCACCATGGGGCTGTCGCGGAACCTCCTCCCGGGGGAGATCGTCGACCAGGTCTCCCGCGCCAACCGGCGGCTCGTCGAGCTCGGGGAGGGAGCCGCACCGCGCCCGCTCACCAACCTGGTCTTCATGGGGATGGGGGAGCCGCTCCACAACTTCGACGCCGTCAAGGCGGCCCTGGACATCCTCCTGGCCGAGGACGGCCCCAACTTCTCCAACCGGCACGTCACGGTCTCCACCTCCGGGATCGTCCCGGAGATGCGCCGCTTCGGGGAGGAGACCGACGTCAAGCTGGCGGTCTCCCTCAACGCCACGACCGACGAGGTCCGCACCGCCCTCATGCCGCTCAACAAGCGCTGGCCCATCCGGGAGCTGCTCGCCGCCTGCCGCGAGTTCCCCATGAAGAAGGGGCGGCGCATCACCTTCGAGTACGTGCTGCTCGGAGGGGTGAACGACTCGGACGCGGACGCCATCCGGCTCTCCCGGATGGTGAAGGGGATCCCCGCCAAGGTGAACCTGATCCCCTACAACGAGAACCCGGGACTGGGCTTCCGGGCGCCGGCCCCCGGGCGGGTCGAGGCCTTCCGCGACCTCCTCCTCTGCGCCAACGTGACCGCCGTGGTCCGGCGCAACCGGGGCAGCGACATCGCCGCCGCCTGCGGCCAGCTGGCGGCCGAGGGCGGGCCGGGGGATCCGAGGCGGCGGTCGGGCCCGTCCACGCCGCCGTTGACCGGCAGTGGTTCCGCAGGGTAGAGCACCGCACCATGGCTCTTCTCGCGGTGGGTTCGGTGGCGCTCGACTCCCTCCAGACGCCCTTCGGCGTCCGAGAGGACGTCCTGGGCGGTTCGGCGACGTACTTCTCGACCGCGGCCAGCTTCTTCGCCCCGGTCCGGGTCGTCGCGGTGGTCGGCGAGGACTTCCCGGAGGTCCACGTGGACTTCCTGCGCAGCCGTGGCGTCGACGTCTCGGGCCTGGAGCGGCGCCCCGGTCGGACCTTCCGCTGGTCCGGTCGCTACGAGTTCGACCTGAACCAGGCCCACACCCTCGACACCCAGCTGAACGTCTTCGCCGACTTCCGGCCGGAGCTGCCCGAGACCTTCCGCGACTCGAGCCACGTCTTCCTCGGCAACATCGATCCGGAGCTGCAGATCCGGGTGCTCGATCAGGTCCGCTCGCCCCGGATCGTCGCCGCCGACACGATGAACTTCTGGATCACCTCCAAGCGCAAGCAGCTCCTCGACGTGCTGCGTCGGGTCGACCTCCTCTTCGTGAACGACGCGGAGGCGCGGCAGCTGGCCGGGGAGCACAACATCGTGAAGGCGGCCCGGGCCATCCTCGCCTTCGGACCCCGCGCGGTGGTGGTGAAGCGCGGCGAGTACGGCGCGCTCTTCTTCTCCGGGTCCGAGGTCTTCGCGAGCTCGGCCTACCCGCTGGCCGAGCTCTTCGACCCCACCGGCGCCGGAGACAGCTTCGCGGGCGGGTTCATGGGCTACCTGGCCCGCTCCGGGTCGCTCGACCCGGCCGCCATGCGGCGCGCCATCGTGGTGGGGAGCGTGCTCGCCAGCTTCGCCGTGGAGCGCTTCAGCCTCGACCGGCTCCGCGACCTGGGGCCGCAGGAGATCCGCGCCCGGTACGCCGAGTTCCGGCGGCTCGCCCATTTCGACGACCTCGACGTCGACGTCCTTCCGGTCTCCGCCATCCCCTGAACGATGCGCATCGCCGTCCTCAGCGACGTCCACGCCAACCTCGAGGCCCTGACCGAGGTGGAGCGGGCGATCGCGGACCGCGGCGTGGACCTGGTGGCCTCGCTGGGAGACGTGGTCGGCTACGGCGCCAGCCCCAACGAGTGCTGCGAGGTGCTCCGCCGCCTCACCGGGGTGGCGCTGCTCGGGAACCACGACGCGGCCGTGACCGGACGGATGGACTACGCGTTCTACTACGACGCGGCCCGGCACGCGCTCGACTGGACCTCCGGCGTCCTGCACCCGGAGCACCGGGAATGGCTCTTCGGCCTGCCCTACGCCCACCGGATCGACGAGGTCGGGTTCAGCCACGGTTCACCGCTCAAGCCCGAGGCCTACGACTACATCCTGGCGAGCGAGCAGGCGGCCGAGCTCATCCCGGTGCTCGAGGCCCTCCCGCGCGTGACCTTCATCGGCCACTCCCACCTCACCAAGGTCTTCGCGCTCCAGGCGGGGAGCGAGGTGGTCGAGGTGTCGGGCCGGAAGTTCCGCCTGCGCCCCGGCTACAAGTACGTGGTGACCGTGGGTGCGGTGGGGCAGCCGCGCGACTACGACAACCGGGCCTGCTTCGTCCTGCACGACACCGACGAGCGGACCGTGGAGTACGTGCGCGTCCCGTACGACATCGAGACCGCGGCCCAGCGGATCTTCGCGGCCCGGGTGGCGGCCAACTTCGGCCGGCGCCTCTTCCTGGGCGTCTAGCCTAGCCGATCACCGCGAGGTGGCCGCGGACGCGGGCGCCGCAGAGCAGGCCGTCCCCGTCGAGCGTCCAGGTGGCGAGGTCGTCGCCGACGGCGAGGCGGGCGGGGGCGTGCGCGGGGACGCGACCGACCGGTCGTCCGGTCTCCCCGTCGAGCCACTCCACCTCCTCGGCCGCCACCAGGACGAGCCCCCGGACGGCGACGGGGGGCAGGTTGCCGGGAGGGGAGGGGCGCCCCGCGGGGGATCGGAGCCAGAGCATCCGACCGTCCCGATCGAGCGCCGCGCAGGTCCCGTCAGGTCCCTTCGCGAGGAGCCCGCCGGGGCGAGGTGCGAGCGCCGGGATCCCGCCCGTGGGCGACGGCTCGGTCCAGGCGCGGGAGCCGTCCTCCTCGAGCGCAGCCACGACGCCGTCACCGGCCACCCGCCCGGCGATGACGATCCTCCCCGCCACCCGGAGTGGCGCCCCCTCCGGCGCGAAGTCGAGCGAACTCTCGAAGCGGCGCTCGCCCGTGGACGGGTCCACGGCGGCCAGGGTTGCCCCGGTGGGGGTGACGAAGGCGAAGAGGCAGGAGCGGGCCGTGCCCACCGGCGGGGCCGCCAGCGCCCCCGCACCCCGGAGGCGCCAGGCCACCTTCCCGGCCGGGTCGATGGCGTGGACCATCCCCCCGTCGGAAGCCGCGACGAGCAGGGCGCCGAGCGGGAGGAGGCGCAGACGGGACGCGCCGGGCGAGGTGAAGGTCCAGAGCGATCGACCGTCCGCAGGGTCGAGTGTCGAGATCGTCGCGCCCGATGCGACCAGGAGCCGGCCTCCGGGAACGAGGGCGATCGCACTTCCGGGCCCCGCCTCCGGAGGGAGCGGGCGCGTCCAGAGCATGGAGCCGGTGGCTGCGTCCCGGGCCTCGAGCCCGTCGCCGCGGAGGAGGGCGATCCGTCCCTCGCCCACGCTGGCCCGGAGGGCACCCGGGGCGCCCCAGCGCTCGGTGCCCCCGGTGGGATCGAACGCGAGCGTGCGGTCGCGGCCGCAGGCCACGAGCAGGTCGGGGAGGAGGAAGAGCCCCCCGCCCGCGGGCGAGCCGATGTCGACCGACACGGTTCGCCGGAAGGAGACGCGTCGCATCCGACCGGGAGCGATTGGAGCCGGCGGGGGGCGCGGCGCCCGGCGCACCCGGACCCGGCGGCGAGAGGCGGCGGCCCGATCCCCCTCCCGCAACTCGAGCACCTGCACGAGGCAGGCGCTGGCCGATTGCTCCAGGTCGTCGAGGAGCGAGTTGGCCGCCTGGTGGGAGGAGCGCCCGCGGACCACCGAGCCGAAGTCGGCCGCCCCCTCGACGATGGCCTGGGCGAAGGCGAGGGGGTCGCAGCGGACCGGCGCGCCCCCGTCGACCGAGACCGTGCCGCCCGCCACGACGACCCGGGCGGTGGCGCTGCGGCCGGGACGCGCCAGGTCGAAGGAAAGCGGGGAAACGGGAGCCCCGGCGAGACGGGAGGCGGCGGCGCAGAGGTCCCGGAACAGGAGGTACGGCGACCCGGCGACCGAGAGGAACTCCTCGCCGGCAGGGGAGCGGAACGCCACGCGACCCTGGACGAGGAGCGAGGCCAGGTCGGCCCCGGGGCCGCGGAAGGTGGAGAGGCGCCCTTCCTCGTCGTGCAACTCGAAGCTGCAGGAGGCGTCCCTGGGGCGCCGGCGCGTCCGGCGGGCGCGGGTGCCCGGGATGGCGGCCCGGGCCGGATCGGCGACGTCGGGGGGTCGCGCGGCGGCCTCGAGGAGGGCACGGAGCTCAGGGAGGGCCCGGGC
>JBAXVO010000178.1:0-6730 GCA_037129355.1 Deltaproteobacteria bacterium | reverse complement strand
CCCTCTTCCCGGCCACGCCCGCCCGCCTGGCGCGGGACGCCGGCGCCGCGCTCGCCGGGATCGCCGCCGTGGTCGTGGCCTCCCGCATCCTCGAGCTCTCGCCCGGCGCCCTCCTCTCCGCGCGCGCGCTCCGCTCGATGGGCGATTTCGCGCGGTCGCTCTGGCCGCCCGACCTCGCCCTGCGCTTCCTCCGCGAGCTGCTCCCGGCCGCGGCGGAGACGCTCGCGGTGAGCATCCTGGGCACGGCGCTCGCGGCGGCGTTCGGGCTCGTCCTCGCCCTCCTCGCCTCATCCACGCCGCGCGGCTGGGTGGAGGACGCCCGGGTCGGCCTCCCGGGAGCCGTCGCCTGGCTCGCCGGGGCCGGGGCCCGCACCCTCATGAACCTCTGCCGGACGCTCCCCGAACTGCTCTGGGCGCTCGCCATCGTGCTCGCCGTCGGGCTCGGCCCGTTCGCGGGGGCACTCGCCATCGGGGTCCACACCTCGGGGGTCCTGGGCCGGCTCTTCGCCGAGGCCCTCGACGAGGTGCCGGCCGATCCGGCCCTGGCGCTCCGGGCGGCCGGCGCGAGCGCGGCCTCGGAGCGGCTCCTCGCCAGCCTCCCGCAGGCCTTCACGCAGCTCGTCGCCTACACCCTCTACCGGTGGGAGGTGAACATCCGGGCCGCCGCGGTGCTGGGCGTGGTCGGCGCGGGCGGCCTCGGGCGCATCCTGTACGTCTCGCTGTCGGTCTTCGACCACGGACGGACGCTCACGGTCCTCGCGGTCGTCCTCGTCCTGGTGCTCGCGGTCGACGCGGCCAGCACCTGGCTGCGGGGGCGCTACTTGAGCAGCCCCGCCCCCTTCGCCGCCTCCTCGATCATCTTGTAGTTCTCCGGCGCGGTGGGGATGAACTTCCTCGTGCGCTGGAGGTCGAGGATGGCCTTGTGCTCGGGGTTGGCCGGGTCTAGGGCCAGGAAGGCGGCGCGGAGCTTCTCCACCACCTTCGGATCGAGGTCGCCGCGGACGGTCCAGTTGTAGTCGAAGAAGTCCGGGGTCGTGTAGAAGACCACCACCTTGGTGGTGTCGACCTTCTTCTCGTCGACGAGCTTCTGCCAGACCGACTCGTTGAGCGCGCCGGCATCCACCTTTCCGGTCTCCACCCAGCGCGCGGTGACGTCGTGGGCGCCGCTGAAGGCGTACTTGGCGAAGTCCTTGTCGGGATCGACGCCGGCCTGGAGCAGGAACCAGCGGGGCATGAGGTGGCCGGAGGTGGAGGACGGGCTCCCGAAGGCCACGTTCTTCCCCTTGAGATCCGCGAGCTTCTCGATCCCCGAGCCGGGACGGGTGATGAACTTCGAGTGGAACCGGGCGTCCTCCTCGCGCTGCACGAGGGGGATGGCGGTGCCGGTGCGGCGCCGGGCCTGGACGAAGGTGAAGCCGCCGTACCAGACCAGGTCGAGCTGCCCGGAGGCGAGCCCCTCCACGGTGGCCGGGTAGTCGGTCACCGGGATGAACTTCACCTCCATGCCGAGCTGCTTCGCGAGGTAGTCGCCGAGCGGCTTGAACTTGCGCTGGAGCTCGGTGGGGGCCTCGTCCGGGATGGCCGAGACCCGCAGGACGGCCGGGTCGGCCGACACCGAGCCGGCGAGGAGGAGGGCGGAGAGCATGGCGACGGTTCGGAGCAAGGCTGGGTCTCCCGGGAGGGGGTGAAGCAACCATTTAGCGGCCGGACCAGCCCTCCGCCATGGCGGACGCCCCTCCTCGCCCCTTTGCGCTGCGGCGCGGAGCGTCATTGGCTAAGAGGGGAGGATCATGAAGACAAAGACCAAGCTCTGGATCGGGGTGGGCCTGGGGGTCCTGGCCGTCGTGGGGATCCTGGTGGGCGTGAAGGGCGCCCAGATCGGCTCGATGATCAAGGCGGGCAAGTCGTTCGTCCCGCCCCCGGAGGCCGTGACCACGGCCCGGGTCGAGGCCACCACCTGGCAGCCGCTCCAGGACGCGAGCGGAACCCTCGTCGCGTTCCGCGGCGTCACCGTCGGCTCCGAGCTCTCCGGCGCCATCCGGGAGGTCTCCTTCGACTCCGGCACGTCCGTGAAGAAGGGCGCGATCCTGGTGAAGCTCGACACCTCGACCGAGGAGGCCCAGCTCGCCTCGGCGAAGGCCGACGAGAACCTGGCCCGCCTGAACTACGAGCGCGCCGTCGAGGTTCGCAAGGGGCAGGCCAACACCCCGGCCGACCTCGACGCCGCCGATGCCCGCTACAAGCAGGCCCAGGCCGCAGCGAACACGATCAAGGCCACCATCGAGAAGAAGACCATCCGCGCCCCCTTCGACGGGCGCATCGCCATCCGGCAGGTCGAGCTGGGGCAGGTCCTCGGCGCGGGCGCCCCGGTGGCCTCGCTCCAGTCGGTGACCCCCATCTACGTGGAGTTCTCCCTCCCCCAGCAGGCGCTGGCCCGGCTCAAGGTGGGGCAGCCGGTCCACCTCCACACCGACACCTTCCCCGGAGCCACCTGGAACGGGAAGGTGAGCACCATCAACACCGAGGTCGACGTGGCCACCCGGAACGTGAAGGTCCGGGCCGCGGTTCCCAACGAGGACGGGAGGCTCCGTCCCGGCATGTTCACCAACGTGGAGGTGCTGGCGCCGGAGCAGGTGCCGGTGCTGCTCGTGCCGGCCACCGCGGTGATCTACGCCCCGTACGGCGACTCGGTCTTCGTGCTCGACACGAAGAAGGGGCCAGACGGGAAGGACCAGCTCACCGCCCAGCAGCGCTTCGTCCGGCTCGGGGAGCGGCGGGGCGATCTGGTGGCGGTGCTGACCGGCCTCAAGGCCGGCGAGTCGGTGATCTCGAGCGGCGCCTTCAAGCTCCGCAGCGGCGCGTCGGTGGTGGTCCGCAACGACCTGGCCCCCGACGTCCAGGCCGATCCCAAGCCGTCCGACAACTAGAGCGGCCCGGGACCCACCCACATGACGTTCACCGACATCTTCGTCCGCCGCCCGGTCATCGCGATCGTCGTCAACCTGATCATCGTGATCGCGGGCGTGCAGGCCATCCGCAGCCTGAACGTGCGCCAGTACCCCCGCAGCGAGAACGCCGCCGTGACCGTCACCACGGTCTACGTGGGCGCGAACGCCGCCCTGGTGCGCGGCTTCATCACCACCCCGCTCGAGCGGGCCATCGCCGCCGCCGACGGCATCGACTACATCGAGTCGGAGAGCAAGCAGAACGTCTCGACCATCCGTGCCCGTCTGCGCCTCAACTACGACGCCAACCGGGCGCTGTCCGAGATCGCCTCCAAGGTGAACCAGGTGCGCGGCGACCTGCCGCCCTCGGCCGAGATCCCCATCATCAACATCGAGTCGACCGACAGCCAGTTCGCGTCGGCCTACCTGAGCTTCTCGTCCCAGTTCCTGAAGCAGAACGAGATCACCGACTACCTGGTGCGGGTGGTCCAGCCGCGCCTCACCGCGCTCGAGGGCGTGCAGCGCGCCGACATCCTGGGCGCGCGCACCTTCGCGATGCGCATCTGGCTCAAGCCCGACAAGATGGCGGCGCTCAACGTGAGCCCGGCCCAGGTCCGGCAGGCGCTCGCCGCCAACAACTACCTGGCGGCGGTGGGGCAGACCAAGGGCTCCCTCGTCCAGGTGAACCTCACCGCCAACACCGACCTCCGCTCGGTGAAGGAGTTCCAGCAGCTCGTCATCCGCGAGAAGGACGGCTCGGTGGTCCGGCTCGGCGACGTGGGCGACGTGGTCCTCGGCGCCGAGGACTACGACGTCATGGTGAACTTCAGCGGCGACACCGCGGTCTTCATCGGCATCTGGTCCTTGCCCAACGCCAACTCCCTCGACGTGATCCGCAGGGTCCGGGCCGAGATGGTGGAGATCCAGCGGGAGCTGCCCGAGCAGATCAAGGCCACCATCGCCTACGACGGCACGGCCTACATCCAGAACGCCATCGACGAGGTGGTGCAGACGCTGCTCGAGACCATCCTCATCGTGATGGTGGTGATCTTCCTCTTCCTGGGGAGGTTCCGGTCGGTGCTGGTCCCGGTGGTGGCCATCCCGGTGTCCCTCATCGGCGCCGTCTTCCTGATGCAGGTCTTCGGCTTCACCATCAACCTGCTCACGCTGCTCGCCATCGTGCTCTCGGTGGGACTCGTGGTCGACGACGCCATCGTGGTCGTGGAGAACGTCGAGCGGCACGTGCGCGAGGGGATGACCCCCTTCGACGCCGCCATCGTGGGGGCGCGGGAGCTCATCGGCCCCATCATCTCCATGACCATCACGCTGGCCGCGGTGTACGCGCCCATCGCCTTCCAGGGCGGCCTCACCGGCTCCCTCTTCCGCGAGTTCGCGCTCACGCTGGCCGGCGCGGTCACCATCTCGGGCGTGGTGGCCCTCACCCTCTCCCCCATGATGTCGGCGCGCCTCATCTCGGCGAAGCACGAGGACAAGGGGCTCTCGGGTCTGGTGAACCGGGTGTTCGACCGGATCAAGGCGACCTACGCGCGCCACCTGGAGGCCTCGTTCCAGGTCCGTGGCGTGATCTACGCCGCCTGGGTGGTGGTGTCGCTGCTGGCCGCCGCCATGTTCTTCCAGTCGCCGCGCGAGCTCGCGCCGGTGGAGGACCAGGGGGTCATCTTCGGGATCGTCAACACCCCCTCCAACTCCACGCTCGACCAGGTGGCCCAGTCGACCCGCGAGGTGAACAAGGAGCTCCAGGGCATCCCGGAGACCCAGTTCACCTTCCAGATCACCTTCCCGTCCGGCGGCTTCTGGGGCGATGGGCTCAAGCCCTGGAAGGAGCGGAAGCGCAGCGCGGCCCAGATCCTCACCGAGGTCCAGGCCAAGGTGTCCACCATCCCGGGCATCCAGACCTTCCCCATCCTCCCCCCGGCCCTGCCCGGTGGCGGCAACTTCCCGGTGGAGTTCGTCATCGCCTCCACCGCCGACGCCGGCGAGATCCTGGGCTTCGCCAAGCAGCTCCAGGAGAAGGCCGCCAAGAGCGGCATCTTCGCCTTCCCGCCCCTCATCGACGTGAAGGTGGACCAGCCCGAGTCCGAGGTGGTCATCGACCGGGAGAAGGTGGCCCAGCTGGGGTTGAACCTGCAGACGGTGGGGCAGGACCTCTCGGCGGCGGTGGGCGGCAACTTCGTGAACCGCTTCAGCGTGGACGGGCGCAGCTACAAGGTCATCCCGCAGGTGGCCCGGGCCGACCGGCTCAACCCCGAGCAGCTGAAGGACATCTACGTCACCGGCCCCAACGGCCAGCTGGTCTCCCTCGCCTCCATCGCCACCATCCGCGACTCGGTGGCGCCCCGCTCCCTGAACCGCTTCCAGCAGCTGAACGCGGTGAAGATCTCCGGCGTGGCCATCCGCCCCCTCGACGACGCCCTCCGCTACCTGGAGGACGAGGCGGCCACCATCCTGCCCAAGGGCTACGTCGTCGACTACACCGGCGAGTCCCGCCAGCTGCGGGTCGAGGGCAACAAGTTCGGGCCGGCCTTCCTGCTCTCGATCCTGCTCATCTTCCTGATCCTGGCCGCGCAGTTCAACAGCTTCCGGGACCCGTTCGTCATCCTCATGGGGTCGGTGCCGCTCGCCATGTTCGGCTCGCTCGCCCTCACCTTCCTCAAGATGCCCAACCCCAACATGCGCTTCTGGACCGACGGGTGGACCACCACCCTGAACGTCTACTCGCAGGTGGGGCTGGTGACGCTGGTGGGCCTGGTGGCCAAGAACGGCATCCTCATCGTCCAGTTCGCCAACGAGCTGCAGCGGGAGGGGCAGTCGAAGGTCGAGGCGGTGAAGAACGCCGCGGTGATCCGGCTCCGCCCCATCCTCATGACGAGCGCCGCCACCATCTTCGGCCACCTGCCGCTCACCTTCGTCTCCGGACCGGGAGCCGCGGCGCGAAACAGCATCGGCCTCGTGCTCGTGGCCGGGATGTTCGTCGGCACCGCCTTCACCATCTTCTTCGTGCCGTCGATCTACCTGCTCATCGCCAAGGACCACGGCAAGAAGGCCCGGGCCGCGGCGGCGAGCGCGGCCGCCGCCGTTCCCTAGCCCGGAAGCGTCGCCAGCGTCCGGTCCAGGTCGGCCACCAGATCCTCCGGGGCCTCGATGCCGATGGAGAGCCGGATCACCCCGTCGGTGATGCCGGCGCGCAGGCGCGCCTCGGGCGTCATCGAGGCGTGGGTCATCGAGGCCGGGTGGGCCACCAGGCTCTCCACGCCGCCCAGGCTCTCCGCCAGCGTGAACCAGCGCAGCGTGCGGAGCACGTGGTCGACGCGGGCCTGGCTGAACCGGGCCAGCTCGAAGCTCACCATGCCCCCGAACCCCTCCTGCTGGGCCTTGGCGAGGGCGTGCTGGGGGTGGCTCTCGAGCCCCGGGTAGTGGACCTTCGCCACCTGGGGGTGGGCGGCGAGCCAGCGCGCCACCACCGTCGCCCCCGCCTCGTGGGCCTTCATGCGGAGCAGCAGCGTCTTCAGCCCCCGCAGGACCAGGAAGGCGTCGTGCGGGCTCTGCGAGGTCCCGAGCAGGTTGTTCATGCTCTGGATCCGCTGGAGCAGCGCGAGCTGGCCGGGCGCCGAGACCACCGCGCCCCCCACCACGTCGCTGTGGCCGTTCAGGTACTTGGTGGTCGAGTGGACCACCAGGTCGGCGCCGAGCCGGAAGGGGCGCTGCTGGGCGGGGGAGAGGAAGGTGTTGTCCACCACGGTGAGCGCGCCGCCGGCCCTGGCCAG
>JBAXVO010000177.1:0-6754 GCA_037129355.1 Deltaproteobacteria bacterium | reverse complement strand
CCGAACACGGTCGCCGAGATCAAGGCCGTCCACGCGAAGCCCGGCCCTGGCGTCATCACCGCCAAGGATCCGTACCGGATCAACGCGCCGACGCTGTAGTCACCTCACCGGTCCACCCGGAGCGAGCCTCTCGCTCCCGGTGACCTGAAGAATCCAGGGCGGACCCTCCGGGGTCCGCCCTTTTCTTTTGGGCTACGATGGCGCCGTGAAGCTCCGGCGCGTCTACCCCCTCATCATCGGCCTGGTGGTCGTCCCCGCGGCCATGATGCTCACCGTGGGCATCCTCATCCTGGTCTTCGGGCGCCAGGCCCAGGACTACGTCTTCGGCACGCTCATCCTGGCGCTCGTCGCCACCACCATCATCGGCACCATCGGCACGCTGGTGGTCCTCTACCGGGAGGCCTACGTCTCCCGGCTGCAGACCGACTTCGTGAACAAGGTCTCCCACGACCTGCGCACGCCGCTCACCAGCATCCGCATGTTCGTGGAGACCCTCCAGCTCGACCGCATCGCCGACCCGGCCCAGCGCAAGGAGGCGCTCGACATCATCTCGGCCGAGACCCAGCGCCTCTCCCAGCTCATCACGCGGCTCCTCGACTGGGCGCGCATGGAGTCGGGCAAGCGGAGCTTCGACCTCTCCCCCCAGCCGCTCGGGCCGGTCGTCGACGACGCGCTCCGCGCCGTGGAGCCCCAGCGCGTCCAGAGCGGCGCCGACCTGCGCCGCGACAGCCCGGACGACCTGCCCTGGATCCTGGCCGACCGCGACGCCCTCTGCGACGCGCTGGTCGACCTGCTCCAGAACGCCTTCAAGTACACCGGCCCCGACAAGCGGATCTCGGTGTCGGCCCGGGCGGCCGGCAACGCCGTGGAGGTGGTGGTGGAGGACAACGGGCCGGGCATCCCGGGCGCCGACCAGAAGCGCATCTTCGACAAGTTCTACCGGGGCAAGGACCCGCTCGAGCGAAGCATCGAGGGCAGCGGGCTCGGCCTCTCCATGGTGAAGCACGTCGTCCAGGCCCACGGCGGCAAGGTGGGGGTTCGCAGCGAGCTCGGCAAGGGGGCGGCCTTCACCGTCCTCCTCCCGATCGCGGAGGCGCGGAAACCATGAGCGGCGAGCGGATCCTGGTCGTCGAGGACGACCCCAACATCCTGCGCGGCCTCGACCTCAACCTGGCCATGGAGGGCTACAAGGTCCGGACCGCCGCCGACGGCGAGGAGGGGCTGCGCATCGCCCGCACCGAGCGCCCCGACCTGCTCATCGTCGACGTGATGCTGCCGCGGCTGGGCGGCCTGGAGCTGGTCCGGGAGCTGCGCAAGGAGGACCCGGGCATGCCCATCCTCATCCTCTCGGCCAAGGGGCAGGAGGCAGACAAGGTGGCCGGGCTCGCGCTCGGCGCCGACGACTACGTGGTGAAGCCCTTCGGGCTGAAGGAGCTCCTGGCCCGCATCGGGGCGGCGCTCCGGCGCCACCGGGCCGGCGGCGCCCCCACCGGTCCGGCCCGGCAGCTCAAGCACTTCGGCGACGTGGAAATCGACCTGGGCGAGCGGCGCGTCACCGTGGCCGGCGTGGTCGCCACGCTCACCGCGCGTGAATTCGACCTGCTCGCCTTCTTCGTGGCCCACCCCGGCCGCGTCTACTCCCGGGAGCAGCTCACCCGGGCGGTCTGGGGGTCGCTCTACATCGGCACCGAGCGCACCGTGGACAACTTCGTGGCCCGGCTGCGGGCCCACATCGGCGACGACGCCGACCGGCCGCGCTGGCTCGAGACCGTGCGCGGCGTGGGCTACCGGTTCAACGGGTAGCGCCCCGCACCGCGGCGAGGACGGCGTCGTCCTCCCCGGGGAGGACCGTGCGCGGGTCGAGGAGCACGCGCCCGCCCTCGATCCGCGCCACCACCGGCGGATCGGCGGCGCGCAGCCGCGCGGCGATGGCATCGGCGTCGCCCGGGGGGAGCGCCAGCACGAAGGTGGGCAGCGTGACGCCGGGGAGGGTGCCCCCCCCCACCGCGGAGCGGGCCTCGATCACCTCGACGCCGGGGAGGGCGAGGGCGTCCCTCCAGGCCGAGGCGCGGGCCAGGAGCTCGTCGGGGCTCCAGGCGATGGCCCGCCAGACCGGGATCTCCCGGAGCGCCTCCCCCCGCTCGTGGTGGGCGAGGGTGGCGATGAGGCCGGCCAGGGTCACCTTGTCCACCCGCAGCGCCCGGAGGAGCGGGTGGCGCCGGCAGAGGTCGATGGCCTCGCGACGCCCGGCCAGCACCCCGCACTGGGGGCCGCCGAGCAGCTTGTCGCCGGAGAAGCAGACCACGTCGGCGCCGGCCGAGACCCGCTCGGCCACGGTGGGCTCCTCGCCCAGGCCGAAGGGAGCGGTGGGGAAGAGGGCGCCCGACCCCACGTCGTCGACCACCCAGACGCCGGCGCGCCGCCCCAGGTCGCAGAGTTCCGCCAGGGTGGCGTCGTGGACGAACCCCTCGATCTTGAAGTTGGAGCGATGGACCGAGAGGACGATGCGGCTCCGGGGGGAGAGCGCCCCCAGGAAGTCGGCCAGATAGGTCCGGTTCGTCGTGCCCACCTCGACCAGGTCGGCGCCCGAACGGCGGAGCACGTCCGGAACCCGAAAACCCCCACCGATCTCGACCAGTTGGCCCCTGGAGACGAGGACCTCGGGGCGTCCGGAGGCGCCCGCCTCGGCGATCGGGAGGGAGGCCTCCCCCCGCCGCGCCGGCAGCCGCTCGGCCAGGGCCGAGAGGGCGAGGAGCACGGCCGAGGCACAGTTGTTCACGACCACCGCCGCCTCGGCCCCGGTGAGCCGGCAGAGGGCGGCCGCGGCGTGGCCGTACCGGTCGCCCCGGTCGCCGGAGGGGAGGTCGAACTCCAGGTTCGAATAGCCCCCCGCCTCCTGCATGGCGAGGATCGAGGCCTGGGAGAGGGGGGCGCGCCCGAGGTTGGTGTGGATGACCACGCCGGTGGCGTTCACCACCCGGCGCAGGCTTCCCCGGGCCCCCGAGGCGAGCCTGTCGAGCAGGCGGGCCTCCACCTCGGCGGGGGGAGGGCAGGGGGCGCCGGAGAGCACCTCCTCCCGGAGCCCGTCGAGGGTGGCCCGGACCGCCTCCATGATCGGGGCGTGGCCCAGCCGGTCGGTCCAGCCGGCCCGTCCGGCGGCGGCCAGGAGGTGGTCGGCCCGGGGGATCTTCCGGGCCTCCGCGGCGGGGTCTCGTGGGGGGGGCACGCCGGGATGATAGCCATTCACAAGGTGATTGCCTCCCTTGTTCGAAGAAGGTAATCCTTTCGCCTCCCTATGCCCCCGCTCCTGGACAACCCGGCTGCGGCCCAGAGCTACCTGTGGGCCATCATTCTCCTCCCCCTCGCCGGAGCCCTCGTGAACGGGCTCTTCGGTCGGCGGCTCGGCCGCGGAAACGTGGGGCTCATCGGCCTCGCGATGGTGGGAGGGTCGTTCCTGCTCTCCTGCATCGCCTTCGCCTGGGTCGCCGGGGGGACCAACCTCCACTTCGTCGGCGACTGGTGGTTCCGGATCGTCGATCCGAGCGGCCGGGCGCCCATCGCGGTGCCCTGGGGGCTGCTCGTCGACCGGCTCTCCGGGACGCTCCTCCTCATCGTCACCGGGGTGGGCTTCCTCATCCACCTCTACTCCGTGGGCTACATGTCCCACGAGGACGACCCCGGCTACGCGCGGTTCTTCACCTACCTGAACCTCTTCATCGCCGCGATGCTCACGCTGGTGATGGGCGACAACCTCATCCTCACCTTCGTCGGGTGGGAAGGGGTGGGCCTCGCCTCCTACCTGCTCATCGGCTTCTGGTACACCGACGAGGAGAAGGCCTACGCCGGGCGCAAGGCCTTCGTCACCAACCGCATCGGCGACTTCGGCTTCCTGCTCGGCCTCTTCGCCATCTTCTCGATCTTCGGAACCGCCGACTTCGGCCAGCTGGCCGGCAAGGCCCTCGCCGTCCGGCCCGACTGGGTCCTCACCTCCGGCGTCTTCGCCGGCTGGACGCTCCAGGGCGCCATCACCTTCGCCACCCTGGGGCTCTTCGTGGGCGCCGCCGGCAAGAGCGCCCAGATCCCGCTCTACGTCTGGCTGCCCGACGCCATGGCCGGTCCGACTCCGGTCTCGGCCCTCATCCACGCCGCCACCATGGTCACCGCCGGCGTCTACCTGGTGGCCCGCACCAACTTCCTCTTCGTGCTGGCCCCCACCTCGATGGCGGTGGTGACCATCGTCGGCGCCTGCACCGCGCTCTTCGCGGCCATCATCGCCTTCGCCCAGTACGACCTGAAGCGGGTGCTCGCCTACTCCACGGTGAGCCAGCTCGGCATCATGTTCATCGGCGTGGGCTCGGGCGCCTACTTCGCGGGCGTCTACCACCTGATGACGCACGCCTTCTTCAAGGCCTGCCTCTTCCTCGGGGCCGGGTCGGTCATGCACGCCATGCACGACGACCTCGACATCCGGAACATGGGCGGCCTCTGGAAGAAGATGCCGTCGACGGCCAAGACCTTCCTCGTCGCCACGCTGGCCATCACCGGCATCGTGCCGCTGTCCGGGTTCTTCTCGAAGGACCTCATCCTCGCCGGCGCGTTCTTCAGCCACAACGCTGCCTGGCCGGCGGTGGGCAAGATCGCCTACGTCCTCGGCACCCTCGCGGCGGCGTGCACCTCCTTCTACATGGTGCGGGCCTTCGCGCTGGCCTTCGCCGGCAAGCCCCGGACCCACGCGGCGGAGCACGCCCACGAGTCCGACTGGACGATGACGCTCCCGCTCTGGATCCTCGCCTTCCTCTCCGTGGCCGCCCTCGTGCTCGGCCTGCCGGCCTGGCTCGTCGGCCACCACTACGCCGAGCTCTTCGAGCAGTTCGAGCACCCCGTCTTCGCTCGCGCCTACAAGGTGCTCGGCATGGAGGAGCACAACGTCATCTGGCCCTACGTGGTCGCCTGGGTCGTGGCGTTCGTCCCCGGCTGGCTCGGCTGGCAGATGTACGCCGGCTCCATGAAGGGCTTCCCGGATCGCTTCGTGGCCGCCTTCCCCGCCTTCTTCCGGCTGGTGGCCGACAAGTTCCGCATCGACGAGCTCTACGACTTCCTCTTCCTCACCCCGGTGAAGCGGGTCGCCCACGGCCTCTGGCGGACCATCGACGTCTTCATCATCGAGGGCATCTTCGTGAACGGCGTGCCGAAGGCGGTCTTCGCCATCGGCGACGTGCTGCGCGGCTGGCAGAACGGCAACCTCCAGAGGTACGCCACGGTGATCGCCATCGGCGCCGCCGTCGTCCTCTGGGCGGTCCTCGCGGCGGGGGGCTACTAGCCATGGGCACGCTCCTCACCGTCGTCCTCTTCCTTCCCCTCGCCGGCGCGCTCGTCGCGGCCATCCTGCCGCGGGGCGAGGGCAGCCAGCACAAGACCTGGGCGCTCTGCGTGAGCCTGGTGGTCTTCCTGGCCTCGCTCGGGCTCTGGTTCGGCTTCGACCCGTCCCGCGGCGCGCCCGAGTTCCAGTTCGAGACCAGCGTCCCCTGGATCGCCTCGCTGGGCATCGGCTACCACGTCGGTCTCGACGGGGTGGCGCTGCTCCTCGTGATGCTGACGACGGCGCTCGCCCCCATCGTCATCCTCTCCGCCTGGAACGCGGTGCAGGACCGGGTGAAGGAGTTCTTCATCGCGCTGCTCTTCCTCGAGACCGCGATGATCGGCACCTTCGCCGCGCTCGACCTGGTCCTCTTCTACGTCTTCTACGAGGCCATCCTCATCCCGATGTACCTGCTCATCGGCGTGTGGGGCTCGGCGAACCGGGTCTACGCGACGGTGAAGTTCTTCGTGTACACCTTCGCGGCCAGCGTGCTCATGCTCGTCGCCATCCTCTACGTGTGGATGAACGACGGCCGGTCCTTCGACTACGTGGTGGCGCGAAGCGCGCTGCAAGTCACCCCCGCGGTCGGGGCGCTCCTCTTCGGCGCCTTCGCGCTGGCCTTCGCGGTGAAGGTCCCGATGTTCCCGCTGCACACCTGGCTGCCCGACGCCCACACCGAGGCCCCCACGGCCGGGTCGGTGATCCTGGCCGGCGTGCTCCTCAAGATGGGCACCTTCGGCTTCTTCCGGTACGCCATGCCCCTCTTCCCGGAGGCGGCGCTCCAGTACCGCGGCACCATCGCGGCGGTGGCCACCTTCGGCATCGCCTACGGCGCGCTCATGTCGATGGTGCAGACCGACATGAAGCGGCTCGTGGCCTACTCGTCGGTCTCCCACCTCGGCTTCGTCATGCTCGGCATGATGGCCATCACCGCCGAGGGGCTCACCGGCTCCGTCTACCAGATGCTGAACCACGGCGTGTCCACGGGCGGGCTCTTCCTCCTCGTCGGCATGCTGAAGGAGCGGCGCCACACCCGGCTCATCTCCGAGTACGGCGGCATCGCCAAGCAGGTGCCCTGGATCGCCACGCTCTTCGTGGTGGTGACCATGTCGTCGGTGGGCCTGCCCGGCACCAACGGGTTCGTCGGCGAGTTCCTCATCCTCTCGGGCACCTGGCTCTCCCGGCTGCCCGCCCCGGGCTGGTTCGCGGCGCTCGGCGCCACCGGCGTCGTGCTCGGCGCCGTCTACATGCTGACGCTCGTGCAGAAGGTCTACTTCGGGCCGATCACCAACCCGGAGAACCGTCACATCCCGGAACTCACCGTCCGGGAGGCCTTCGTGATGGTGCCGGTGATCGTCGCCATCGTGGCGATGGGCGTCGCTCCACAGCCCCGGC
>JBAXVO010000176.1:0-6882 GCA_037129355.1 Deltaproteobacteria bacterium | reverse complement strand
TGCGTGGCCGAATGCCCGCGCCGCGCCATGGAGATGGCCCAGGAGGCCTCGGCGAGGTGAGCCCATGAGTGGACAGCTCCTCAGCGCCAACCACGCCGCCGCACTGGGAGCCGCCCTGGCCGGGCGCGCCAACCGGACCGGGCGGGGCTTCGTCTCCGGGGTCTACCCCATCACCCCCTCCACGGAGTGCATGGAGCTCCTCTGCAACCAGGAGATCGAGAAGGGGCACGTGGTCCGGGTGGAGAGCGAGCACAGCGCCATGGCGGTGTGCATCGGCGGCGCGGCCGGCGGGGCCCGCACCTTCACCACGTCGTCGTCCAACGGCCTCGCCTACATGGCGGAGAACGTGGTGGCGGCCGCGCTGCTCCGCCTCCCGGTGGTGATGGTCGCGGCCAACCGGACCCTCGGCCCGCCCTGGAACATCTGGGCCGACCACGGCGACACGCTCATGCTCCGCGACACCGGCTGGATCCAGATGTACTGCGCCGACAACCAGGAGGTCCTCGACACGGTGCTCTGCGCCTTCCGGCTGGCCGAGGACCGACGCATCCTCCTGCCGGCCCTGGTGTGCCAGGAGGCCTTCGTGCTCTCCCACACCATGGCGCGGACCCACGTGCCCACGCAGGAGCAGGTCGATCGGTTCCTCCCCCCGCTCGAGCTCCCCGGGCGGCTCGACGGCACGGCCCGGATCGTGGGCGGCCTCACGGTGCCGCAGACCACCGAGGTCCACCGCGCCCAGCACCACCAGGCCATGGGGCGGTTCTTCGACGTCTACCGGGAGGTGCAGGACGAGTTCGAGGCGGTGTTCGGCCGCCGCCCCGCCGATCCGGTGGTCCCGTACCGGGCCGACGACGCCGACGTCCTCGTCGTCTCGATGGGCACCATCGGCTCCACGGTGGAGCGGGCCGTCGACGCCGCCCGCGAGAAGGGGATCCGGCTCGGCGGCCTGCGGGTCCGGACCTTCCGCCCCTTCCCGGCCGAGTCCCTCGCCGCCGCGTTCCGGGGACGCCCCCGCATCGCCGTCATCGACCGGAACGTGAGCCTGGGGTTCGGGGGCGTTCTCTGGGGGGAGACCCGGGGGCTCGCCGACCCGGGGGCGATCGTGCAGGGCTACATGATCGGCATCGGGGGAGGGGACGTCCGCCCCGAGCACGTGGTGGCGATCGCCGAGGACGTCGCGTCCCGGAAGGTCGCCGGAACCCCGGTGCTGATGGAGGCCGGGGCATGAGCGAGTCGGTGCTTTCGACCCTGGAGGGAACCGGCTGCCCGGCGGAGCCGCTGCTCCGCCCCGGCAACGGCAACTGCGGCGGGTGCGGCATGTCGACCGCGTTCCAGTTCCTCGGTCGGGCCCGGGAGGCGCGCAGCATCGAGCTCGTCATCCCGGCCTCCTGCGCCGCGGTGGCCGTCGGCCCCTTCCCGTACTCGGCGCTGGGGGTCCCGACCCTCCTCACCACCTTCGGGTCGGCCGCGGCGGTGGCCACCGGCCTCTCCCACGCGGCGCGGCTGAACGGCGAGGGCACCCGCGTGGTCTGCTGGGCCGGCGACGGCGGGACCTACGACATCGGGATGGCGAGCCTCTCCGGCGCGGCCGAGAGGAACGAGGACATCCTCTACGTCTGCTACGACAACGAGATCTACGGCAACACCGGCGGCCAGCGATCGTCGGCGACGCCGCACGGCGCCGCCACCTCCAACACCCTGCGGGGCAAGGTGGAGCAGAAGAAGGACATCCTCGCGATCATGGCGGCGCACCGCATCCCCTACGCCGCCACCGTCTCGCTCGCCCACCCGGAGGACGCCATCCGCAAGATGCGGCGCGCGCTCGACCTGCCGGGGTTCCGCTTCCTGCACGTCCTCGCTCCCTGCCCGACCGGGTGGAAGTCGGAGCCGGCGCTGGGCATCGAGCTGGTCCGGCTCGCCGTGCGCTCCGGCCTCTTCCCGGTGGTGGAGGTGGTCGACGGGCGGCGGACCACCATCAACGTGGAGCCCGACTTCGCCGAGGAGGCGCTCGAGCTCTACCTCTCGCTGCAGCGCCGCTTCCAGAAGTCGGAGATCGACGCCGCCGCGCTTCGCCCGGCCATCGAGCGCCACTGGCGCGACCTGCGCGCCCGGAGCGGCCGGATCGTCCCTGCCGACCGGGAAGGGTAGGATCGGGCCCGGAAGCCCGGAGGAAGCCATGCAGACCGACATCGGGGTGCGGATCCGAAAGATGCGCGAGGCCCAGGACCTGGGGCGCGAGGACGTCTGCCGCATGGCCGGGCTCTCGCTCGACCGGCTGGTGGCCTTCGAGGAGGGGAAGGAGGTCCCCTCCATCGGCGTGGTCATCAAGCTCTCCCGCGTGCTGGGGTCGAAGATGGGCGGCCTGCTCCACGGCGGCGCCTTCGCCTCCGAGGAGTTCACGGTGAGCCGGGGGAGCGACCACCTCCCCGGGTTCGAGCAGGGGGAGACCGAGCAGGGCTACACCTACCGCTGCCTGACGCGCCCGGGGACGCCCGGTCACGACATGGAGCCCTTCCTGCTCACCTTCGACCCCTCGGTGGACGATGCCCGCCCGCTGGCCCACGACGGCCAGGAGTTCGTCTACGTCCTCGAGGGCTCGATCGAGCTCACCTACGACGGGAAGCGCACCGTGCTCGCACCCGGCGACGGCGCCTACCTCGACGCCCGGCGCCCCCATCTGTTCCGCGGCCTGGGAGCGACCCCGTCCCGCATGGTGGCGGTGGTCACGTCGGGCGCTTAGCCCCGCGCGCCCAGGGTCGGCCTACGGCTCGAAGTAGGTGTAGTCCTTGCCCTGGAAGTTCCGGAAGACCCACTTCTTCCCCTCGTGGCGGATGACGTAGTCGGGGTTCACCGGGATCTTCCCGCCGCCGTCGGGCGCGTCGACCACGAAGTGGGGGACGGCGAGGCCGCTCGTGAAGCCGCGCAGCGACCGGATGATCTTCCGCCCCGCCTCCACCGTGGTGCGGAAGTGGCTGATCCCCTTCGCCAGGTCGCACTGGTAGATGTAGTAGGGGCGGATCCGCATGAGGAGCAGCTTGTGGTTGAGCTCCATCACCGTCTTCGGATCGTCGTTCACGCCCTTGAGCAGCACCATCTGGTTGCCCAGCGCGCAGCCGCCGTCGGCCAGCTTCCGTGCCGCCTCGAAGGCCTCGGCGGTGCACTCCTTGGGGTGATTGAAGTGGGTGTTGACGAACACCGGCTGGTGCTTGCGGAGCATGCGGACGAAGTCGTCGGTCACGCGCTGGGGCAGGGTGACGATGTTCCGGGTGCCCAGGCGGAAGATCTCGACGTGGGGGATGGCCCGCAGCCGTCCCAGGATGTAGTCGAGCCGGTCGTCGGAGAGGGAGAGCGGATCCCCGCCGGAGATGACCACGTCGCGGATCTCCGGGTGGAGCGCGATGTAGTCGAGGCCGTCCTCGACCTGCTTCTTGGCCGCCGCCGAGGACGGGTCGGCGACCTTGCGCTTGCGGGTGCAGTGGCGGCAGTACACCGGGCAGTTGTGCGTGATGTAGAAGAGGACGCGGTCGGGGTAGCGGTGGGTCAGGCCGGGCACCGGCATGTCCCGCTCCTCGGCCAGCGGGTCCTCCAGGTCGGCCGCGGCGAGGATGGTCTCCCCCATCGTCGGCACCGACTGGAGGCGGATGGGGCAGTGCGGGTCCTCCGGGTCCATCAGCGCCGCGTAGTAGGGCGTGATGCCCATGTGGAAGTCCTTCTCGGTCTCCACGGCGGCCCGGCGCTCGTCGTCGGTGAGCCGGATCACCTTCTCGAGCTGGTCGACCCGGGTGATGCGCTCCCGCTGCTGCCAGTGCCAGTCGTTCCACTGGGAGTCCGGGACGTCCTTCCAGACCGCCCTCGATCCGACCGGGAATCGTCCCGAGATCCCGGGGACCGGGCGCGGGTCGCCGGCCGGAGTCTCGTCCTGCATCATCGGAAGGGTCGCCATGGGCGGGATGATAAGCGGAGCGCTGGCGGTTCGCAGGTTTGACTTCGCTCCGGAGGGCCGGTTAGCTTCCGCCCGCCGCGAGACCGGCGCCCCCATGAACGAGACCCGGCACCCCCTGCCCAGAGCGGCCGACGCGGACTGGGGCGACTGGCGCTGGCAGCAGCGCAACATGCTGCGCAGCGCCGCCGATCTGGAGGCGATCCTCGACCTGACCGACGAGGAGCGGCGCGGGCTCGCCGGCGCCGCCGGTCGGTTCCGGGTGGGCGCGACGCCCTACTACGCCTCGCTCATGGATCCGCACCACCCGCACTGCCCGGTGCGGATGCAGGTCGTCCCGGTGGCCGCCGAGACCGACCCCGCCGAGGGGGACCTCCGCGACCCGCTCGGGGAGGACGGCCACCGGCCGGTTCGCTCCATCGTGCACAAGTACCCCGACCGGGCGCTCCTGCTCGCCGCCGACCACTGCGCCGTCTACTGCCGCCATTGCACCCGGCGGCGCATCACCGGGGGCGAGGAGGGGGCCTTCGACCGCGAGTCGGCCGCCGAGGGGATCGCCTGGATCCGCTCCCGGCCCGCGATCCGGGACGTGATCGTCTCGGGGGGCGACCCGCTCGCCCTCGCCGACGACCGCATCGGCTGGATCCTGGAGGAGCTGAGGGCCATCCCGCACGTGGAGACGCTGCGGCTCGCCACCCGTGCGCCGGTGGTGAACCCGATGCGGATCACCGACGCGCTCGCCGCCCGGCTGCGGCGCCTCGCCCCGCTCTTCGTGGTCACCCATTTCAACCACCCCAAGGAATGCACCCCCGAGGCCCGGGCGGCCTGCGAGCGGCTGGTGGACCGGGGCGTCCCGGTGGAGAACCAGACCGTGCTCCTCCGGCGCGTGAACTCCTCGGCGCGGACCATCGCCGACTTGAACCACCGGCTCCTCTCCTGGAGGGTGCGCCCCTACTACCTCCACCAGGGCGACCTCGCCCTCGGCACCGGCCACCTGCGCACGCCGCTCTCGGCCGGGCTCTCCATCCTCGAGGCGCTGCGCGGTCACACCAGCGGCCTCGCGGTCCCCCACCTGGCCGTCGACCTCCCCGGCGGGGCCGGGAAGGTCACGCTCCAGCCCGGCTGGCTGCTCGGTCCGGGGAATCCCGACGTGCCGCCGGCGGTGTCGACCGGCGCGGTCGCCGCGCCCGGCAAGGCCCGGGGGCACTGGCTGCGGAGCTGGAGGGGCAAGCCGGTCTTCTACCCGGAACCCCGCGAGACCGATTGCGCCTGCCCCTACGACGAGGTCTTCTACGGGGACCGCGAAGCGCGCCGACAGGGAGGCAACGGGTGATAACCAGGATCATCGAGGTGCTCGCCGTCTTCACCACGTCCGTGATCTCGGCCATGGGCTACAGCGGCGTCGTCCTGCTCATGGCGATCGAGAGCGCCTGCATCCCGCTGCCCTCCGAGATCATCATGCCGTTCGCCGGGTACCTGGTGTTCCTCGGGCAGTTCACCCTGCTCGGCGCCGGATTCTGGGGCGCGGTGGGCTGCGTGGTCGGATCCATCCCGGCCTACTACCTCGGCATGTACGGGGGGCGCCCGGTCATCGAGAAGTACGGGAAGTACGTGCTCCTCTCCCACCACGAGCTCGACCTCGCCGACCGGCTCTTCGCGAAGCACGGGGCGGCGGTGGTCTTCTGGGCACGCCTGCTGCCGGTCATCCGCACCTTCATCGCCTTCCCGGCCGGCGTGGCGCGGATGAACATGACGAAGTTCCTGATCTACACCTTCGTCGGCTCCTTCCCGTGGTGCCTGGGGCTCGCCTGGGTGGGGATGAAGCTCGGGGAGAAGTGGAACAGCGACCCGACGCTCAAGGCCGCCTTCCACCGCTTCGACCTCGCCATCGGGATCACCATCGTCCTCGCGGTGGTGGCCTTCGTCTGGCACAAGCTCCGCTCGGCGCGCGGACCTCGCGCCGGCGCGACCCCGTAGGGCGCTGGGCGATGCCCGGACGCGGCGCCTCCCTCCTGCTCGCGGCGGCGCTGCTCGCCCCCGGCCCGGCCCGCGCCGTCGAGGTGGTGCGCATCTCGGTCGTCGCCTCGGCCACCGAGGTGGAGCTCTCCGCCGCGGGGCTCGCGGTGGAGTCGCTGCGCGACGGGGCCGAGCGCCGTGCGGTCCCCGGGGATCGCGCGCGCGTCCGGCTCGACGGGGACCTCCTCGTCCTCGACGGCCGGCCGACCGACGGCGCCGGCCTGCTCTTCACTGCCCGTGGATCGATCCGCTGCGCCGGCCGGGACCTGTCCGGGGAGGTGGAGGTCCGCAGGACGGCGGGCGGGCTCTCGGTCATCGACGTGCTCCCGCTCGAGGAGTACGTGGCGGCCGTGGTCGGCGGGGAGATGCCGCTCTCCTTCCCGCCCGAGGCGCTCAAGGCGCAGGCGGTGGCGGCACGGACCTTCGCGGTGGGCAAGAAGCTCGAGGCCCGGGACCAGGCGCTCGACTTCGACCTCGGCTCCACCGTGCTCGACCAGGTCTACCCGGGCGCGGGCAGGGCCGATCCGCGGGCCCGGGCCGCGGCGCTCGCCACGGCCGGCGAGATCCTGGTGAAGGACCGCCGGCCCATCGAGGCCTACTTCCACTCCACCTGTGGCGGGCGCACCGAGCGTGGCGCCGATGCGCTCGGGCGGGATCTCCCGTACCTGCCCTCGGTGTCGTGCGACCGCTGCCAGGGGTCCAGCTCGTACCGGTGGACGTTGCGCCTCCCGGCCGCCGAGCTGGGGCGGCTCTCCGGGCTTCCCGGTGCCGCGAGCCGGCTCGCGGTGGTCCGGAGCACCTCCACCGGGAGGGCCGCCCGCATCGCGATCGAGGGTGCCGGAGGCAAGGTGGTGCTCGACGGCGCCGACTTCCGCCGCCGGCTCGGCTACGACCGGCTGCCGTCCCTCGCCTTCACGGTGAAGACG
>JBAXVO010000175.1:0-6882 GCA_037129355.1 Deltaproteobacteria bacterium | reverse complement strand
GGGCCGGAGAAGGAGGTGAACATCCACTCCCATCCCGTCCCGAGCCCGACCCAGGGGCCGCCGTGGTCGCGGAAGGAATAGGTGGCCTGCACCCCGAGCCGGAGCCCGGTCATCGAGCAGGTCTGGCCCACCTTGCACTCACCGATCTGGAGCACGTTCCAGGCGTACTGGCCGTAGGCGCCGACGAACCAGCGCCCGTGGATGGTCATCCCCACGTCGAGCTGGAGGGGGATGGCCACCGCCACGAGCTCGTCGATGAGCAGGGTCCCGTTTCCGGGATCGGAGAGCACGCTCCCCATCGGGAAGGCCGCCGAGATCCTCGCGCCGAGGGCGAAGCCCAGCGCGGGCGGGGGAGCTTCCTCCGGCGAGGCTGGCAGGGCGATCCCCGGGAGCAGGAGCGCGGCGACGACGAGCACGTTCCTCGGGTTCACGCCCCGAGCGTACCGCACAATCGGCGCACCGCCTCGACCAGTTCCTGGGCATCGAGGGGCTTGTACAGGACCGCGGCCGGGCGCAGGGCGGCCGGCGCGTCCCCCCCGACCCGGGTGAGGGCGAGCAGGGGGGCCCCGGCGCAGGCCGGGGCTTCGCGCAGGGCCGTGAGATCGCCGCGATCTTGCCCGGAGATCCCCTCCAGGCCGGCGATCAGGAGGCGCGGAGCGCAGCCCCGCCGGACCGACCGGAGCCCTTCCCCCGCCGACGCCACCTCCACCACGGTGTAGGCGTTGCGGCGCAGCAGCGCGGCCACCCGGGCCCGGAACGTGTCGTCCCCGTCGACGAGCAGCACGTCGACCGGGGAAGCGACGGCCTCCTCTTCGGGAGCTGGAGCGACGATCCGACCCAGGATCCCGCCGGGGGGATCTCCCGCGTTCACGCCGGGACCCGCTCCAGGAAGGCGGCGGCCGCAGCAGCCACCTCGGCCGGCGCCTCGATCGTGACCATGTGCCCGGCACCCCGGACGAGGAGCAGCCCGTCCCCGGGGAGACGCTCCCGCAGGAACGAGGCGTACTTCGGCGGGGTGAGCCGATCCTCCTCGCCCACCACCACGAAGGCCGGCGCCCGGATCGTCCCGAGCCGCGCCATCGCGTCGAAGACGTCGCAGGCGGCCAAGTCGTCGTGCAGGACGCCGGCGGGCTGCGCCGCGACGCCGCGGACGTGGGCGGTCCGTACCTCGGTGGACGCGGACGGGCCGAAGGAGAAGGCTGCCATCGCCTCCGCCGTCTCGGTCGCCCTGGCCGGATCGGCCGATCCCTCGAGGATGGCGGGGGCGACCCGGAGCCTGGCCCCGGTGCCGACGAGGAAGAGCCCGGCCACCCGGTCGGGGGCGTCCATCGCCAGGGAGAGGGCGACGGCGCCCCCCATGGAATGGCCCGCCACCACGGCGCGCGGGATCCCCAGGGCGTCGAGCATGCCGAGGATCGCCCCGGCGTAGCCGGAGATGGTCGTCTCCCCGGGGAGCGGCGCCTGCCCGTGGCCGGGGAGGTCGACCGCGAGGACCCGGCGCCCGGGCAGCGTGCGGATGGCCTCGGGCCAGTGGAGGTGGGTCCCTCCCGCGCCGTGGACGAGGACGAGCGGGACCCCTCGCGCACCCTCGGGGGCGTGGTCCCAGAAGGCGACCCCGGAGGCGATGGTCAGGCCCATGCGCACTCGCAGGTGAAGTGGCGCAGGTACCGGGACTGCTTCACGATGCGCACCCCGCGCACCTCCCCGGCCCGTTCCTTCACCTCGGCGATCACCTCGGCAGCGTAGTCGAAGTGACTTTGCGTGTACATCCGGCGGGGGAAGGCGAGGCGGACGAGCTCCATGGCGTGGAAGGTCTCCTCCCCGTCGTCGCGCCGCCGGCCGAACATCACCGAGCCGATCTCCACCCCCCGGATGCCCCCCGCCAGGTAGAGGGCGTTGGTGAGCGCCCAGGCCGGGTAGCGATCCACCGGCATGTCCGGGAGCACCGACCGGGCGTCGATGTAGAGGGCGTGGCCACCGGTGGGGCGAACGAACCCCACCCCGATGGCGTCGAGCTTCTCCCCCAGGTACTCGGCGGTGCGCAGGCGGTAGCGCAGGTACTGCTCGTCGAGCACCTCCTCGAGCCCCACCGCCATGGCCTCCAGGTCCCGCCCGGCCAGCCCGCCGTAGGTGGGGAAGCCCTCGGTGAGGATGAGGTCGTTGCGCACCCCCTCGAGCCAGTCGGCGCTCCGCAGGGCCAGGAAGCCGCCGATGTTCACCATGCCGTCCTTCTTGGCGCTCATGGTGCAGCCGTCGGCCAGCCCGAACATCTCCTGCGCGATCCGCTTCACCGGAACGTCTTCGTAGCCCGGCTCGCGCATCTTCACGAACATGGCGTTCTCGGCGAACCGGCAGGCGTCGAGGACGAGCGGCTTGCCGTGGCGGTGCAGCAGCGCGGCGTAGGCGCGGAGGTTCTCCATCGACACCGGCTGGCCGCCGCCGGTGTTGTTGGTGACGGTGATCATCCCGAAGGGAACCTTGTCCCCCTCGCGCTCGAGCAGCTCCTCGACCCGGCCGAGGTCGATGTTCCCCTTGAAGGGGTGGAGGGTGGCCGGCTGGAGCCCTTCCGGGATGACCAGGTCGCGCGCCTCGGCGCCGTTCCACTCGAGCAGCGCGCGGGTGGTGTCGAAGTGGCAGTTGCTGGGGACGACGTGCCCCGGCTTGCACACCGTCCCGAAGAGGATGCGCTCGGCGGCCCTCCCCTGGTGGGTGGGCACGAAGTGCTCGTATCCGGTGAGGTCCCGGACCACCGCCTCGAGCCGGTAGAAGCTGCGGGCCCCGGCGTAGCTCTCGTCGCCGAGCATCATGGCCGCCCACTGCCGGGTGCTCATGGCGCCGGTGCCCGAGTCGGTCAGCCAGTCGAGCAGCACGTCCTCGGCCCGGAGCTGGAAGACGTTCAGCTTCGCGGCGGCGAGGAGCTCCTCCCGTTCCGGCCGGGTGGTCATGCGGATGGGCTCGACCGACTTGATCCGGAAGGGCTCGATCAGGGTCTTCGGCATGGGGGAAGGTGTACCACCTACCATTTCGCGGGAGGGGGCTTCCAAGTGCGCCTTCCAACGTGGCATTGGATGGGGTCCCTCACGCCGCGCCCGCCGGAGGACCCGATGCCCGTTCGCCCGTTCCGCAAGGTCATGGCCGCCAACCGCGGCGAGATCGCCATCCGCATCTTCCGGGCCTGCACCGAGCTCGGGATCCCCACGGTCGCCATCTACTCGGAGGAGGACCGGCTCTCCCTCCACCGCTACAAGGCCGACGAGGCCTACCCGGTGGGCAAGGGCAAGAAGCCCATCGACGCCTACCTGGGCATCGACGAGATCGTCGAGCTGGCCCGGCGGGTGGGCGTCGACGCCATCCATCCCGGCTACGGCTTCCTGGCCGAGAACGCCGACTTCGCCGACGCCTGCGAGAAGGCCGGCATCGCCTTCATCGGCCCCACCGGCGAGATGATGCGCAGCCTGGGGGACAAGGTGGCGGGGCGGCGGGCCGCGGTGGCGGCCGGCGTCCCGGTGGTCCCGGGCACGCCCGAGCCCATCGTCCTCGACGAGCAGGCGCTCATCTTCGCCCGCCAGCACGGCTACCCCATCATCGTGAAGGCCGCGGCGGGAGGCGGCGGGCGCGGCATGCGCGTGGCCCGCAGCCAGAAGGAGCTGCTCGAGGGGCTGGTCTCGGCCCGCAGCGAGGCCCAGGCCGCCTTCGGCAACCCGGCCGTCTTCCTGGAGCGCTACGTCGAGAACCCCAAGCACCTCGAGGTCCAGGTGCTGGGCGACGCCCACGGGGGGCTGGTCCACTTCTTCGAGCGCGACTGCTCGGTGCAGCGGCGCCACCAGAAGGTGGTGGAGTTCGCCCCCTCCATGGCGCTCTCGCCGGAGCAGCGGGCCGCGCTCTGCGAGGACGCGCTGCGCATCTGCCGGCTGGTCTCCTACCGCAACGCCGGCACCATCGAGTTCCTCCTCGACGGCGAGGGGCGCCACTACTTCATCGAGGTGAACCCGCGCATCCAGGTGGAGCACACCGTCACCGAGATGATCACCGGGCGCAACCTGGTCCAGGCCCAGATCCTGGTGGCCCAGGGGCACCGGCTCTCCGATCCCGAGGTCGGGCTCGGCTCCCAGGCCGACATCCAGATGCGCGGCTTCGCCATCCAGTGCCGCGTCACCACCGAGGATCCCCAGAACGGCTTCGCCCCCGACTTCGGGACCATCAAGGCCTACCGCACCGCCGGCGGCGCCGGGGTCCGGCTCGACGCCGGCAACGGCTTCACCGGGGCCCAGATCACGCCCCACTACGATTCACTGCTCGTGAAGGTGTGCGCCTGGGGCCTGTCCTTCCAGGAGGCGGCGCGCATCATGCACCGCAGCCTGCAGGAGTTCCGCATCCGCGGCGTGAAGACCAACATCCCGTTCCTGGAGAAGGTGGTCACCCACCCGGCCTTCCTGGACGGGACCGCAGACACCTCCTTCATCGACCGGCACCCCGAGCTGCTGGTGGCCTCGCGGAAGCAGGACCGCGGCTCCAAGCTCCTCTCCTGGATCGGCGAGGTGGTGGTGAACGGCTCGCCCGGCGTGGCCAAGCCGCTCCGCCCCAGCGAGCTGCGGGAGGCGCCGGTCCCCAGGGTCGACCTGGCCTCGCCCCCGCCGCAGGGGACGCGCGACCTCCTGCTCGCCCGCGGGCCGGAGGGGCTCGCCGCCTGGGCCAAGGACCAGAAGAAGCTCCTCTTCACCGACACCACGATGCGCGACGCCCACCAGTCGCTGCTCGCCACCCGGGTGCGCAGCCACGACCTGTTGCGCATCGCCCCGGCCACCGCGCGGCTCGGGGCCGGGCTCTTCAGCCTGGAGCTGTGGGGCGGGGCCACCTTCGACGTGGCCATGCGCTTCCTCCGCGAAGATCCCTGGACGCGCCTCCACCGGCTGCGCGAGGCCATCCCCAACGTCCTCTTCCAGATGCTGCTGCGCGGCTCGAACGCCGTCGGCTACACCAACTACCCCGACAACGTGGTGGAGCGCTTCGTCGAGGAGGCGGCGGCCAGCGGCGTCGACGTCTTCCGGGTCTTCGACGCCCTCAACTGGACGAAGAGCATGACGGTGGCGATGGAGGCGGTGCGCCGCAGCGGGAAGGTCTGCGAGGCCGCCATGTGCTACACGGGCGACATCACCGACCCGAAGCGGGACAAGTACCCGCTCACCTACTACGTGTCGCTGGCCCGGGAGCTGGAGCGCATGGGCGCCCATTTCCTGGCGGTGAAGGACATGGCCGGGCTCATGAAGCCCATGGCGGCCCGCAAGCTCTTCACGGCGCTCAAGGGCGAGGTGCGCATCCCGGTCCACTTCCACACCCACGACACCTCGGCGGTGGCCTCGGCCACGGTGCTCGAGGCGGCCGCGGCCGGGGTCGACGTGGTGGACGCGGCGCTGTCCTCCCTGTCCGGCCTCACCGCCCAGCCCAACCTGAACTCGCTGTGCGCGGCGCTCTCCGGGACCGAGCGCGACCCCGGCCTCGACGGCCCGGGGCTGCAGCGCCTCGCCGACTACTGGGAGGGGGTGCGGGAGTGGTACGCCCCCTTCGAGTCGGGACTGCGCAGCGGGACGGCCGAGGTCTACTGGCACGAGATCCCGGGCGGCCAGTACTCCAACTACCGGCCGCAGGTGGCCGGGCTGGGGCTCCTCGACCGCTGGGAGGAGTGCAAGGCCATGTACCGGAAGGTGAACATCCTCTTCGGGGACATCATCAAGGTGACGCCCACCTCCAAGGTGGTGGGCGACATGGCGCTCTTCATGGTGAAGAACGACCTCGAGCCGGAGGACGTGCTCGCCCGGGGCGAGGACCTGGCCTTCCCCGAGTCGGTGGTCGGGCTCATGAAGGGCATGCTGGGCCAGCCCCCCGGCGGCTTCCCGAAGCGGCTCCAGGAGGTGGTGCTGAAGGGGCAGGAGCCCATCCACTGCCGCCCCGGCGAGCTGCTCGAGCCGGCCGACCTGGAGGCGGAGCGGAAGAAGGCCGAGGAGCGGGTGGGCGGGCCGGTCGACGACAAGGGGCTCGTCTCCTGGCTGCTCTACCCGGGCGTCTACCCCGAGTTCCGCCGCCACCTCGACGACTACTCCGACACCTCGGTCATCCCCACCCCGACCTTCCTGTACGGACTCGACCCGGGGCAGGAGACCTCGGTCGAGATCGAGCCGGGCAAGACCCTCATCATCAAGCTCAACGCGGTGGGCAGCCTCCAGGCCGACGGGACGCGCAGCGTCTACTTCGAGCTGAACGGCGAGGCCCGCGCCGTGACCATCCGGGACCAGGCCGCGACCACGTCGAAGGCGGCGCGCCCCAAGGCCGACCGGCTGAACCCCAAGCACGTGGGCGCCCCCATGCCGGGGAAGGTGCTCAAGGTGAACGTGATGCCGGGCGACAAGGTCCGCGGCGGGGACGTGCTCTTCGTCACCGAGGCCATGAAGATGGAGACCAACGTCAAGCTGAAGACGGACGCGACGGTGATCGAGGTCCGGGTGAAGGAAGGGGACAAGATCGAGAAGGACGACCTCGTCGCCGTGCTGGCCTGAGATCCCGACGGGCCGCTACCGCTTCCCGGAGGTGACGGCCACGAGCACCCGCTCGAGGTCGTCGGTCAGGTAGGGCTTGGCGAGCACGCCGGAGAAGCCGAACCCTCCCGGGTCGGACATCACCGATGCGTCGAAGTAGCCGCTGCAGGCGATGGCCACCACCCCGGGATCGATCTCCTTCAGGTGCTCGATGGCCTGGGCGCCCCCCATGCCCCCGATGACGGTCAGGTCGAGCACCACCACGTCGAAGGGTCGTCCCTCCTCCCGGAAGCGGCGGAACTTCGCGATCGCCTCGGCGCCGTCGGCTGCGGTCTCGACCTCGAGTCCCAGC
>JBAXVO010000174.1:0-6926 GCA_037129355.1 Deltaproteobacteria bacterium | reverse complement strand
CTCGCCCGCGGCTCGAAGGCCTGGTTCGGAGGCGGCGCCGACCTGACCCCCTACTATCTCTTCGAGGAGGATGCGGCCCACTTCCACCAGGAGCTTCGTGGGGCCTGCGAGCGCCACCGCCCAGGCGACTACCCGGCCTTCAAGCGGACCTGCGACGCCTACTTCTACCTGCCCCACCGCGGGGAGCACCGGGGCGTGGGCGGGATCTTCTTCGAGGACCTGGGCGGCGACCCGTGGAAGGAACTCGCCTTCGTGGAGGACGTGGGGCGCACCTTCCCCGGGGCGTACCTTCCCGTGCTGGAGCGACGGGCCGGGATTCCCTGGGGCGAGCGGGAGCGGGAGTGGCAGGAGATCCGGCGCGGTCGGTACGTGGAGTTCAACCTGCTCCACGACCGGGGCACGGTGTTCGGCCTCGAGACCGGCGGCCGGACCGAGTCGATCCTCATGTCGCTGCCGCCCCGGGTCCAGTGGCGCTACGACCACCACCCGGCGCCGGGAAGCGAGGAGGAGCGGCTCCTCCAGGTCGTCCGGTCCCCGCGCGACTGGGCCTGACCGGGCGTCGGCCTCGCCCTCAGGGGGGCGGGTTCACGTCGTCGTCCTGGCCGGGCTCGACCTTGCGGGTCCGTGCCGCGGCGAGCCACGACGCGAAGACGGCGAGCGTCAGGATGCCGAGGACCACCCCCAGCGAGACCGCGGGTGGGACCTTCACCCAGCGCACCACCAGCATCTTCACGCCGACGTAGACCAGCACGGCCGAGAGGCCGGAGCGCAGGTAGACGAAGCGCACCACCAGGTCGGCGAGCAGGAAGTAGAGGGCGCGGAGCCCCAGGATGGCGAAGATGTTGGAGGTGAAGATGATGAACGGGTCGTCGCTCACCGCGAGGACCGCCGGGATGGAGTCGACCGCGAAGGCGACGTCGGCGATCTCGATGGCGACGAGGGCCACGAGGAGCGGCGTGCCCCGGATGCGGCCGCCGACGCGGACGAAGAAGGCGTGGCCGTGCAGTTCGTCGGTGGTGGGGATGATCCGCCGGACGCGCTCCAGGATGCGGATCCCCCCGGCGCCAGGATCCTGCTCCTCCCCGGCCCAGAGCTTCCAGCCCGTGTAGATGAGGAAGGCGCCGAAGACGTAGGCGAGCCAGTGGAACCGGGCGAGCAGCGCCGTCCCGCCCAGGATCATGGCGGCGCGCAGGACGAGCGCGGAGAGGATTCCCCAGAAGAGCACCCGGTGCTGCAGTTCCCGGGGGATCCCCATGGCGCCGAAGAGCACGACGAAGACGAAGAGGTTGTCGACCGAGAGCGACTTCTCGACCACCCAGGCGGTGAGGAACTCCTGGCCGTCCGCCTTCCCGGCCCACGCGTACACCCCGGCCCCGAAGATCAGGGAGAGGGCGATCCACATCGCGCTCCAGCGCAGGGCCTCCCGGGCGCCGATGACGTGGTCGCGCCGGTTGAAGACGCCCAGGTCGAGTGCCAGCATCCCGAGCACGAAGGCCAGGAATCCAATCCAGAGCGCCGGGGTGCCGACCGAGGTCATCCGTTCACCGCGAAGGGGTCATACCACGGGGGTCCCGGACGGGGACGTCGACATCCCCTGGACACGAGCCCTGACGAAACGGCGGGTTGGCGGCCCACCTCGCCTGCGGTGCTGCAATCCCCGACCCCTCTCGGTTAGAAAGAACGAATGCTGACGCAACGATTCCTCCAGCTGAACCTGTTGGGAGCCGAGTGGGTCAACTGGGCCCTCGTCTTCCTGTCGATCATCGGCTTCGCGATCACCATCGATCGCCTCATCCTCTACGGGCGGACCCGGGAGCGGTTCTCCAGCCTCCAGCCCTCCTTCCAGGACGCCCTGCGGCGCCAGGACCTGGCGGCCGCCCGCGGCCTCGTCCAGTCGGACACCCTGGTCCGCAACGTCCTGCGGGCCGGGCTCGACGCGGTCGGCCGGGGCGAGCGGGACCCCAAGTCGGTCGAGGAGGGGATGCTCGCGACGCTCGCCGCCGAGCGCTCCCGCTACGACGGCCTGGTGGCCTGGCTCACCACCATCGCCAACATCGCCCCGCTCGTCGGCCTGCTCGGCACCATCATCGGCGTGGTCGGCGCCTTCTATGGCCTCGGGCAGGCCGGGACCACCCAGTCGGCCGGCAATCCCCAGGTCATGTCCTCCATCGCCGAGGCGATGGCCTCCACCGCCTTCGGCATCTTCATCGGCGTCCCGGGCGTGGTCGCCTACAACCTGCTCAAGGCCCACATGGGGGTCCGGCTCCGCCAGGCCGAGTCGGTCATGCGCGAGGTGCTCGCCAACCTGGGCCGCCTCGACGTGGAGGACGGTCAGTGAACACGGGCGGCTTCGGCACCGACCCGGCCGACGAGCTCGTCACCGGGGTCAACATCACCCCCATCGTCGACGTGGCGCTGGTGCTCCTCGTGGTCTTCCTCGTCACCTCGTCGCTCATCGTCTCGAAGAGCATCCAGGTCGAGGTCCCCCGGGCAGCCACCGGCTCCGAGACCGCGGTGGGGCTGCTCGCCATCGTCGTGGCCTCCTCCGGCGAGCTGTACGTGAACGGTCAGCCGGCCCGGGTGGACGACATCCCCCGGGCGGTCGCCGAGGCCCGCAAGCGGCTCGACGCCGGCCAGAAGCTCACCGGATTCGTCTCCGCCGACGTCTCGGCGCCCTACGGCCGGTTCGCCGAGGTGGTGGACCGGCTCCGCCAGGAGGGCGTGACCGAGATCGCGCTCGACACGAAGCCCATCGAGGCTCCTGCGAAGTGAACCGCGTCACCCACACCGGCGTGCAGGGCTGGGCGATCACGCTCGTCCTCTACACGGCCTTCTTCGCGTGGGTGGTGCTGGCTCCCCCGGTCCGGAGGGACCCCGGGACCCGTCCGCCGCCCACGCGGGTCACGCTGGTCGAGGCCCGCCCGCCGGTGGCCGAGCCTCCGCCGCCACCGCCGCCGGAGGCGCCGAAGAAGATGGAGGTGGCCAAGCGGGCCCCCTCGAAGGCCCCTCCCGCCCCGGCTCCCCTCCTGGAGACTCCGAGGAGCACGACCCCGCCCCCGCCGGCGGCGCCGCGACGCTTCGCGGTCTCGCTCGAGGCGACCGTGCCGGGCGGCGGCATCGCCGTTCCCACCGCACCTCCGGGCTCGGCGCCGGCGCTCCGGGCCACGCCGGGAGGGACGAGCGATCGCCCCGACGCGCCCGCGTACTACGCCGAGCCCGACTCCGCGCCGAGCCTCATCGCCCAGCCCGGCCCCGCCGAGATGCGGGCCCTCTACCCGGACGCGGCCCGCCGGGCCGGCCTCGAGGGGGACGTCCGGCTCGAGCTCCAGGTCTCGGCCACCGGCGAGGTGACCGGATCGCGCGTGGTACGCTCCGCGGGCAACGGCTTCGACGAGGTCGCTCAGCGGCTCGTCCGGCGCTTCCGTTTCCGCCCGGCGACGAGGGGCGGCAAGGCGGTCCCGGCGACCGTGGAGTGGACCTACAAGTTCCGTCTCGAGGGGTGATCCGATGCACCGAGCCGTACGGTTCCTGCCGCTCCTGTCCATCCTCGGACTCCTCCTCGGGCCGGTTTCCGCCCTGCCGCAGGGGACCCAGGCCACCAAGGCGGTCGAGACCCCGCCGCCCCCGCCCCCCGAACCGACCCTCGCCACCGCGCCGAAGCTGAAGGAGCTCGTGGCCGCCGACGTCCCCCCCGGCACGAAGTTCCCGACGCCCGAGGTGGTGGTGGTCCTCTCCCTCGACGTCTCCGCCGACGGAAAGGTCGAGCGCGCCTCGGTGGAGAACGGCGCCGGGGAGCCCTTCGACGCCGCGGCGCTCTCGGCGGCACGCCGCTTCGAGTTCGAGCCCGGGCGGCTCGACACCGGCGAGGCCGTCCCGGTCACCGTCACCTTCCGCCTGCGCATCCAGGAGCCCGTCGCCCCTCCCCCTCCGGCGCCGGTGAAGCTCACCGGGTACCTGCTCGAGCGGGGGTCGCGCCTTCCCATCCCCAACGTCCCGGTCTCCGCCGTCGCCGGCGACCAGGTGCTCGCCCGCGCCACCACCGACGGGTCCGGCCGCTTCCAGATCGAGGTGCCGGGCGGTGAGTTCCGGCTGGTCGCCTCCCCTCCGGACAGGCAGAAGCTCGACCTGCTCGTGAAGGCCCAGGCCGGCGAGGTCCGCGAGGAGAACTACCTCCTCGAGTCCGCGGGCGGTCCGAACGAGACCGTGGTGAGCGCCACCGCCATCCAGCGGGAGGTGATGAAGGACGTCCTCACCGCCGAGCAGGTCTTCACGGTGCCCGGCTCGGCCGGCGACACCCTGAAGGCCGTCTTGAACCTCCCCGGCGCGGCGCGCCCGCCCTTCGGCGCGGGACTGCTCGTGCTGCGCGGCTCGGCCCCCGGCGACAGCAAGGTCTTCCTCGAGTCGCAGCAGATTCCGCAGCTCTACCACTTCGGCGGGATCCGCAGCACCTACGCGCCCGCCTTCCTGCAGTCGGTCGAGTTCGTGCCCGGCAACTTCTCGGTCGACTACGGCCGCGCCCAGGGCGGCATCATCGACGTCCGGGTCCGCGACCCCCGACAGGACGGGTTCCACGGCCAGGCCGACGTGAACTTCTACGACGTCGGCGTCGAGATGGAGGGCGGGCTCGGCAACGGCTGGTCGATCGGCGGGGCGGCGCGTCGCTCCTGGATCGACACCATCCTGCCGCTCTTCATCCCCAAGGACGCCAACCTCTCCTTCAGCACGGCGCCGCGCTTCTACGACTTCCAGTTCATCGCCGCCTGGAACCCCGACGCGAGCCAGAAGCTCCGGCTCATCTTCTACGGCTCGATGGACCGGCTGGTGGCGATCCTCGACAAGCCCATGAGGGACCCGACCATCACCGGCGCGCTCGACGCGCGGGTCTCCTTCTACAACCTGCAGGCCGAGTACCAGAAGACCTTCGCCCCCAACTTCCGGCAGGACACCTCGGTCGTCATCGGGCTCCAGGAGATCCAGACCCAGATCGGACCGCAGTACTTCTTCGACCTGAACGTGCGCCGCCTCTCGCTGCGCAGCACCTGGACCTACGGCTTCTCGCCGGAGTGGGAGCTGCGCGGCGGCATCGACGCCGAGATGGGACGCGCGGCCATCTCGGTGAACCTGCCCAACGCCACCGGACCGAACCCGCTGCCCCCCTCCTCGCTCCCGCAGATCGGCGCCCAGCTCACCACCATGTACTACTCGCCGGCGTTCTTCGCCGAGCTGCGCTGGGCACCGCTGCCGAACCTGTCGATCCTCCCGGGCGTGCGCGCCAACTGGTTCTCCGACATCAACCAGTGGGCCGTGGACCCCCGCCTGCTCGCGCGCTGGGAGGTCGTCCCGGGCACCGTGCTCCGGGGCGCGGTGGGGCTCTACCAGCAGGCCCCCAATCCCCAGAAGACCAACACGGCCACCGGGAACCCCTTCCTCCTTCCGGAGCGCAGCCTCCAGACCAGCGTCGGCGTCGGGCAGCGGATCGTCGACGGCGTGAGCCTCGACGTGACCGCCTTCTACAAGGACCTCACCCAGCAGGCCATTTCCAACTCGAACTCCAACTTCGATCCCGCCGCCGCGCGCTACACCAGCACCGGGACCGGGCAAATCTACGGCCTCGAGATGCTGCTCAAGGTGGCCATCGGGGACAGCTTCTCCGGCTGGCTCGCCTACTCCTACCAGCGGTCGCTGCGCACCGACCCGCCCACCGCCCAGGTCCCCTTCGACTTCGACCAGCCGAACAACCTGACCGTGCTCGGCACCTACCAGCTCGGGCGCGGCTGGTCGGCCGGAGCCCGGTTCCGGCTGGTCTCCGGCAACCCGTACACCCCCATCAAGAGCTCGGTGTTCGACTCGGCCACCGGCGTCTTCGTCCCGGAGTACGGCGAGACCAACACCGAACGGCTCGCCACCTTCTGGGCCATCGACCTGCGCATCGACAAGGTCTGGACCTTCAAGGACTGGACCCTGACCCTCTACCTCGACACCCAGAACGTGACGAACCGGAAGAACCAGGAGGGCTGGACGTACAACTACGACTACACCGACAGGACGCCCACGACCGGGCTGCCCATCCTGCCCATCCTCGGGCTGAAGGGAGAATGGTGATGAACCGCGCCCTCGCCGTGCCCGCCGCCGTCGCCCTGCTCCTCGTGGCCGGCTGCACGAACGACTTCTCCCCCCAGAGCGACCTGCTCGCGATGCGGGTGCTCGCGATCCAGGCCACCCCCGTCGAACTCCTCCCCACGGAGGACGTGCGCGTCGTGGCCCGCAATTATCTGCAATCCGACGTCGTCGAGGCCCACTGGACCTTCTGCCCCCTGAGCGCCGGCGCCGTGTCGGCCTACGCCTGCGCGGTCCACGGACCCCGGTGCGAGATCCCGCTCACTCCCGCACCGGACGGCTCCGTCACCACCAATCCGACGGCCAACATCCTGGACTGCCTCGCGTCACTCGGCGTGACGGCGCCCGTCCTTCCCCCCGCTTCCCAGGTGCTGACCGTGTTCCGCTACCGGGCCGTCACCACGTCCGGCGCCGTGCGCGAGGCAATTCTGCAGGTCCCGCAGTGGACCGGCGCGCCGCCCTCGGGCTGGGAGCGGAACATCCCGCCCGGGATCCAGGAGGTCCTCATCGGAGGGGTCCAGGTCTGGGCGGGCGGGCACGCCACGGGGACGCCCCCGAACCTGCCGCTGAACGGCACCCTCCCGGTGGAACTCCGCATCGACCCGGCCACCGTCCAGAACTACACCGACGCGGCCGGGGTGGTGCAGACCGAGGCCATGACCGGCTACTTCTACACGTCCGGCGGAACGTTCAGCTCCGGCATCACCTCCGGCGTCGACACCACCACCAATCTCGAGGGCACGGGCATCCCCCCCGGCCAGACCACGGCCGAGGTCTGGGTGGTGGCGCTCGACCTGCGCGGCGGCCAG
>JBAXVO010000173.1:0-6982 GCA_037129355.1 Deltaproteobacteria bacterium | reverse complement strand
CCCCCAGCGACGCGGGCCATCCGGAACCGCCGGCACCACGGCAGGACCCCGCGACGCCTCAGTGATTGACGGAATGCGCGATGCGGTCGGTCCGGATCCCGCCCGGACCCCAGGAGAAGAGCGCGTTCCACGCCCGCCCCTTGATGCGATCCACCGGCACCGGCCCGAAGACCCGGCTGTCGGCGCTGTGGTCCCGGTGGTCGCCCACCAGGAAGACCATCCCGGGCGGCACCACGGTGGGCGGGATGTCGCCGCACTCGACGTTGGGGGTGCAGTAGGTGACGTAGCGGTGCCGGTCGAGCTGCTCCTCGGCCGCCGTGCATCGCTCGGTGCGCCACGGGCCGCCCTCGAGCCGGTTCTCGTAGGTGCAGGGCCCCGGGATGGGGGTACGCGGGACGGCCTTCCCGTTCAGCCAGAGCGCCCCGTTCTTGACCTCGACGGTGTCGCCGGCCACCCCGACCACCCGCTTGATGAGGTCGTCGTTGCGCGGGTTCCCGGGAGGGGCGAGCAGCACCACGATGTCGCCTCGCGCCGGCGAGGACCACATCACCTGTGCACGCTCGGTGAACGGAAGCCGGACCCCGTAGGCCCACTTCTCGACCACCACGTAGTCGCCGATCTGCAGGGTGGGGATCATCGAACCCGAGGGGATGTAGACCGCCTCGTAGAGCAACGTCCGGAACGCCAGGACGGCCAGGATGGTGATGCTCCAGCCCTTGATCTCGCGCTTGACCTTCGCCTTGTCCACGTGCCGGACGGCCCTTTCCCTCACTCCGTCCGCATGGCCTCGACCGGGTCGAGGCGGCTGGCGCGGATGGCGGGGTAGATGCCGAAGACGACGCCGGCCCCCGATGCCGAGAGCAGGGAGAGTAGCACCGCCCAGGCCGGGACGCTCGACGGAATGGCCCAGACCTCGCGGGCCA
This sequence comes from Deltaproteobacteria bacterium, assembly GCA_037129355.1. GTDB lineage: Bacteria > Myxococcota > Myxococcia > Myxococcales > Anaeromyxobacteraceae > CAIOAK01. The sequence continues at coordinate 6,059 of JBAXVO010000173.1, read as the reverse complement.
TGATGGCGCCGCCGGCGCCGAGCAGCACGCCGAGGAGGCCGCCCAGGAGCGAGAGGGTGACCGCCTCGATGATGAACTGGGAGAGGATGCGGCGGCGTCGGGCGCCGAGCGCCATGCGGACCCCGATCTCGCGGGTCCGCTCCGCCACCGAGACCAGCATGATGTTCATGACCCCGATGCCGCCCACCACGAGCGCGAGCAGCGTCACCGCGAAGGTGGCCGCGGCGACCACCGCGGCGAACTGGTTGAAGGTCCCGGTGAGGGTCTCGTTGCTGTAGATGTCGAAGTTGTTCTCCTGGATCCCGCGCAACCCGCGCAGGCCGCGCAACCGGGCGATGACCTCGTCCTGCGCCTTGTTGAAGTCGTCGGGCGCCGTGGCCTGGATGGCGATGTTGTGGTTCGTGACCTTCCCGGTGACCTGGTAGAACGGGTCGAGGGGGATGACCACCCAGCCGTCCTGGCTGCCCCCCAGGGTGCTGCCCCGCCGCTCGGCCACGCCCACCACCGTGAAGGGGCTCGACCGGATCCGGATCTCCTTGCCGACCGCGCTCTGCCCGGGGAAGAGCACGTCGGCCACGTCCGCGCCCACCACCGCGACCCGCCCCCCGACGGCGATGTCGGTCTCGCTGAAGAAGCGGCCGTCGGCGACGGTGATGGCGTTCGCGTACTGGTAATCCGGGAGCCCCCCGACGATCTGGATGTTGGGCTTGGTGGCCCGGTCGCGCGTGGCGACCCGCTCGGGGCGACCGTTGTGGTAGGCCTCGATGGAGACGTGGCCGACGTGGGGCAGCGAGCGCAGCGCCTCCCCCTGCTCCCGCGTCAGGTCCGGCCGCTTGGCGTACTTGGCCCGGTCGATGTGGCCGAAGGTGGCCGGCCACTTCTGCACCTGGAAGGCCCCGGCCCCCAGCCCCTCCAGGTCCTTGTTCACGCTGATGCGGAAGCCCTCGACGAGCGACATCATGGCCACCACCGTGGCGGCGCCGATGACGATGCCGAGCAGCGTGAGCAGCGACCGAAGGGGGTTGCCCTTCAGGGTGCCGAAGGCGAGCCCCAGGTTGTCGACGAAGCCCCTCATTCGTAGCGCAGCGCCTCCACCGGATCGAGGTTGGCGGCCCGCCAGGCGGGCCAGATGCCGAAGATGAGCCCGGTGGCCGTGGAGAAGGCGATGCCGAAGACGATGGCCGAGGGGGTCGCCGCCGCCGCGAGCGGCGACAGCAGGGCCACGAGCTGCGCCACCCCGAGCCCGACCGCGGTGCCGAGCGCCCCGCCCAGGGCCGCCACCGCCGCCGACTCGATGAGGAACTGCATGAGGATGGTGCTTCGCCGCGCGCCGAGCGCCCGGCGCACGCCGATCTCCCGGGTCCGCTCGTGGACCGAGACCAGCATGATGTTCATGATCCCGATGCCGCCCACGATGAGGGTGATGAGCCCCACCCCCACGGCCATCCCGTAGAGGGCGCCGGTGAGCTGCTTGTAGAGCTTGAGGAACTGCTCCTGCCGGTTGAAGGCGAAGTCGTCGGGCTTGCCCGGGAGGACGTGCCGGGCCTTGCGCAGGATGGGGGTGAGCTCGCTCTCCAGCTCCGAGACCTTCCCGGGCGGGGCCGCCACCGAGAGCACCATGTTGCGCTGGGTCCCGAAGATCCGTCCGAAGCTGGGGTAGGGGAGGATGGCCACGTTGTCGAGCGGCATGCCGAGCATCTGCCCCTGCCGCTCGAGCACCCCCACCACCTGGAACGGGCGCCCGGCCACGAGCACCTTCTTCCCGACCGCCGCCGCGACCGGTTCGTCGGGGAAGAGCCGGTCCACCACGTCGGTGCCGAGCACCACGGCGTTGCGGGCCAGTTCCACGTCGCCGGCCACCAGGAAGCGTCCGGCCTGCACCGACCCGCCGTTCGCGTTCAGGTACTCCTCGCTCGTGCCCCGGATGACCACGCTCTCCAGCTCGACGTTGCCGCGCGCCACCTTGCCGCGGACGCCGGACATGGGGGCGACCGACAGGGCCAGCTGGGATTCGCGCTGGACGGCCCTGAGCTCCTCCACCGTGATCTTCTTGCGGTTGCGGTACATCCACCAGGTGTCGTCACTCTGGATCCAGGGGGCGCGGTCCACGTAGAGCGTGTGGGCGCCCAGGAACTGGATCTGCTCCTCGAAGCTCCGGTCGAGCCCCTGGATGATGGCCACGATGGCGATGACCGTGGAGACGCCGATGACGATCCCGAGCGTGGTGAGGAAGGTGCGCAGGCGCGCGCCGGCGAGCGCCCCGAAGGCGATCCGGAGGCTCTCGACGAACTCCGCGAAGGCGCGCCGGACGTTCTTCACGCCGCGGCTCCGGGGCGCGGGGCCTGGATCGGGGGCGCGCCCAGCGACGCCACCTCGGCGCCCGGACCGTCGGCCACCACCTTGCCGTCGGAGAGCCGGATGGCGCGCGGGCAGCGCGCCGCCAGGCGGGGCTCGTGGGTGACCAGCATGATGGTGTGGCCGCGCTGGTGCAGCTCGCCGAAGAGCCGGATGATCTCCTCGCCGGTGGCGCTGTCGAGGTTGCCGGTGGGCTCGTCGGCGAGGAGCAGGGACGGGTTCCCCACCAGGGCCCGGGCGATGGCCACGCGCTGACGCTGGCCACCGGAGAGCTCGTTGGGCTTGTGGTGCATGCGGTTCGCGAGCCCCACCGCCTCGAGGGCCTTCACGGCCTGCTCCTTGCGCTCCTTGCGCGGGATGCCGCGGTACACGAGCGGCAGCTCCACGTTGGCGAGCGCGGTGGACCGGGAGAGCAGCTGGAAGGTCTGGAAGACGAAGCCGATCTCGTTGTTGCGCAGGTCGGCCAGCTGGTCGTCGGAGAGGTGCTCGACGTCCTTGCCGTTGATCCGGTAGGAGCCGCCGCTGGCGGTGTCGAGCGCGCCGATGAGGTTCATGAGCGTCGACTTGCCCGAGCCCGACTGCCCCACGACGGCGACCCACTCGCCGCGCATGACGTCGAAGGAGACGCCGTCGAGGGCGCGCACCTCCTCCTCCCCGACCTTGTAGTGGCGGGTGAGGTTCTCGACGGAGATGAGGGGAGCCTCGGTCACGACCCGCTCGCTCCCTTCTTGGCCTCGCCCGAGACCTTGGGCGCCCCCTTGTCCTTCTCCTTCTCGGGGGAGTCGGACTTGACCGGCTTCCCGTCGGCGAGGTCGCGGGAGAGCAGCTTGTAGGGCCCCTCCACGATCACCTCGCCCTCCTTCACGCCGGAGACGAGCTCGATGTCGTTCTCGCTGGCGAGGCCGGTCTCCACCCGGCGGACCCGGGCCTTGCCGTCCTCGACCACGAAGACCACCTTCTGCATCGGCTCGCGGGCGCTCTTCTTCGCGGCGGTGCCCTCCGGCTCGGGGGCGGGGGGGCCGCCGTCCTTCGGCTCCTTGGCGGCGGCGAGCTGCTTCTCGGTGCGCACCGAGACCGCCTGCAGCGGGACGATGAGCGCCTGGTCGTGCGTCTCGGTGGAGATGGTGGCCTGGCCGCTCATGCCGGGCAGCGCGCCCGGGACCGGGACGGTGAGGGCGATGCGCACCGGGAAGGTGGTGACCTCGGCCTCGGTTCCGGCGTTCTTCACCGTGGCGTTCTTGGCGATCTCGATCACCTGGGCGGGGAACTTCCGGTCCGGGAAGGCGTCGATCTCGATCTCGGCCGGGTCGCCCTCGTGCAGGTAGACCACCTCGTGCTCGCCGACCTCGACCTTCATCTCCATGCTGGAGAGGGTGGCGATGATGACGATGGGGTCCTCGTTGAAGTCGGAGCCGCGCACCCGCTCGCCCACCTGCTTGAGGCGCGAGGTGAGGATGCCGTCGATGGGGGCGGTGAGGGTGGTGAAGCTGAGCATGTAGCGGGCCTCGGAGAGGCTGGCGCTGGCGTTCTTGATGCGGTCCTTGGCGGACTGCACCCGCGCGGCGGCGCCGTCGCGCTCGGCCACGATCTTCTCCAGTTCGGCCTTGCTGGCGCTGTCCTGCTTCACGAGACGCTCCACGCGCTTCACGTCGGCGTCGAGCTTGGCGAGGTTGACCTCCTCGACGGAGAGCTCGGAGCGGGCGCTCTGCTCCATGGCCTCGCGCTGGTGCAGCTGGGCCTCGTACCGGCGCGCGTCGATCCGCCCGATGTACTGACCCTTCTTGATCTTGTCCCCCTCGCGAACCGGCAGGTCGAGCAGGTCGCCGGACAGGTTGGAGGAGAGCTTCACCTGCGTGGCGGCCTGGAGCTTCCCGGCGGCGGCGACCTTGCGGGTGATGGGCCCCTTGCGGACGGCCGAGGTCTGCACGGTGACCGGCGGGTCCTTCTTGGGCGAGAGCGACGCGGCGACGACGCCGATCACTGCGACGACGAAGACGGCGGCGATGATGCGCTTGGTCCAGGACATGATCCTTCGTTCCTTTCGGCTACAGCACGCCGCCCACGGCGCGGTTCAGGTCGGCCCGGGCGATGATGGCGTCGATGCGGGCCTGGAGCAGGGTGAGCTCGGCCCGGGTGAAGTTGAGGAGTGCGTCGCGCACCTCGACCTGGGTGCCCGCGCCGGCGTCGTAGCGCCGTTCGGCGAGGAGCAGGTTCTCGCGTGCGGACTTGTGGTTGTCTTCCGCCAGGACCGTCGACGCGGAGAGGGTCCGGTAGCCCATGCTCGAGCGGGCGATCTCGCCGGTGACGGTGAGGAGGTTCTGCTCGGAGACCAGCCTGGTCCGCTCCTCGTTCAGGTTGGCGCGCTGGACGTTGGCGCTGGTGATCCGCCCCTCGAAGAGGTTCCAGTTCACGACGATGGCGAAGTTGGCCACGTACTGGCCGGTGGGGTCCCCCCAGACGCCCTGGGTGCCGGCGATGTACGGCCCCTGCCGGTTGTAGGAGGCCTGCGCGGCGACGTTCGGGTAGTACCCCGCCTGCGCGGAGCGAATCTCCTGGGCCGCGGCCTGCAACCGTTGCTCGTCGGCATTGAGCAGGGGGCGCTTGCGGCGGGCCAGGTCGACGAGGGCGGCCTGGTCGGGGGGCTCCTGGAAGGCCACCTTGTCGAGGTTCACGGGTGGGACCACCCGGAGCTCGGGGTCGGCGCCCCGCCCGAGGGCGATCGAGAGGGCCACGCGTGCATCGCTGACGCGGGCGAGCTGCTGCTCCGCGGCGATCCGGTCGTTGCCCAGCGTGACCCGTGCCGCCCAGGTCTCGCTGCGCGGGGCGCGGCCAGCCTCGTACAGGGCATCGGTGCGGCGCACGAGCTCCTCGCTCCTCCGGACGGCCTCCTGCAGCACCTTGAGGCTCCGCTCGGCACGCACCACCTCGTAGAAGCGCTTGGTGACGTCGAAGGCGACGTTGAGGGAGGCCTCGTCGTAGGTCTGGTCGGCGGCGCGGAACAGCGCCTTGGCCCGGGCGATGGTGGCCCAGTTGCGCATGCCGTCGAAGATGGGGACCTTGAGGGTGAGGCCGAGGCTGTAGGCCTCGACGTTGTTGGCCGGCACCGACTGGAGCTCGTAGCTGTAGGTGGGCTTGTCGGGAGTGCCGCCGATCACCGGGATGTTCTGGATGCTGGGCGCGGTGTAGACGTTGCCGAAGCTCGCGGTCAGGTCGAGCCGGGGCAGGACGCCCGCCCAGCTCGCGTACTCCTCCACGCCCACCAGCGACCGGTCGGTACCGGCGATCTTGAGATCGACGTTGGACTTCGCCGCGGCGGCGAGGGCCTCGTCGAGCGTGATCGGCGCGGCGTCGGCCGCGGCCAGGGCGAGGGGCAAGAGGAGCAGGATCGGGTGCATGGCTACCTCGCGCCCCCCAGGGTGGGGAGCGCCACGCGGAAGACCGCCACGTAGGCGATCCAGAGGACGGTGACGGTGATGAGCGAGCGTCGCGTCGAGACGCGCGCCACTCCGGCCATGCCCGCGGCCACGATCCAGACCGACCAGAGGGAGAAGAGGTCGACGGCCCCGAGGAACAGGGCGGGCGGCCCCTGCACGCTGGCCGGGAGGATCGCGCCCAGGTTGGCGGGAAGGATCGAGCCGAGCTGCTCGGCCTGGATGGTTCCCCGGGCGAGCAGCGCCGGAACGCTCAGGACCGACTCGATGGCT
>JBAXVO010000172.1:0-7122 GCA_037129355.1 Deltaproteobacteria bacterium | reverse complement strand
GCGCGCGCCATCCCACATCCACCCACGGGTGCGCGCCGCGGCCCCGGGTCGGGCGTCAGCCCCGCGATCTACAACGCGCCATGGCCGATCCCAATCCGTACAAGGACGAGATCATCATCTCGTGGGTCGAGCTGCACCGTGACGCCCGCTACCTGGCCACCGTGCTGCACGACCTCGGGGAGTGGAAGGGCATCATCGCCATCACCCGCGGGGGGCTCGTGCCCGCCGCGCTGGTGGCGCGGGAGCTCGACATCCGGCTCATCGACACGGTCTGCGTGGTCAGCTACGCCTCCTCCGATCCGGGCGTCGAGGCCAAGTCCCAGGGAAAGCTGCAGTGGCTCAAGTCGGTCGAGGGAGACGGGGAGGGGTACCTCCTCATCGACGACCTGGTCGACACCGGCACCACGGCGCGGGCGGTGCGGGAGCGGCTGCCCCGGGCCCACTTCGCCTGCCTCTACGCCAAGCCGCTGGGGCGCCCGGTGGTCGACACCTTCGTGAAGGAGTTCAAGCAGGAGAAGTGGATCTACTTCCCCTGGGACATCGACTACCGCTTCGTCTCGCCCATCAAGGCGCAGCGGCGCGGCACATAGGCCCCCCCGATCCCCGACGACCCTGTGGTATGAGGTCCGCCTCCGAATCGACGGAATCCCCGTGACCGCGCCCCGGCTCCGACTCGCGCACGTGACCAAGCGCTTCGGCGCGGTGACCGCCAATGACGACGTGGCGCTCACCGTGCAGCCGGGGGAGATCCACGCGCTCCTCGGGGAGAACGGCGCCGGCAAGTCCACCCTGGTGAAGATCGTCTACGGCGCGCTGCGCCCCGACGAGGGGGAGATCGCCTGGGACGGGCGCCCGGTGACGATCCGCAACCCCCACGAGGCGCGGGCGCTGGGCATCGCCATGGTGTTCCAGCACTTCTCCCTCTTCGACTCGCTGTCGGTGGCCGAGAACGTCTGGCTGGGCATGGACGGCAAGGTCTCGCTCGAGGAGGTGGCCCGCGGGATCCAGGCCAAGGCCGCCGAGTACGGCCTCGACCTCGACCCGGCCAGGCCGGTCCACGTGCTCTCGGTCGGAGAGCGGCAGCGGGTCGAGATCGTGCGGGCCCTCCTCGCGAACCCCCGGCTCCTCATCCTCGACGAGCCCACCTCGGTGCTCACCCCCCAGGCGGTGGAGAAGCTCTTCGTCACCCTGCGCAAGCTGGCCGCCACCGGCTGCTCGATCCTCTACATCAGCCACAAGCTCGACGAGATCCGGGCCCTCTGCACCGCCTGCACGGTGCTGCGGGGAGGGCGCCTGGTGGGCACCTGCGACCCGGCCCGGGAGACCACCGGCAGCCTGTCGCGCATGATGATCGGCGCCGAGCCGCCGGTGCTGGTGCACCGCCCTCCGCGCCCCGGGCAGGTTGCACTCACGGTGAACGAGCTGACGCTGTCGCGCTGGGACCGCTACAGCGTCCCCATCGACCGCGTCTCCCTCGAGGTCCGCGAGGGGGAGATCGTGGGGATCGCCGGCATCTCCGGCAACGGCCAGCAGGAGCTGCTCGCCACCCTCTCCGGCGAGGACCCGCGCGCCCAGGCCGGCATGGTCCGGCTCTTCGGCACGCCCATCGGGCGCAAGGGGCCGGCGGCGCGGCGCAAGCTGGGGCTCCACTTCGTCCCCGAGGAGCGGCTGGGGCGCGGCGCCGTGCCCGCCTTCTCGCTCGCCAACAACATGCTGCTCACCCGGCGCGAGGCCATCCGGGCCGCCGGCTGGATCGATCGGCGGTTCCTGGGGGAGCAGACCCAGGGGATCATCGGGCGGTTCGCGGTCAAGGCCTCCGGCCCCGCCGCCGTGGCCAAGAGCCTCTCCGGCGGCAACCTCCAGAAGTACATCGTGGGGCGCGAGATCGACGCGGTCCCCAGGGTGCTCGTGGTGGCCCAGCCGACCTGGGGTGTGGACGTGGGGGCCTCGGCGCAGATCCGGGCCGAGCTCATCGCGCTGCGCGACGCCGGGTGCGCCGTGCTGGTGGTCTCGGAGGAGCTCGAGGAGCTCTTCGAGATCTCCGACCGGCTCCACGTCATCGCCCGGGGACGGCTCTCGCCCTCCATCGACACGCCCAGGGCCACCGTCGAGCTCGTCGGCGAGTGGATGAGCGGGCTGTGGCCCGGCAACGCGCAGGCGGCGGAGGGCGCCGCGTGATCCGGCTCGAGGCCCGGCCGGCCCCGTCCCGGCTCTGGAGCGTGCTCTCCCCGTTCGTGGCCCTCGCCATCACCGTGGCGGTGGCCGCGATCCTCTTCGCCCTCCTCGGCAAGGACCCGATCCAGGGGCTCGAGATCTTCCTGGTGAAGCCGTGGAGCGGGACCCGCGCCCTCACCGAGCTGGGGCTCAAGGCGACGCCCCTCATCCTCTGCGCCGTCGGGCTCGGCCTGGCCTTCCGGGCCAACGTCTGGAACATCGGCGCCGAGGGGCAGTTCCTCGTCGGCGGCATCCTGGGGGGCGGGCTGGCGCTCGCCGTCACCGCGAACCAGTTCCCCATGAACCCCTGGGCCTTCTTCCCGATGCTGGTGATCGCCGGCGCGGTGGGGGGGATGATCTGGGCGGGCATCGCCGCCCTCCTGCGGGACCGGTTCAACGCCAACGAGATCCTGGTCAGCCTGATGCTCGTCTACGTGGCCGATCTCCTCCTCTCCTGGCTCGTCTTCGGCCCCTGGAAGGACCCCAAGGGCTTCAACTTCCCGCAGACCATGAACTTCGCCGCCTCGACCAGCGTGCCCCGCATCATCCCCGGCATGCGGCTCCACTGGGGCTTCCTGCTGGCGCTGGTGGCCGCGGTGGGGATGTGGATCTTCACCTACCGGACCTACCGGGGCATGCAGCTGCTCGTGGGTGGACCGGCTCCGGCCGCGGCGCGCTACGCCGGGTTCTCCTCGCGCCAGGCGCTCTGGAGCACCTTCCTCATCTCCGGCGCCCTGGCGGGCATCGCCGGGGCGCTCGAGGTGGCCGGCCCCATGGGGCAGCTCACCCCGCACGTCTCGCAGGGCTACGGGTTCGCCGCCATCATCGTCGCCTTCGTGGGGCGGCTCGACCCGATCGGCGCGGTGCTCGCGTCGCTGGTCCTCGCCACCTTCTCCATCGGCGGCGAGCTGGCCCAGTCCCGGCTCGGGCTGCCGTCGGCCATCACCGGCGTCTTCCAGGGCGTGCTGCTCCTCGCGCTGCTCGGCTGCGACACCCTCATCCAGTACCGTCCGCGCCGGGGGGCCCGATGAACGAGATCGCCTTGCTGGTCGCGGCCACGCTGGCGGCCGGCACCCCCCTGGCGCTGGCCGGCCTGGGACTCCTGGTGAACGAGCGCGCCGGGGTGGTGAACCTCGGCGCCGAGGGGATGATGGCCATCGCCGCGGTCACCGGCTTCGCGGCGGCCTTCCTCTCCGGCAGCGACTGGGTGGGCTTCGCGGCCGGGGCGGCGGCCGGGGCGGCGGCGGCCTCGATCTTCGGCTGGCTCGCGCTCTGGCTCTACACCAACCAGTACGCCACCGGCCTCGCCCTCTCCCTCTTCGGAGCCGGCTTCTCCGCCTTCGTGGGCACCGGCTACGTGGGCAAGAACCTGGAGCGCACGCCGGTGTCCGGAATCCCCGGGCTGCGCGACCTGCCGCTCCTCGGGCCGGCCCTCTTCCGCCAGCACGCCATGGTCTACCTGTCGATCGCCCTCATGGGCGCCATCGCCTGGTTCTTCTACCGGACCCGGGCCGGGCTGGTGCTCCGCTCGGTGGGCGAGGCGCCCGAATCGGCCCACGCGCTCGGCTATCCGGTGCGGCGCATCCGCATGGCCGCCGTGCTGGTGGGCGGCGCCCTCTGCGGGGTCTCGGGGGCCTACCTGTCGATCATCTACGCGCCCATGTGGGTGGAGGGGATGGTCGCGGGGCGCGGCTGGATCGCGCTCGCGCTCACCGTCTTCGCCACCTGGCGCCCGGCCCGGGTGCTCCTCGGCGCCTACCTCTTCGGGGGCGTGACCATGCTCCAGCTCCACCTCCAGGGGCAGGGCGTCCAGGTCCCCCTCCAGTTCATGAGCATGCTTCCGTACCTGTCCACCATCGTCGTCCTCGTCGTCATCTCCCGCGATCCGCTCTGGATCCGGCTCAACATGCCCGCATCCCTGGGCAAGACGTTCCACCCTGGTTCGTGAAGTCGACGCACCACCCACCACAGCAAGGAGAAACACCGATGCACGGTCGTTCCTGGATCCAGAACCTCACCCTCGCGGTCGTCGTGGCCTTCGGCCTCGCCGCCTGCGCGAAGAGCGAGCCGCCCAAGCCGGCCGCTCCCGCCCCGGCTCCGGTCGCCAAGGCCGAGCCCCTCAAGGTCGGCTTCATCTACGTCGGTCCCGTGGCCGACGCCGGCTGGACCTACGCCCACGACCTCGGCCGCAAGGCGCTCGAGGCCAAGTACGGCGACAAGGTGAAGACCACCTTCATCGAGAGCGTGAAGGAGGGCCCCGACGCCGAGCGCGTCATCCGGGACCTCGTGGCCCAGGGGAACAAGGTCATCTTCGCCACCTCCTTCGGCTTCGGCGACTCGATGGAGAAGGTCGCCAAGGACCACCCGGAGGTCTTCTTCGAGCACGCCACCGGCTTCAAGACCGCCCCCAACCTCCGCAACTACGAGGGGCGCTTCTACGAGGACGCCTACCTCTCCGGCGTGCTGGCCGGCCAGATGACCAAGAGCAACGTCATCGGCTTCGTGGGCTCGTTCCCCATCCCCGAGGTGCTCCGCAACATCAACGCCTTCACCCTCGGCGCCCGCAGCGTGAACCCGAAGGTGAAGACCAAGGTGGTCTGGATCAGCACCTGGGTCGATCCCCCCAAGGAGGCCGAGGCCGCCCAGTCCCTCATCAACCAGGGCGCCGACGTGCTGCTCCAGAACACCGACTCCACCGCCGTGCTCCAGACCGCCGAGAAGAACGGCAAGTTCGCCTTCGGCTGGGACTCGGACATGAGCGGCTTCGCTCCCAAGGCCCACCTGGCCTCCAACGCGCTCAACTGGGGCCCCTACTACATCAAGGCCGTGGGCGAGGTGATGGACAAGACCTGGAAGGTCGAGAACACCAGGTGGGGCGTGAAGGAGGGGCTGACCGAGTTCGTCAAGGTGAACGACGCCGTCCCGCCCGCCGCCAAGGCCAAGGTGGACGAGGCCAAGGCCTTCCTCGTCGCCAACCCGGGCGCGGTCTTCCGTGGCCCCATCAAGGACAACACCGGCAAGGAGGTCCTCGCCGCCGGCGTGACCGCCGACGACAAGTGGAAGGGCGACGTGAACTTCTACGTCGAGGGCGTCGACGGGAAGCTCCCCGCCGCCAAGTAGGCGGATCGGTCGAGCGCAGTTTCCGGCGGGGGGTCGCGAGAGCGGCCCCCCGCTTCCGTCGGGCCGGGGCTCAGCGCCCGCCGGTCCCGAACAGCCCCGCCGACGCGTCGATGAAGCGCTCGAACCCGGCGCCGTAGCGGGGGAGGTCCATGAACTCGGTGACGAAGCGCCGGTCCCGATGGGCGTAGTCGGGGCAGAGGAAGGGGTGCTCGTGCACCCCGAGCGAGAGCTCCTGGACGCGGACGCCGGTGTCGCGGTGGAGCCCCTGCAACGTGTTCAGGATGGCCGGCGCCGGGATCACGTCGTCGGCGGGGTTGGAGAGGGCGAGCAGCCGGGGCGCGAGCTCGCGCAGCCGGGCCTCCAGGCGCCCCCGTTCCGGCTCGTCGCCGCACAGCGCGCGGAACCAGCGCCCCAGCTCGTGCTCCCGGAGCCAGTGGGCGAGTCGCGCGTTGGCGAGCCGGCCGGTGAACCGGACGTAGAGCTTCATCAGCGACACCTCGCAGGCGTGGTCGATGATGAAGCGCGACGACATGTTGGTGGCCCGCAGCGCCGCGCCACTCTCGAAGATCACGGCGCGGCTGTCCCCGAGCATCCCCCCCTCGTCGAGGAGGAGGAGCCCCAGCGCCAGGTAGCCGCCGATCGAGTAGCCCAGGAGGTCGATGCGGGCCTCGGGGTGGACGTGGGGGTGGCGCCCCTCGCGCACCTCCCGGATCAGGTCGACCACGTCGCCGTAGGACTGGAGCCCTCCCCAGAAGAGCCGCTCCGGGTAGGCGTCGAGCCGGTCGCTGATCACGCAATTGAACGGGTGGACGTCCTCGTTGCGGGGCAGCGCCCGGCGCCGCGAGAGGTGCCCCTCGACCTCCCGCCCCCACCGGGGCAGCACCCGGTTCACGTGGAAGGAGAGGGGGTAGAGGGCCACCGCGGCGCCGGTGGCACGCCACAGCTGGTAGGCCCAGGGCACGTACTTGGTGAAGCTCCGCTCGTTCAGGCCGTGGAGGATCACCACGAGGTGCCGGGCCCGGTCGGTGCCGGCGCCCCGGGCACGGAGCAGGGGGTAGCGGAAGTCGAGGTTCTCGGCGATGTCGCAGTCGGCCGGGGCGTCGTCGATCCGCTCGGCCGGGAAGTCGAGGCCGTGCTCCTCGCAGCGGTAGCCCTCCCGGCCGAGCAGGTGATGGCCGTGACGGGAGCGGACGGAGAGGAAGAAGACCTCCGCGCCCAGGTCGGGGAAGGCCATCGGTTCGCCGTTGGTCCAGATGGCGCGGCGCCGGATGGCATGGGCGATGGCCCGGTAGCTGGGATGATCCACGCCCGTCCGGAGATACCACGTCGCGCCCGCCGCCGGCCACCGGGGCCGCCGATCCCGTGACACCCGGCCGCGGCCGTGGCAGCCTCGTCGCCGATGCGATCTCCCTGGACCCCGGGCTCCCGGGCGGGAACGGTGCTGGCCGCCGCGCTCGTCGCCCTGCACGCGGGGCTCGCCCTCCACCAGGCCGGGATCCAGTCCGCCACCTACGACGAGCCCTACTACGCCACGGCGGGCTGGGCGCAGCTCGCCGGGGGGAAGGGCGGGCTCAACCCCGAGCATCCACCTGCGGTGAAGCTGTGGCTCGGGGGGTCCTGGCTCGGGGCCGGGCTGCCCCCGCCGGCCGGCGTTCCCGGGTTCGAGGCGGCCGACCAGTGGACCTTCGGCCCGCGGGCCCTCTACCGCGACCCGGCCCGGGCGCCGGCGCTGCTCTGGCGGGCCCGGGCCTCGGTGGTGCTCCTCTCCGTGCTCCTCGCACTGGGGGT
>JBAXVO010000171.1:0-7151 GCA_037129355.1 Deltaproteobacteria bacterium | reverse complement strand
ACTACGCGCGGTGGGCGGAGAACGGCTCCTTGACCGTCACGCCGGGATCCACGACCGACTACGCGACGATCGAGCAGGCCATCCTCGAGGTGGGGCAGCACATCGCGCTCCAGTCCGTGTCCTTCGACGCCTGGCAGGCGACCTACTTCGCGCAGCGCCTCGAGGCGGCCGGCCTCATCCCGGTGGAGACACGGATGACCACCGCGTTCCTCTCGACCCCGATGAAGGAGCTCGCCTCCCTCATGCGGCAGCGCCGGATCCACTTCATCGGCCCGACCGACGTGGTGCGCTTCTGCGTGGGCAACGTGGTCTCGAAGCAGGACCCGCGCGGGAACGACTACCCGCGCAAGGAGCGCCCGGAGGCGAAGATCGACGCCGTCACGGCGCTCCTGCTCGCCCTCGGCCGCGCGCTCGTGGCTCCTCCCCCCGCCGGCTCCGACTTCGTGGTGATCTGATGGCGCCCAACTGGTTCAACCGGCTCTTCAACCGCGCCCAGGACGGCCAGCCGACTCTCTACGGCGGGTACATCGGCTACTACCCGGCGCGCTTCCTGCCGGCGGACACCTACCTCACCCACGACCAGGCGCTCTCGCTCTCGGCCGTATGGGGCTGCGTCCAGTACATCTCCCAGAGCCTCGCCGGTGCCGAGGTGAAGATCTCGGACCTCAACGTCGACGGGAAGCGCAAGGAGGCCTCGAGCGACCGGGTCTATCGCCTCCTGAACCTCCGGCCGAACCCGGACACGACCGCCATGGCGCTGAAGGAGGGCTGGATCTCCCAGGCCCTGGTCTTCGGCGACGGCTACCTCGAGATCCGGCGGGACATGGCCGGGCGCCCCTACGAGCTCTACCTCCTGCCCTCGGTGGCGGTGGTGCCTCGCCGGGACGGCGACTCGCTCGTCTACGACTACAAGCCGACGCAGGCCGGGATCGAGCCCCGCATGATCTCGGGGGACGACATCATCCACCTCCGCGGGCCCTCGCTCTACTCGTTCCTCGGGGAGTCGGTGGTGACGCGCGCCGCGCGGAGCATCGCGCTGGCGAAGGCACAGGACGAGTTCGCCCTGGCCTACTACGTCAACTCCACCATCGTCGGCGGAATCCTGAAGCGCACGGGGCCGATGAACAAAGAGGACATCGCCGCCCTGGAGGCGAAGTTCGAGAGCGCCAGGAAGGGCGCCGCGAAGGCCCACAAGAACATCCTCCTCCCCCAGGGGGTCGAGTACCAGGCCATCCAGACCGACGCCCAGAAGTCCCAGAGCGTCGAGAGCCGGGCCCACTCGGTCGTCGACATCTGCCGGTTCTTCGGCGTCCCTCCCCCGCTCGTCGGCGACCTTGGCCGGGCCACCTGGGCGAACCTCGAGAGCCTCTACATCCAGGCCGTCCGGGACTGTCTCGGGCCGTGGTCGCTCCGCATGGCCCAGGAGATCGAGTGGAAGGCCTTCGGGGACGCCTCCACGAAGTGGGTCGAGGTGGAGCTCGAGCCGCTCACCCGCGGCGACGCGAAGACCCGGGCCGAGTCGAACCAGATCCTTCGGCAGAACGGCATCATCAACGCCAACGAGTGGCGCGAGGAGCTCGGCCTCGACACGCTCGGGGCCGACGGCGACGTCTACATCGTCGAGTCGAAGATGAAGCTCCTCGACGAGGAACTGCTCGCCGGCGTGAACGACACGGGAGCGGCCGCCCCAGCACCAGGTGCTCCGCCGGCGAAGCCCGGCGCCGAGGAGCCTCCCGAGCCGGGAGAGCCCCCGGAGCCCCCCGAGCCGAAGGCGCTCGTTCGCCTCGAGGTGCGTGACGTCGCTGCATTCCACCAGTGGCTCCGACGCAGGAAGGCGACATGACCGCCCCGAATCCGAAGGCCATCCAGGCGAAGAAGAACGGCACCGCGGCCGAGTGCTACCTCTACGGCGACATCGGCGGGTGGGAGGGCATCACCGCCGACGCCTTCCGCCAGGCCATCGAAGGCCTGGGGGAGTTCTCCTCGCTCACGATGTACGTGAACAGCCCCGGCGGATCGGTCTTCGACGGGAAGGCCATCTGCGCGCAGCTCGAGCGGATCCGCACGAGGGCGAAGGTGCACGCGGTCGTCGACGGCCTGGCCGCCTCGGCCGCCTCGTTCATCGCCATCGCCTGCGACGACGTGGCCATGCACCCCACGGCGAAGATGATGATCCACCAGCCGCAGGCCTTCGCGGCCGGCAGCGCCGAGGACCTGCGGAAGATGGCCGAGCTCCTCGACAGCGAGTCGGAGACGCTCGTCGACATCTACGTGAAGAAGTGCGGGGCCTCCGCCGACCAGGTCCGCGCCTGGCTCGCGGCCGAGACCTGGTTCACCGCCGAGGAGGCCGTGAAGAACGGCCTGGCCGACTCCGTGGTCGGCGAGAAGGCGCCCCGGAACCAGGCCCCCGACTCCACTTTCCAGAACCTCGTCGCGGCGACGAGGAGCATGACCGACCAGCGCCGGGTGGCGTTGTGGCGGGCGCAGCGAACCGTAGAAGCCATGCGGGCGAAACACCCGCGCAGCTCCACCACGTAGCAAGGAGATCCCGAACATGAAGACCATCGACGCACTGCGGCAGCGCCTCGAAGTGATCCAGAAGGACATGGAGGCCATCCAGGCGGCCTCGACGGCGGCCGGGAAGACCGTCCTCGACGAGACCGAGGCGGCCTCCTTCGACGCCAAGCTGAAGGAGTTCGGCGACATCGAGTCGCAGATCAAGCGCGAGGAGAGCCTCGGCGAGATCTCGAACAAGCTCGCGGCCCCCCAGCCGAAGCCCCGGATCGAGGTCGTCGAGCCCATCTACAAGCCGACGAACAAGAACGGCGGCTTCAAGCACTTCGCCGAGTTCCTCGGCGCCGTGCGCAACGCGGCCTTCGGGCGCGCCGACCCCCGCCTGGTCAGCAACGCGGTGACCACCTACGGTGGCGACAACTTCGGCGCCGACGGCGGCTTCGCCGTGCCCCCCGACTTCCGGGCCGGCATCGAGCAGGCCTGGGCCTCGGACGAGAACCTCGCCCGGCTCTTCAACCCGATCATCACCAACTCGAACGTGGTGACCCTCGTCACCGACGAGACCACGCCCCACGCCTCCTCCGGCATCCAGGGCAGCTGGACCGACGAGGCCGGCACGAGCTCGCCGACCAAGCCCGTCCTCAAGCAGATCAACATCACGCTCCGCAAGGTGCAGGCGCTCGTCCACCTCTCGGACGAGATCCTGGCCGACGCCAGCGCGATCCAGAGCTACGTGTCCGTGAAGATGGGCGCGAAGCTGGCCTCCCTCGTCTCCGACTCCATCGTCAACGGCGACGGCAACGGGAAGCCCCAGGGCATCATGAACAGCCCGGCGAAGGTCGCGTTCACGCGCACCACCGCGTCGAAGGTGAAGGCGGAGGACGTGACCGGCATGGTCGCCCGGCTCCGCCCCGGCTCCTTCGGGAAGTCCTTCTGGCTCGTCCACTCGAGCGTCCTGCCCCAGCTCTGGACGATGCTCCTCGGCAACATGCCGGTCTACGCGATGAACTACAAGGACTCCCCGTTCGGGACGCTCCTCGGCCGGCCCATCTACGTCTCGGAGTACTGCCAGGTCCTCGGCACCTCCGGCGACTGCATCCTCGTCAACCCGGAGGGCTACGCCTTCGCCCAGAAGGCCGAGGGCGTGCAGCAGGCGGCCACCATCGGATTCGCCTTCGACCAGGGGCTGAACAGCTTCCGCGCGACGCTCCGCTGCGGCGGCACCCCGCTCCTCTCGGGCGCCATCGCCCGGAAGAACGGCTCCGACACCCTCTCCGACTTCGTGGTCATCAGCTAACCGTCGCCTGAGCGACAGGAGAAATCGAACATGCCGACCTTCAAGGAAAACGTCCCCGTCGTCCTCAACGCGGTCAAGCCGCAGTCGCTGGCCTCGACCTCGTCCACCATCGGCACCGCCGGCGCCATCCTGCCGGCCAAGGCCCGCGCCTTCGTCGTCCACTGCATCGTGGGCGCCCTCGGCGGCGGCTCCTGCACCTTCAAGGTGCAGAGCTGCGACGACGCCAACGGCACGAACCCCGTCGACGTGAGCGGCTACTCGCTGGCGCTCTCGGCGGCTTCCGCCACCGGCCGCATCGACGTCCTCGAGAGCGCCATCCCGGCCGGGAAGTACTTCGCGGTGGTCTGCACGACGACCGGCACGAACCTCGTGGCCGCCATCGTCCAGGCGCTCGACCCGAACTACCCGGTGTAGTCGCGCCAGGGCTCTGAGGCTCCCCCTCGTTCGCAGGGGGGGGCCTCGGGGTCCACTCGAGGGAACCGATGGCACTGGCCAGCGTCGCCGACCTGAAGAGCTTCCTCTCGATCTCCCACTCGGGGGACGATGATCTCCTCACGCGCCTGGTCGCCGCGGCCTCGTCCTACTTCGAGCAGCAGACCGGGCGGACCATCCTCGCCACCGACTACGTCGTCGAGCTGGACGGGGACGGACGCGCCAACATCGTCCCCCCGGAGTACCCGGTGATCTCGGTCACGTCGCTCGAGATCAACGGCATCACGGTCCCCGCCTCCACCGGCTACGGAGTCGAGGGCTGGTTCCTTCGCGGGAACCTCATCACCCTGCGCGGCGTCGCGGTCAGCTCCTTCGGGCCCATCGTGGCGCCGATGGGCTACCCGTCCACGCAGGGCGTCGCCAACGTGAAGCTCTCCTACCGGGCGGGGTTCGAGACCGTGCCCGAGGACATCCGCCAGTCCGTCGTCGAGATGGCCGCGCTCATGTACCGGGAGAAGGAGCGGGTGGGGCAGCAGTCCCACAACAACTCGTCGGGCTCGACCGTCTTCTACTACGCGCCCCCGGCGCGGGTGGTCGCGACGATCGAGGCTTACCGGAGGTCCCTGTAGCGTGCCGACCATCCGCCTACAGGGGAAGATGGTCGGGGCCGAGACGGTCGCGGTCGACCTGCGGCAGTTCTCTGCCACGCTGCGGCTCCGCCTTCGTTCCGAGGTCCAGGCCCAGGCCGCCCAGCTGGTGGGCGCAGCTCGAGCTCTGGCGCCCCGGAAGACCGGCGCCCTCGCCGCGTCCATCCAGGCCTCCGGCATGGAGACGGACAAGGCCATCCTGGCAGCAGTCGGAACCGACATCTCCCGGAGCGGCGCTTTCTACGGCCGGTTCCAGGAGTCGGGCTACACCCCGAACCCGCGGCACACCTTCATCGGGACGAGCTCCGTGCTGGGCCCGTGGGGGCCGGCCGTGGTCTCGGCGAGGAAGGCCAAGGGGTCCTGGCAGCGCAACCCCAGGACCCAGGCCCACTGGAAGGCCTACGCAGAGCAGCGGGGCGGCCGCCGCATCGTGGCCCACCCGTTCCTGAAGCCGGCGCTGGCGCAGCTCCGCGGGACGTTCCGTGAGCGCCTCACCGCCATCACGAAGAGCGTGGGCCTGTGAACCGCGAGACCGTCACCGCCGCTCTCTTCGAGCGCCTGAAGACGATCGAGGGGATCCTCACCTTCGGCCGGAAGCCGCGGGCGTGGGAGGACGTGGCGGCGGCGGAGTGCCCCGCGCTCTTCCTGGGCGTGGGCTCGTCGAACACGGTGACGCCGGTCGGGCAATACCCCCTCTGGCAGATTGAGTACCTGGTCTACCTGTACGTTCACGAGGGGGGATCAATCGGACCCTCCGAGCAATTGAACAGGTATTGCGACGCGATTGCCGACGCCGTCAATCGGGATCCTGCGCTCGACCCCGCCGGGATGGGGACGGGCGTCGCGACCACGCTGGGAGGCCTTGTTCACTCGGTAGAGGTGCCGTCGATCCAGACGGATGAGGGTTCGTTCGGCGACCGCGCGGTCGCTCTCGTCACGCTTTCAGTATTGGCCGCGGGTTAACCCGCAACAGGGAGAAATGCAATGTCGATCAATGCAAGCTTCATCGGTTCCGGGTTCCTCGCCGTCCGCGACACCTCCAACAACGCCTACCAGGCCGGCGTCCTCCAGGACGTCCAGCTGAAGATCGACGGCACGGTGAAGACGCTGATGGGCGCGAACAAGGTCGCCGTCCTGGTGGCCGAAGTGGAGAAGCAGTACGCCCTCACCGCCAAGTTCGCGCAGCTCACCGCCCCGCTCGTCGGCGCCGTGATGGGCGCGACCTCCGCCGCCGCCGCCAAGTACGTCGCGACGGTCGCGAAGGCCGCGGCCGCCTCGGCCTTCACCATCGCCACCGCGGACGTGGGGAGCCCGGCCGGCTTCGCCTTCGTGGCGGACCTCGGCCTGACCTTCCAGTCGAACGGCCAGCCGCTGAAGTACAACGGCGGCACGCCGGCCGCGGGCGAGTACAAGAACACCCTCGGCGCCTACTCCACGGGCGGCGCCACCGACGCGGTCTACGCCTCGTTCATCTACTCGGCGACCGCCGGGACGACCTGGACGGCGAACAACCAGGCCGTGGGCCTCGCGACGACCTTCGCGGCCTACCTCTTCCAGCAGACCACGCAGGCCGACGGGACCACCCGGAAGATCGGCTGGTACTTCCCGGCCATCGTCCTCCCGAGCCTCGATCTGGGGTTCAAGAACAACGACTTCTTCACGCAGTCGCTCGAGATGAAGGTCTTCGCCGACGCCACCGGGAAGATCGCGGAGTTCTACGAGGTCTAACCGACGCACGCAGGGGGAAACCATGGATCCGAAGTACGGAGGCACGCGGGTCATCATCGCGGGGGAGGAGTTCTGGGTCCCAGGACTCTCCCTCCGGCACATGCGGGCGCTCACCGAGAGCGGCCGGATCGAGAAGCTCACCAAGATCACCGGGATGCCGACGGCCGAGGAGCAGGCCCTCGTCCTCGACACCATCTACGAGGCCGTCCGGGAGAACCACCCGAGCGTGTCCAGGGACTTCCTCGACGAGGCGATCTCCTCGGCCGACTCGGTCGTCCTCCTGAAGCTCATCTTCTCGTCGTCGAGAGTGCGGGTGCTCCCAAACGTGACGAGCCCGTAGCCCCGATCAACTTCGCGGACGTCTACGGGCGCGTCTGCACAACGCTGGGACTCACGCCGAGGGAGGCCGACGAGATGAGGTGGCGCCAGGTCGAAGACCTCTACGAGTACTGGAACCGTTGCCCTCCGGTGCACGAGATGGTTGCGGCCTACCTCGGCTACAAGCCCCCGGTTGAGTCGTCCGAGGTCCGGGG